>CASBQF010000163.1 GCA_949127775.1 Oscillatoriales cyanobacterium PMM_0080
AAATAGTTGCTGAATTTGTGCCGGAGTCAGGACTTGACCTGGTGTGACGGCAATTCCACCGTTGGCTGGATCTCCTAAAAATAGGATTCCTTGGGCGGATGGTGGCAGGGTATTGATGGCGAAAGAGGCGATCGACCCATCGGGGTCAGTTGCTCCCAATCCTGTCACCTGTCTGCTGCTATTCGGCGGCAGAGTAACTTGAGTATTGGCCGTAACAGGCGGTTGATTGGGTTGAACGATCGGAGTCGGTGTCGGAGTCGGTGTGAGAGTCGTAGTCACAACAGCACCGACTGATGTGCCGTCATTGTTCCCGGGCGTCGGGTCTGGGGTACTGGAAGTGCTGCGGGCGGTGTTACTGACGCTTCCAGAGTTGGGTGCGATGAAGCTGATTGTGCGGGTGGTACTGACTGTATTCGCTAAGGTGATAGCCGGGAAGGTGACAATCCCAGTCGTTGTATTGTAAGTACCACCGTCAGATATACTTACCCCCGTTAAACCGGGAATAATACTGTCAGTAATTGTGACGTTATCGGCGGTGCTTGGCCCGTTGTTTCGTGTGGCGATCGTATAACTGACTGTAGAACCTGGTGCAGCATTAGTCAGCCCGGTTTTGGTCGTGATCACATCGGCGCCGGCGCCTGGTGTCAGAGTCGTAGTCACAACAGCACCGACTGCCGTGCCGTCATTGTTCCCGGGCGTCGGGTCTGGGGTACTGGAAGTGCTGCGGGCGGTGTTACTGACGCTTCCAGAGTTGGGTGCGATGAAGCCGATCGTCCGGGTGGTACTGGCTGTATTCGCTAAGGTGATAGCCGGGAAGGTGACAATCCCAGTAATTGTATTGTAAGTACCGCCGTCAGATATACTTACTCCCGTTAAACCAGTAACGATGCTGTCAGTAATGGTGACATTCTCGGCGGTGCTTGGCCCGTTGTTTCGTGTGGCGATCGTATAACTGACGATCGAACCTGGCGCAGCATTAGTCAGCCCGGTTTTGGTCGTGATCACGTCCGCGCCTGGTGTCAGAGTCGTAGTCACAACAGCACCGACTGATGTGCCGTCATTGTTCCCGGGCGTAGGATCTGGGGTACTGGAAGTGCTGCGGGCGGTGTTACTGACGCTTCCAGAGTTGGGTGCGATGAAGCCGATCGTGCGGGTGGTACTGGCTGTATTCGCTAAGCTGATAGCCGGGAAAGTCACAATCCCAGTAATTGTATTGTAAGTACCGCCGTCAGATATACTTACTCCCGTTAAACCGGGAACAATGCTGTCAGTAATTGTGACATTCTCGGCGGTGCTTGGCCCGTTGTTTTGTGTGGCGATCGTATAACTGACTGTAGAACCCGCAGCAGCACTAGCTGTCCCAATTTTGGTCGTGATCACATCCGCACTAGGTGTCAGAGTCGTGGTGACTCTAGCACCGGGTTCTGTGCCATCATTGTTGTCGAGAGTAGGGTCTAGGGTACTAGATGTGCTTCTAGCAGTGTTGCTGACGCTGACATTTGCGGGTGCGATGAAGCTGACAGTGCGCGTGGTGCTGACTGTATTCGCTAAGGTGATAGCCGGGAAGGTGACAATCCCAGTAGTTGTATTGTAAGTACCGCCGTTAGATATACTTACTCCTGTTAAACCGGGAATGATGCTGTCAGTAATTGTGACATTATCGGCGGTGCTTGGCCCGTTGTTTCGTGTGGCGATCGTATAACTAACTGTGCGACCCGCAGTTGCTGTAACATCCCCAATTTTAGTGGTAATAACATCAGCAAGAAGGGCGTTAGTAATTGTAGTTGGGACTTGAGAGATTGGCTGGGAACTATTGTTATTAGTGAGATCGGGGTCGAAAGTGCTGGAGCTACTATAGGCAGTATTAGTTAAGGATGTGAGTGTTGTGGGAACTGTGACGGTGATGCTGCGGGTGACGCTAGCAGTGTTAGCCAGAGTCGGAATCACTGGCCAAATAACAGTCCGCGTTGTGGTATTGAAACTAGCGCCGTCGCTAGCGCCGAGGAAAACTAAACCTGCGGGCAGGGGGTCTTGAATCAGGACATCTCTGGCCTCGTTCGGCCCGTTATTAGTAGAGGTAATGGTGTAGGTGATCGTGCCGCCTGGGTTGGCGAACTGCGGGCCTTTTTTAACAATGGAAACATCGGCTACGAGTGTGGGCGGATCTATCGTTTCGACGAGGATATTGTTGATTTCGTGAACATTTGTATTTCCCCCCGTCGAAGCAGCAAACCCAAATTTAAAAGTAGGTGGCACTGCTCCATTTACTAATGCCAAATTTGGGATATCGATCAGTGTTTCGGCCGGACCAAATATGCCGTCATTATTCGAGTCGAAGGCAACTGAAAGACGGTTAGGTGTTGCTGAAGTCGCCGGGAATAATGTAATCTGAACGCTTCTTTTAGTACCGGTAGCAGTGCGGGTTGTTGCAGTTGTGTTATCTATCCCACCAGGAGCTACAGCGCTACCTAAAAAATTATAAGATGTGCTTTGGCTGCCTCTGATTCCTACTGAATCAGGTAGGTTGACACTTGGCAAAGGCGAGATACCACCGTTTTTTCCAGCAATAACGCTAGAATAATTGCCAAACTCGTCTAATCCGACACCTAAATAACCTCCTAAAATACCGGCTGAATTTGAATTAGTATTCTGAGCATAGCCCAAAGAGCCACCAAAGCCTCCCGCTTGTGTTGGCGTAGCCGTTCCGTCAATGAGGAAAAAACTAATGCCGTCGGCACCAAGGAGCTGTTGATTCCCATCAACAACAGTACCCCTATTATAGGCAAAGAAATCAAAGGTAACTCTCAGACCCCCAGTGGCAGCGATCGGGTTATTGTAGATCAGAAAAGCTGCTTGGTCAAAGGCATTTGATGTTAATCTCAAAGCGCCTGTTCCGGTTGGATCGTTATCCCCTAAATTGGGAATAACGCCACTGGTGTTGGCGGCACCTCCTGTTAAGCCGGGGTTAGGTGTAAGGGTATTGCCAACTCCATAGATCCAAGGCCCAATGACTGTTGGTTTTTTAAAGTCTTCGGTTACTAAGGTTGCTAGGACTGATGTGTAGCTTTCTAATACTGCTTTTTTAAATGCTAATTCGACATTGATTCTGCCTGTGACAATTTCTAATTCCCAGTCGCCTCCTAGTGCTGCGCTTCCGGTGAGGTTGTTGGAAGCGGCAACATTTGCGCCGGTTATTTCACTAATTTTTTGGATGAATTTAATCCCGGATTCGCCAGCGGCTACGTTACAACCGTAGAGCAGAATTTTGCCTTGTCGATCGCCCCTAAAGGCTTTTCCCCACTGCTGCAATTGACTACTATAAGCTTCTAGGTTGTGAATATTGAGCTGGATGGAGCCAAGTTGTAGTGCTGCTTCTTGGCCGTGAGAGACTATATGAATGCTATTTATGTTGCTGCGCTGACTCAGAATTTCGGTGATTTGTCCGATCGCATCTCTTCCGGGATCGATCGCAATTACTTCAAATCCCGCTCTAACTCCGCTGACTAATTGTTGATAGTTATCTATTTTTGAGTCAACAATCACTAGATCGTTTTTCGGTTTTGACACCCCTGAAATACTGAGACTTCCCAATGAGATGTTACTCATGAGCTTTTCAAAGTTACGTGTTTTTACGGTAGACATATTTTACTTGCTGCTAGATTTTATTGTCGATCGACTTAATTGCCATGATTAAGCTAACCGATATTATAAAAATCGCCAAATATTAAGTTATTAAGTTTTTTTTTAAATTTATAAAATAAAAATAATTCGTGATTGCTACAGTTTAATTTGGCACAGTAATTAATACTTATTGGGCATTGGGCTTTATAGCATTGGGCAAGCAGGGATCAGGATAAATGCAGTCATTGGGTCGAAGTATTGGCCAAATATGGCATACTTCACCTTCCCGAGAACCGCTATAAAATGGTAGTTGAAACTAACTTATGACTCAATATCACAGCAATTTAAAAATGACAAGTAAAAACTACAAAAATTAACAAAAACACAATAAAAAGATCCCCGACTTCTTGAAGAAGTCGGGGATCTCAATCAACGTTTTAGGCCTTAATATCAAGTTCACGTACTAAAAAAGCCCATTCATCAGCCAATTCTTCAATCACTTTCGCAGTGGGTTTACCAGCGCCATGTCCCGCTTTAGTCTCAATCCGAATCAACACCGGGTTTTCCCCAGCGTGCATTTCTTGCAAAGCAGAAGCAAACTTGAAGCTGTGGGCCGGAACTACGCGATCGTCATGATCTGCCGTTGTAATCATTGTAGCCGGATAAGTCGTTCCTGGTTTGAGATTGTGCAGGGGAGAATAGCCGTAAATTGTAGGAAATTCCTCTGCATTTTCAGGAGAACCATATTCCGAAGTCCATGCCCAACCAATGGTAAACTTGTGGAAGCGCAACATATCCAGCACACCAACAGCGGGCAGCGCTGCACCGAATAACTCCGGTCGCTGAGTCATACAAGCTCCCACCAATAAGCCCCCATTACTACCACCTGCGATCGCCAATTTAGCAGGTTTCGTGTATTTATTTGCGATCAACCATTCCGCCGCGCTAATAAAGTCATCAAACACATTTTGTTTGTTCAACTTTGTCCCTGCTTGATGCCATGCTTCGCCGTACTCGCCGCCACCCCGCAAACAGGCGGTGACACAAACTCCACCCATCTCCAACCACACGACTCTGCTAACCGAAAAACTGGGAGTTAGCGATATCCCAAAACCACCATAGGCATAAAGATAAGTCGGGTTATTGCCATCTAGCTGCAAGCCTTTTTTGTGAGTGATAAACATCGGTACTTGCGTGCCGTCTTTACTCGGATAAAATACTTGTTTTGTCTCGTAATCATCCGGATTAAAATCAACCTTGGGCTGGCGATAAATCTTGCTTTCATCTGTCACCATATTATAGCTATAAATGGTGTTTGGTGCCGTGAAACTGGTGTAAGCATAAAAAGTTTCGGTTTCGTGTCGTTTGCCACCGAATCCTCCCGCTGAGCCGATTCCGGGCAATGCTATTTGTCGCACGAAGGAGCCATCTAAATTGAAGATTTTAAGTTGGGTGTAGGCATCTTTTAGGTAGGAAGTAACAAATTGATTGTTGAGGATGCCAATGCCTCCGAGGGTTTCGGCTGCTTCGGGAATAATCTCTGTGAACTTCCCTTGACTTTGATCGCCAGCGAGGGATGAGGGAGGAGGGTTGCTAATGTCGATCGCAATTACGCGGCCAAGCGGTGCATTCAAGTCGGTTTGAATCCAGAAAACAGAGCCTTCGTTATCAATTACATTGTACTCCGCCTCAAATTTGTTAATTAGTTCTACGACTGCGGATTCTGGTGCAGTTAAATCTTTGTAGAAAAGCAGATTTTTTGTTTCAGTTCCCTGCCAAACTGATATAATTAGATACTTGCCATCTTCGGTAACACCACCACTAAATCCCCATTCTTTTTGGTCTGGGCGATCGTAAATTAAGACATCTTCAGATTGTGCAGTTCCTAACTTGTGGTAAAACAGTTTTTGGTAGTAGTTAACATCTTCATGTTTGCTTTTCTCGTTGGGTTCATCGTAACGACTATAAAAGAATCCTTTACCGTCGTGAGTCCAAGATGCGCCGGAGAATTTTACCCACTTTAAATGGTCGGATAAATCTGTGCCTGTTTCGACATCGCGGACTTTCCATTCCTGCCAATCGGAACCAGAACTTGACAAACCGTAAGCCATGAATTTGCCATCTTCGCTGATAGCCATGCCGCCCAAAGCAACGGTTCCGTCTTCTGAGAGTGTGTTCGGATCAATTAATACTTTGGGTTCGCCATCCAGGGATGTTAATGTGTAGAGAATGGATTGATTTTGTAGGCCATTATTCTTATAGTAGAAATAGCGTTCGCCTTCTTTGAAAGGTATGCCATATTTCTCGTAATCCCAAAGCTGAGTCAGCCGCTGTTTGATTTTTTCGCGCGCCGGAATTTGATTGAGGTAGCCGAAGGTGACTGCATTTTGGGCTTCCACCCAAGCTTGGGTTTCCTCTGAGTCGGGGTTTTCCAGCCATCTGTAGGGGTCGGATACGGTAACGCCATGGTAATCGTCGGTTTGGTCGATTTTGCGGGTTGTAGGGTAGCTGAAAGGTCGATCGAGTTTAGCCATTATTTTGCACCATCGGTAAGTTTGCTTAGTTTAACCTTTTTTAGAAGTTTGTGATTGCGAGTCTTAGCAAAGCAATCGCATAAAATCAGGAAATAGAGCAGT
>CASBQF010000164.1 GCA_949127775.1 Oscillatoriales cyanobacterium PMM_0080
ATTTGCGATCGGCGCGACAATCCTAATGAAACCTCTTATACTTGCAAGTTGTTCGAGGGTGGCGATAATAAGATTCTCAAGAAAATTGGTGAAGAGTCGGCGGAAGTGGTGATGGCTTGCAAGGATGATGACAAAGATGGAATTGCTGGAGAAGTTGCAGACTTATTTTATCATGCTTTGGTAGCGATGGCTCACCATCAGGTTGATTTGAGGGCGGTTTATCGCAAATTGGGCGATCGTAGAAAGTAATCGGTAATTGGGAATTGGTTGGTAGGGGCGGGTTCACCAACAATATTTGCCACTCACAGACAAGAGAAATAAACCCGCCCCGCCTTGGGCGATCGCAGAAAGTAATCGGTAATTGGTAATTGGTTGGTAGGGGCGGGTTCACCAACAATATTTGCCACTCACAGACAAGAGAAATAAACCCGCCCCCGCCCCATGCAGAGGCTATATTCTCGCGACTCTAGAAACTAAAAGTAGTGCGAAGAACCCCTACACCTACAGTATCATTATTCTTGGTACCTTCAGGATTGAACAACACAAAAGCACCCGGTGTAATGCTGATATTATCGTTAACTCTAAAACGGTAATAAGCCTCCAAATGATAAGGAGTTGCCTTATTTGTCTGAAAACGAGCACCGCCGCTTACCGAATCGCGATCCAAAGGCTGTCCAAACAGAATACCTGCATTATTGCCCTGTGCCAACAAATCTCGGAAATGTAAACCTACCATCCAACTGTTGAAAGTGGTAGAAGCATTGCTTCTTTCGGCATCAGCAATTATCCAACCTCCGTAGGTAGAAACAGCAACTTTCGGAGAAAACCGCCAAGTTGCAGTACCACCAAAGGAATTCATCGTCACACCGCCGCTAACAGGTTCTCTATTTCTTCCCAAAATCGAACCCAAATCCGCATCGCTTAATCCTGTGGCCAGAATATTCAATTCGTGGCGACTGTAAGCGTAATTCAAACCAATGTCAATACTGCTACTTGGTTTAATTGTTAACTGTGCAGCAGCAATGGTACTGCCATTAAATAAACCGGCACCTAACGGAGTAGCCGGAAACCCTAAATCAGCCGGCAAAGCAGCATTTACACTGCCGTACAAAGCTGTGAGATTGACTTTTTTGGAAACGTTCCAAATAAACCCGCCTGCTGATGCCAAACCTGTGCCGGAAGTGCCGCCGGATACGCGCACTACCGGGTTGTAACCTCCAAATCTCGAAATAGATTCTTGCCCTTCTCCAGCGAAGGGAGTGATGGCTTGAAATGCGTCTGAAGTTTCAGCTTTCGGGCCCGCAAATAGAGTGATGCTGTTAGAAACTGGAAAGACGTAAAGCAGTTTATACAGTTCAACTGTATTAGCGCCAATGCTAGATAAATTCTGAGGATTAATCCCTGGAAATTGCGGCTCAAAACTTAGCTTTGCCTGACTATCCGACAAACCGCTAAAGGCCCCGGTTGACAAACCCAACTGAGGGCCGAAGCTGCGAATGTTGTAAGCTTGTAAACCTGTGATCAGTGTATCTTTGCCGGTGAAACTGGTTAGCAGATTCAGTCGCACTCGGTAATTGAAGACTGTCTGAGTATCGCTGTGATTGTTTTTGGTAGTATCGGCAACACTAAATATTGCTTCGCCTTTGAGTTTAGTTGTTGTCGAAAATTGATTGGCTTCTAATTCGGAGGTACGGGCTTCCAAAGCATCGACTCTGCCGCGCAAAGTAGCTAATTCTGCTGCAAATTCTTCTTGCAGTCTTTGCAGTTTGGCTAAGTCGTCTTTGGTTGCTAAATTAGTTGTACCTGCTTTGATTAATTCGTTAACTTTGTCCAAACAAGCGTTTAAACCGGCGGCAAATTCGTAGCGAGTCATTGCCCGATTGCCTCGGAATGTGCCGTCGGGATATCCCGCTATACAGCCGTATCTTTCTACGAGAGATTGCAGGGCTTGAAATGCCCAGTCTGTGGGGCGCACGTCGGATAGTTGCGAGACAGATGTTACTTGCTGAAGTTCGGTAGATTCTGGGGTTTCGTTGGCTGCTGTGGGCTCTAAGGAATCGCTGTTGGCGATTTCAGCTATTTTTTGGGAAGTAGAAGTTTCTGTTGGTACTGGCGCAGATGTGCCTGTTTGGGCAATAGCTGGTGTCTGCGGGTTTTGGGCAGGAATAACAGATGTTTCTGCTGTAAGTGTTGTTGGTTCTGGGTTTGCTGGTTTTTCAGCTAAATTTAAGGAGTTTTCCGACGGATTTTCGGTGGTAGATGCTGCTATTTGTGGTCGATCGAGCTTAGCGCTATCTTGAGGCAGATTGGCGAGCTCGCCCGTATTTTCCACTTTCACCGCATCGGCTGGTTTTAACCCATGTGTTTCGGGGATTGTAGCTTGATTTTCAACGGTTGTATTCGGGCTGATTTCAGCCTGTATTTTTGTTAATTCTTGGGCGCTTAATGTCTCTTTTTCAGCGACAGGAGGCATCGCTGCCAATGGTAAAGAACCGACAAGTAGATACAGTAGACCTATTCCGCCTGCACTAAATAGTAGACTTGCTTTCATTAGAACTCCTCAGAAAATAGATTGTAAATTTTTTATTACGTTTCAAGAATTATACATCTATTTAGTATTGAAAAGCACAAGTCTTGAATTAACAATTTTTTATATCTTTCATAATCAAGACTGCTGAAGTATCACAAAACAGCTATTTAGTCAACTATTTTTTTCAACCTGCGATCGAGAACTTGCAACACAAAATATCAGTGTAAAACTATATCACAAAACAGCTATTTAGGCAACTGTTTTTTTTAACCTGCGATCGACAATCTCCAAAATCAAGATAGCAACGCTGACACTAAGAGCCAAACCCAACCAAAAATTATCCGCCGCAAATTGCCCTTTATCCAGAGCCCAACCACCCAAAGGCGGGCCGATTAAATAGCCGATCGCCCAACACTGAGAATTAATTGCCAAATAAACGCCTCGCAAAGACTCTGGGGCTAATTCCACCACCAAACCAGAGGCAAAAGGAGTGTAAGCAACCGTGGCAACTGACAAGAAAAACAAGCCGACAACCGCTAAAAATAGATTGCCAGTTGCAGCCATACCCGTCAAGCCGATCGCAATAAATCCAATGCCCCAAAGCAAAGCAGAAATCATCAAGGCTCGCGGACAAGAAAACCGTCTCAAAGCCCTCGCGATCGGCATTTGCAGGGCGACAGTCAAAAAAGTGCTAAAAGCAAACAAAATGGTAATTGTCAGCGTAGAAAAGCCCTTTCCCGACGCACCAACCGAGACAAAGTTGGTAAAATAAAGCGGCATCGTAGTTTGGATTTGGGCAATATATAAAGTAAACATGGTGTTGACAACGGCATAGATCAACAAAGTGCGATCGCTCAACGCCACCATCCAGCCATTTTGCTTACCGTTTTTTCCTGTCTCCACGGAAGTAGATGGTTTGTAAGTTTCAGACACAGCACCCCAAACTACGGCAAAAAATATCACAAACGAGATGCCATCAATCACAAATAGCGATCGATAATTCCCAGTTAGCGCAATCAAAAAACCACCCAGAATAATCCCCACTTGCAAACCTAAATTATCCGCCAGTCGAGTCAAAGCAAAAGCTTCCTGTCGTTGCTCGCCATCTGCCAAATCCGCCACCATACTTTCCGTTGCTGGCCAATATAAACCAACACCAAAACCCATCAATAAATTCGCCACAACCAAGCTAGGGAAATCATTTGCAGCAGCCAACATGAAACAAGCCACAGCCGAAATAATGGCTGACAGTAATAAAGTTCGCCGTCTTCCCCATTTTGGCGAATCCGAAAAAGAACCGCCCAAAATTCGACCAAATATGCCAGAAATCGAACCGCTGCCCAAACCAATGCCAACAGCAGTAGCAGATAAGCCGACTTGAGAGACAAAGTATATGGGCGCGTAAAATAAGGTAAAGCCAGTGCCACTTTGGGAGAGGAATCTGCCGATCGCCAGAATCCATACTTGAGAAGAAAGACGGGGAAACCAAGAGGGCAATTTAGGCACTTTTAATAAAATTTATTACTCAATACACAAAAGTTAGCATTAAATTAAAAATACTTAACACGATTTGAGAGAAAAACTGGTTAAGCTCTAAAAAGAGGCAGAAAAATTTTTAAGAGGTTCAGTTATGACAGCTATTACTACAACATCAAGAGTAGAATCTATCAAACCGCGCTGGCAAGCTATTGTGATGGTGGCATTAATTTTCTGGCTGAGTGGCAGCCTGATTATCGATTTAGTAATTATGCCCAGCTTGTACGTGTCTGGGATGATGACATCTCCTGAGTTTGCAGCGGCAGGAAACTTAATGTTTTGGGGATTCAACCGCGTTGAGTTAGTTTGTGCAGGTTTGATTGCGACTGGTTTGATGGTTTTGAACAATTTATCTAGTGGCTTCGGCAAGCAGAGTCGCACAGTTATTATATTATCTTTGGTACTTCTGGCGATCGTCCTGATTGACACCTACGCTCTGACACCACAAATGAGCGCCTTGGGAATGCAGCTAAATCTGTTTGACACAGCCGAAATTCCTACCGGCATGAATGTATTACACCAAGGCTATTTCGCTTTGGAAGCAGTCAAATGGGCGATCGGTGGCACACTGCTTACCTTCTGCTATCAACATCAAGCTTAATCAATCAAAAAAATTAGGACTAGGAGACGGCAGTGCCGTTTCCTCCATCAAAATTAGGCTACGGCGATCAAAATTAGGATACGGCGATCAAAATTAGGATACGGCAGTGCCGTTTCCCTACCTCAATTCATGGTAGGGAGACGGCACTGCCGTATCCTCTTATTCTGCCGTCTCCTCTTATTCTTCGTTTCCTCTTATTCAGATGCTTCCGGCGCATCAGCTTTTGGCCACAACAAGCGTAGCCCCATCACTGCAAATCCGATCGCCGCGATCGTCTTTACCAGACTTGCCGGCAACACCTCAGCCGTACCTTGGCCAACCACAACACCGATGAAACTCGCCAACAGCAGCGCCGATGCTGTCCCAAAAAATACAGCCCGCGGTGAATTGCAACTGCTACCAAGGGCGATCGCAGCTACCTGACTTTTGTCTCCCAATTCTGACAAAAATACTGTAATAAAAGTTATTCCTAAAAGTTGCCAATCCATATTTTTTTTTACTTATTAATTAGATATTTAGAACTCTACAACTTACTCACAGGCTCCCAGAAACCGGGTTTCTGTCCAAAATCCTCGGTTTAATCGCTAAATTTAAGCAGAAACCCGGTTTCTTTGGACTTACCCAAACATCATCAGTAATTCCCAAATCTAAAATCCAAAATCCAAAATCTAAAATCGTCTAACCCAGCACTTCCCACAATAGAACCGCCGAAATCGCCAGCAAAATCACTCCCGCTGATCTCTCCAAAGTTCTCGGATCAATCCGACTAGCCAGCCATCTTCCCAGCAAAACTCCCAACAAACTGGTTGCAATCAAAGCCGAACCCGCACCAGCAAACACAATCCAAGGATTCCGAGATTCAGCAGTCATCAGCAAAATTGCGAGCTGAGTTTTATCTCCAATTTCAGCCAAAAAAATAGTTACAAAAGTCGAACCAAAAATTGCCCAGTGCTTCGGCTTCAGTCCTTTTTCTTCCTGACAAATATCGGGATTTACACTCACTGAGAGTTCAGCCGACTCCGGGCTTAAACCAGTACAACTCTCGGAAGCCTCTTTTATTTGTACTTGTAGGTGTTGCGGCAAATCGGAATTGGGGGTTGGTGAGTCAGAAGCAGACAAGTTTGGCGGTACAGAATCAAGTTTCACGGGCAATGAGTGCTAAACGCTATTTATTTTTGACTTCTGGTTTTAATCTTAACTTTGTTGGTGCCTGGTTTTACCAAAGCAGGGTCATCTTTTTTCCCGGATATTTCCGCAACTGATTCCAGAAACGAGTCACCGCGCCCAAACACAGACAAACCGAACCTAAGCGGGAGATTTATCTGTGGAATCAATTCTTCAATCTTCAATCCAAAATCTTCAATTCTTCAATCCAAAATCCAAAATCTAAAATCCAAAATCGTCTGGTTCATGTGCCGAAAGTTCGATCGCCCGCGTCACCCAACCCAGGTACAATAAAACCCTGTTCATTGACAATTTCGTCGATCGTTGCCGTGTAAATAGTCAAACTTGGGTACTCTGCACTCAGCCTCTTCAAAGCCGGAGGAGCAGCCACCACAGAAATGATCCTAATCAAGTTTGGGTCAACTCCCCGTGAAGTCAACTCCTGCATTGTCGCCATAATTGTTCCGCCAGTCGCCATCATCGGCTCGCTAATAATCACCCGTGTTTCCGGGTTAAACTGCGCCGGCAACTTATTCAGATAAAAACTTGGTTCCAGCGTCTCCTCATTTCTGGCGATACCCAAATGGTAAACCGAAGCCAGTGGCACAACCGTCTGAATTCCTTCCAGCAGTGCTAAACCCGCCCGTAAAATTGGCACCACACATAACGGAGCTTGCGGGTTGATAAACGTCGCCGGACATTCGCTCAAAGGAGTCTGCACCGTTGTTTCGACTGTCGGCAGCCAATCTCTGATCGCTTCATAGGCTAGCCACCTTCCCAATTCTGTCATCGCAGAACGAAAAAGTACCGATGGGGTGCCTGCGTCGCGGGCGACTGCTAGCCAGTGCTTAATTAATGGATGCGGAGGAACGAAAACGCGCAGTTGCAGAGGCATGAGGAAATTGGGGAGATTGCTAGGTTTCAGACATTTTATGCGATGCGTTCGATCGTCCTTGAAGGCGGAGCCCGTTGGCGATCGTTCGCTCTGTGCAACTTATCACATCCTTGGCGGCGCATACAAGGGGAGAGTCCGTGTGGCTTTGTGGGAGTTCGCCGAATGCCTTCTGCATGGATCAATGCCTTCGTTTGTCGATCGACCTTCCAGAGCTTATTGAAATACTTTTCCAATAGTATTGACATAAGTTAGCAACAAGGCTATAGTAATTTTTAGTGTTCTCCTCTCAAAGGATCGGCAGACGGGGGCAGTCGGCAATGGTAGACTGCTCCCGCATTTTTTTTTGAAGCATTTCTTTTTGAAACATGGGCCTGCGCAGCGCATAAGGCATAGAGCATTATCGGTTGCCTAACTTCGATCTTCGTTACATCCGTTACATCCGTTATATAATCCGTTGCCGAACTTCTTCCTTCTGGAGCGATCGACTGTAAAATTATATAAATATTAAGATTTTTAACCTAATGTCAGCTCCTACCCAATCCCAGTTATTCTCTAGCAACTCCCGCCCGACAGAGCAAGAGTTTGATGTAATTGTCATCGGTTCAGGCATTGGCGGACTCGTCACTGCCACCCAGCTAGCCGCTAAAAAAGCCAAAGTTTTGGTACTCGAAAGCTACCTGATTCCCGGAGGTAGTGCCGGATATTTCGATCGCGAAGGCTACAGATTCGATGTCGGAGCCTCCATGATATTTGGATTCGGACAGCGCGGCACCACCAACCTCCTCACCCGCGCCCTGAAAGCCGTCAACGTCACCCTAGAAACAATTCCCGATCCCGTCCAGCTTCACTATCATCTACCCGCTGGCTTGGATCTAGAAGTTCCCCAGCCTTATGATAAATACTTGCAAGAACTAATTGACAGATTCCCCCACGAGCGCGCCGGAATCCAAAAATTTTACGGCGAATGCTGGAACGTCTTCAACTGTCTCAACGAGATGGAATTGCTATCCCTAGAAGAACCCGGATATCTAGTTCGAGTCTTTTTTCAGAATCCTTTAGCCTGTTTGGGATTAGTCAAATATCTCCCCCAAAATACTGGCGACATCGCGCGGCGCTACATAAAAGACCCTACTTTGTTGAAATTTATCGACATGGAATGCTACTACTGGTCTGTAGTACCCGCAGATTTGACACCAATGATTAATGCCGGAATGGTATTTTCTGACAGACATTACGGCGGCATCAATTATCCCAAAGGCGGAGTCGGTCAAATTGCCCAAAAATTAGTAGAAGGATTAGAAAAATGCGGCGGGCAAATTCAATACAAAGCTAAGGCTAAAAAAATTATCACAGAAAACGGTCACGCTGTCGGAGTCGAGCTAGTAAGTGGCGAAATTTACCGAGCCAAGCGAATAGTTTCCAACGCCACGCGGTGGGATACTTTCGAGAAATTGCTACCCGCAGCAGAGATGCCAGCTAGCGAGAAGAAATGGCAGCAGCGCTATCAAAAAGCCCCCAGCTTTTTGAGTTTGCATTTAGGAGTAGAAGCAAGCGTAATCCCTGCTGGTACTGCCTGTCACCACATTTTGTTAGAAGATTGGGACAAAATGGAAGCACCGGAAGGAACTATTTTAGTGTCAATTCCAACGCTGTTAGATCCAGATTTAGCTCCAGCAGGATATCACATCGTTCACGCTTTTACTTCGAGTTGGATGGAAGAGTGGGAAGGACTTTCGCAGCAGGAATACGAGGATAAAAAGGAAGAGGCGGGAGGGAGAATTATTGAAAGATTAGAAAAGATTTTTCCTGGTTTAGATGCTGGTTTGGATTATATGGAAGTTGGGACAGCGCGTTCTCACCGCCGCTTTTTGGGCCGCGAAGATGGAACTTATGGGCCGATTCCGAAGCAGAAGTTAATGGGTTTGTTGGGAATGCCGTTTAATCGAACTTCTATGCCTGGTTTGTATTGTGTGGGCGATAGTACGTTTCCGGGACAAGGTTTGAATGCGGTGGCATTTTCTGGGTTTGCTTGCGCGCACCGAATTGCGGTGGATTTGGGTTTTTAGGACGAATGTGGCAACACAAGTTGCCCCATTTCTAATTTAATTGTTATTGTGGAACAGGCCGGAGAGCCTGTTCAAGACGGGCGGGACGCCCATCCCACAAACTTGTGGAAGTTATTTAATTATCATTCCTAAGTTGGATGTCGTATTGGATTGAATTTGCTTCGCCTTTCATAGTCCCAGTTTGGCTTTAGCATTTTCCCAGGAAACGGTTTTGCCTTCATCTGCTTGGGTGATGCTTTGGCGAAGTTTGGTAACGAATTCAATATCGGTGAGAATATCCAAGGTTTCCAGGAGTTCAGTCAAATAGTTGTAGCTGATTGCTGCCATAACGGGAACACCATCTTGAGTGATCGCGATCGGCTGATCGGTGAGTTCTTGAACTAGGTTGGGAAGCTGCTGCTGTGCTTGGGCAATGGTGAGTCGTTTGGACATGGCTGTATTGTACAAATTTATTAAGATTATCAGCATTAAAGCAATACTAATTTTAATTTAGCACCTGGGCCCAAATACGGCGAATCAATTAAAAACCCGGTTTCTGGGGAGAAACCGGGTTTTTCAACTGAAAATTGGCTGTTTGCATTTTGGGAATGAGTTATTGGTCGTAGCTTCCACCGACGCCGATTTGGGTATTATAGATTTTGGCATTAGTGATGGTCATATCTTCCATTGAAGCGCCGGATACATCTACGGTGTTGATGATGGCGGCGGTCAGATTTGCCCGATCGAGGTCTGCATCATTTAAACTGGCGTTAGTCAGGAAAACTGCGGTTAAGTTAGCACTCGTCAGATTAGCGCCCGTCAAGTCAGCACCTTCGAGGTTGGCATTAGATAGATTTGCGCCTTGCAAATTTGCTTCTCTCAAATCTGCACCAATTAAATGAGCTTCGGCTAAATTTGCTCCCGACAAGTCGCACCCAAAACATTGCCCAGTTGAGAGTAACTGCTTGACGTGAGCGGGATTTGCCGCGCGAGCGGGACCTGCCAACAGTAGAGGAGTAATTAAAATAGTAGCGGCTAATAGATGGCGTTTCATAATCCCTTTTCCTCGCCTGACTGGGTGTTTAAGTTCTTCTGTTTATATCTACAATCTTACCACGGTTGTTTTCGGAAGTTGCAATTGATATCACAGACTAGCTGTGATATCAATTGCCTCCACAACGCACAAATAGTCTCGAAAAGTTCGCAAAACTTAATGTCATAAAAATCAACACTACCAAACTTAATACAGTGTCTTTTGGGATTAAAATATCCTGACTATTTTAGCAAAAAAAGCTAACAGATGTGTATCTCGGAAGATAGAGCTGATTCCCGACGCGAGCGAGGATGCTATAAGTTAATTTTATAGCTAAGAATTGAAAACAGATATATTATTTTCAAGAAAACTGTGACCAGGCAGAAAATTTACACTTAAAATAAAGATACAGTTATAACTTAAGTAAGTACACAAAATTAATCACAGGAAGAATCCTTGCTAGGCAAGGGTTTCAGTCGAAATAGTGTGTAATTAATACGGAGAAACTACTTAATAGGTACAGGAGAGCCGTCAACAGCCAGCTCTCCAGCCAAAGATTGGGGTAAATTTTTAACAAGATTTTTTAATTATGTTTCCGCAGCGCTGTAAAAATCTACCTACTGCTTGGAAAGCAGCATTTTTTAGGAATGTCGCAGAGGCGTACCCGCAAAAATGAATTAACTATGATCAAAAACGATTCCTCCAAGCATCTGCCGACTTTAGATCAAGTCATTGACAGCTCTCCCTTGAAAGTTGCACCTGATACCGCACTATCCGAAGTAATTACCCTGATGGGGCAACGGCCCCCAAGTTGTTCTCTCAACGCAGATATTCCACCAACCAATATCTACTACCCGCAACTAACAGAAATCCCAAATCCCCTCACCTCAAGCCCAGTCAGAGACGCCAGAGGTACTTGCGTCTTTGTTGTGGAAAAATCAGCAAAAAAATCCGCCCGGGAATCTGCTCCAAATTCTCAATTGCAAGGAATCTTTACAGACAGGGATCTCGTAGATTTGATTGCGTCGGGCAAAAACTTAAAAAATATCACGATCGCAGAGGTGATGCGCCAGCCTGCTGCAACTCTGACAAAAAATGAAGATCAAGACATTTTCAGCGCCCTACTTCTGCTTCGCCAACTAAGAATTCACCACCTGCCAATATTGGATCGTGGGGGTCAACTTCTAGGAGTAATTACGCCGGAAAGCATTCGCCAAGCGATGGTGCAACCGACAAAAATCTTAAAAATGCGGACGGTGAAAGAAGTAATGACCGCACAAGTCATTCAAGCGCCTCGCTCCGCGTCAGTTATCAGTTTAGCTGAGTTGATGGCGCAGCACCGGGTTAGCTGTGTGGTAATTACGGAGTCCACAGAATTTTCGATGACTTTGCTGTTGCCGATTCCGGTAGGTATAGTCACTGAACAAGATATTGTGGAATTTCAAGCTTTAGATATAGATTTGTCGCAGACGATCGCCCAAACTGTAATGAGTACCCCTTTATTTAGTCTCAAACCAGAAGACTCGCTGTGGGTAGCTCATCAGGAAATGCAGCAGCGTTTAGTCCGCAGGTTGGTAGTAACGGGGGAACGCGGAGAACTTCTGGGAATAGTTACTCAAAGCAGTTTGCTGGGCGTACTTGACCCGATGGAAATGTCTGGGTCGATCGATCTTCTGCACGCAAACGTCCAAGAACAGACTAGCGAATTGCAACTAGCAATCGCTTCCCTCAGCTTGACTAACAGCCGACTAGAAAAGGAAATCGCTACCCGCGTGCGGGCCGAGGTGCGGCTGCAATTGCTAGAATCTGTCGTAGTCAACGCTAACGATGCGATCGTAATTATGGATGCGGGATACAGCGATATCTCCGATCCAACCATTATCTACATCAACGAAGCTTTTACTCAAATGACCGGTTATCGGCCCGAAGAAATTATCGGCCAAACGCCCAGTTGTCTGCGCGGGCCAGACAGCAACCCGGCTCAAGTTGCCAAAATTCGCCGCGCTTTTTCTCGCCGAGAACCGCTGCGCTTGGAATTGATCAACTACCGCAAAGACGGTTCAATTTATTGGGTGGAACTCAACAGCGTACCCGTTGCTGACGAGTTGGGGAACGTCACTCACTGGGTGTCCGTGCAGCGCAATATTAGCGATCGCAAGCGCATGGAACAAGCATTTTTTGATGAAAAAGAACTCGCTCAGGTGACTCTACAGTCGATCGGCGACGCCGTAATCACCACAGATGCCAGCGGCTGCATTTTTACCCTCAATCCAGTGGCTCAAAAACTCACGGGTTGGTCAACCTTGGAAGCTCAAGGTTTGCCCCTCGCCAAGGTGCTGAGAATAGTTGACGAAACTACCGGGATGCCGATCGAAAATATCGCCCATATCGCTTTGTCCGAAGGTCGGATTGTTGACCAAGGACACAACAGCTTGCTGATTGCCCGCAACAACCGCGAATTTGCGATCGACCACTGCGTCGCCCCCATCCACGCCAGCAACGGCGAAATTGTCGGGGCCGTCGTTGTGTTCCGAGATGTCACCAAAGTACGAACTCAAGCACGGCAACTCACCTGGCAAGCAACTCATGATCCTTTGACGCAATTAGTTAACCGCCACGAATTTGAGTACCAGCTAGAACACGCCCTGCACAGCGCTCAAGGTTACGGGCAAGAACACGTGATGCTTTACATGGATCTCGATCGTTTCAAAATAGTTAACGATACTTCTGGTCACGTTGCAGGCGACGAACTGCTGCGCCAAGTCAGCCAGCTATTCAAAAGCAATATCCGCAAAACCGATATTTTGGCGCGTCTGGGCGGTGATGAATTTGCCGTACTCCTCTACAATTGTCCCCCCAAACAGGGTTTAGATGTGGCAGAATTGCTGCTGCAAAGCATTCAGGGATTCCGGTTTGGGTGGCAGGACAAAACTTTTTCGATCGGCGTCAGTATCGGTTTGGTGGCAATTAATCCCAAAACAGCATCGACATCTGCGGTTTTGAGCGCGGCGGATATTGCCTGCTACGCTGCCAAAAATAAAGGCCGTAACCGGGTACAAGTTTATCAAGCGGGCGATCGGGAATTAATCAAACAGCACGGCGAAACTCAGTGGGTAGTCCAAATTAATCAAGCTTTAGAAGAGAATCGCTTCCGATTGTACTCTCAGCCGATCGTACATTTGCTCAATACTCCAACCACCGGCACGCACTGCGAAATTCTGCTGCGCCTCCAGTTGCCAACCGGTCAGTTGGTGTCACCGATGGCGTTTATTCCCGCAGCCGAACGCTACAACTTGATGCACGCGATCGATCGCTGGGTAATTCGCACTTTATTTAGCAATTTATCTAAAACTTTCACAGCAAATTTATTAGTCCAAAACCCCGGAGGAGACAGCGATAAAATAGTTAGCTTGCCTACTTGCTGCCCTTTGTCTAATTCACAATCTTCATTTGACAAACATCCTAGCCTTTATGCAATCAACCTTTCAGGGGACAGCATCAACGAAGAAAAGTTTATCGAGTTTATTCAGGAGCAGTTTTCCATCCATCAAATACCGCCCGAAATAATTTGTTTTGAAATTACAGAAACCGTGGCGATCGCTAATCTCAGCAAAGCTGCTAGCTTGATTTGGAAACTCAAGGAACTCGGCTGTGAGTTTGCCTTGGACGACTTCGGTAGCGGGATGTCTTCCTTTGCTTACTTGAAAAATTTGCCCGTTGACTATATCAAAATTGATGGCAATTTTATCAAGAATGTTGCTGATAATCCTATTGATATTGTCATGGTGGAAGCTATCACCAAAATTGCTCATGTCATGGGAATCAAAACAATTGCCGAGTATGTGGAAAGTCAAAGAATTATGGATAAACTGAAGGAACTTGGGGTGGATTACGCTCAAGGTTATTTTTTGGGAAAGCCTCAACCTTGTAACTTCAGATATCCTGATTTAGAGGGAGTTTTGGGAGAATTTTCGGTTAATTCTTTGGCTTTTGAGACCAAGCTGGCTTCTTGAATAGTTGACAGTTGACAGTGGATAATTGACAGTTGAGAGAAAGAAGAGCGGAAATTTACCAATTTCTAATTCGCAATTCACAATTCGCAATTCGCAATTCACAATGACAACTGTCAACTGTCCACTGTCAACTGTCAACCGCTTCAATGTACTGACTGTCTAACAAAAAAGCACCTTTTGCAAAGCGAATGCCCCAATAATTGCCGGGACGCCGATCGATCACAACACCTTCATCATCGATCGCAATTACATTCGCAGCCCGCATTGTCGGCATCCGTTCGGCAGTTTTGAGGTAAGGTGGCATCGCCACAACTCGCACTTTTTGACCGATTGTAAATTCTTTTTCCATGAGTTTATTTTTGTTTGGCGATCGGCATAATAACTTAAGCGTAACTGGGAGTGCGAGCGCGATCGATGAAATTTCAGATTTTTTAGTTACCGCGCCCCGGTTTGCAATCGGCAAAACCCAGTGCTTCGCTATCGAGGAAGTTAGCAATTGCCATTTCCACAACAATTTCGATCGGATATTCAATTTCAGCAGCACGGGCGATCAGAGCCGCACGAATTCGTTCTGGAAGGTATTTTAGGATAGCTTCGGCATCGGCAACAGATAGTTGTTCCAGAGTTGTTGATTGCATGAGTCTAGCTTTCCGGTGGGATTTGAACGTTGTAGGGAGGCTCAGTTGCTCTCAAAATAATCGCTTCTAGCTCTAATAATAACGCAGGGTTGCTCCACGCCGAGAGCGGGTGAATGGCGATGCGAACATCTTCCCAGTTGTATTTGTCGAGCCATGCCCAGAGAAATGCTTTGTGTCCGCCACTAAATCTACCGCGTAAGCTTTTGGTTTTACCAATGTAAAGCAGACCATCCACACGATGTCTGACAGCATAAAGTCCAGGGCGAGAGGGGATGGTATTAAAGTTGCGGGTGAGGGGTTGGCATTGCTCGAAGGGCGTGAATGCAAGGGTTTCGAGAATTTGGCGGGCTTCTTGTTGGATAGAATCGGGCATGATGGGGGGCGATCGGACTTTGCTTGATTTTATATTGAAGATCGCCCATTAATTACCCATTTAAATAATCCTGCAACAATTTCCAAGCCATTTGAGAACCCTCACCTGCATTAACTTTCTCAAAATCTACATCTTTTCTCAAAACAACAAAACCCACACCTTCTTTGATTTCTATTGCCTCAATATTAATAATTCTAGCCAAAAATAGGTGATTATCCTGTAAAACTGCTTGATTGTTTCGGGTCTTTTGGTGAATAAAAGTTGTGATAAATTCCATTTCGTAATTAGTTTCAAGACAAGTTTCTTCCTCTAATTCTCGGACTGCGGCCTGATTTGGACTTTCTCCAAGATCCACACCACCACCAAAAGTAGAAAGCATCCCTTGACTTGCAATACCTGGGATATTATCTCGCAGTTGTGCCACAATCTGACCGTTTGGGAGGATGAGAAAAATGCGAACAATTGACTTAGGAATATTCATATTAAGTATGTGAGAATCTATAGTTGAGAAGTTAGGAGATGGCAGTGCTGTCTCCTCTATCCAAAATAATATTGTAGGAGACGGCAGTGCTGTCTCCTCTATCCTGACGGAATTTATTTGACTCAAAAACCCGATCGAGCTAATTTGGTCAATTTAGGTTCAGGTCGCGGTACAATTGTCGGTCGGGATAAAAACAGCCGATCGGTATGTTGTAGAAGAGGTAGGGGATAATTGGTATGGCTACAAGTCGTCGCATAGAGCGCGTAGCTTCAATGATTAAGCGGGAAGTCAGTCTGATGTTGCTGAACGGCATTAAGGACGATCGAGTCGGTGCAGGTATGGTTAGCGTTACCGAAGTAGTTGTTTCGGGAGACCTTCAGCACACAAAAATCTTTGTCAGTATTTACGGTACTGATGAGGCGAAAGCCGAGACTATGGAAGGTTTGAAATCGGCAACTAGCTATGTTCGTAACCAGTTGGGGCAGAGGTTGCAACTACGCCGGACACCAGGAGTGGCATTTCTAGAAGATGGCTCCCTGGAACGGGGTGATAAAATGGTGATACTGCTGAATCAGCTTTCTGCCGATCGCAAACCAGGTATGTTTGACGACGAAGAATTGACGGATGATGGCGAAAAATTGACCAATGATGATGATGATGATGATTTAGAAGCAGACGAGGATTAATTAGCATCTGAAGGCAATCAACAGCTAACAGTTAACAGTCAACAGTCAACAGTCAACAATTCCAAATTACCCATGATTGACAATCTTTCCTTGCCAGAATTGGTAGCCCAGATGTTCGTAGTGCGTGCTTCTGGCTACTTGTTCGATCATCAAATTCGCTATCCCGAATGGGAGCCAACCGCCGACAAACTCCGCTATTATTTGGAAAAGTTGGGCGTCGGTGGGGTGATTTTGGTCGGGGGAAGCGCTGCGGAGTTGGCAGTTCGATCGCACCAATTGCAGTCTTGGGCAAAATTTCCGTTGTTGTTAGCCGCGGATATTGAAGAAGGTGTTGGCCAGCGGTTTGCAGGGGCGACTTGGTTTGGGCCGCCGATGGCAATTGCTGAAATTGCGACGCATGATCCAGGTAAAGCCGATCGATATGCTGAACAAATGGGCTCTGTGACTGCGATCGAAGCTAGGGCGATCGGTCTAAATTGGATTCTCGCGCCAGTCGTTGATGTTAACAACAATCCCGACAATCCCGTGATTAACGTCCGCGCTTTTGGCGAAACATCGGAAATTGTCGGCAAATTAGCCAGTGCTTTTATTCGCGGTGCAGGCGAGCACCCGGTTTTGACTACAGCTAAGCATTTTCCCGGCCACGGAGACACGGCGGTTGATTCTCACTTGGAATTGCCGGTTTTGCCACATTCGCCAGCGAGATTGGCTGCTGTTGAGTTGCCTCCGTTTGCCCTGGCGATCGCCGCTGGAGTCGATGCTGTGATGACTGCTCATTTGCTGATTCCGGCTTGGGATGCCGAGTTTCCGGCTACTCTTTCTCACAAAATTTTGATTGGGAAACTCCGATCGGAGTTGGGATTTGAAGGTTTGATCGTGACGGATGCTTTGGTGATGGGGGCGATCGCCAGTAAGTACGGCGCTAATGAAGCTGCTGTTTTGGCCGCTGAGGCTGGCGCTGATGTTTTGCTGATGCCACTTGATCCGGAAGGGGCGATTTTGGCTGTCTGCGAAGCTGTTACTCAAGGGCGGATTTTGTTGTCACAAATCAAGGAATCTGTCAACCGAATTTGGAAAGCGAAAATTAAGGTGGGTTTGTCGATGTTTGACCCCCCCCAACCCCCCCTTGCTAAGGGGGGGAGTTTGAATCCAGCATTAATCAACCTGAGTTTGCTGGCTAATCCCGAGGCAAGGGCAACTGCTGCCGATATCTTGCGAGATTCTTTAAAATTTGGTGGTTGTTTGCCTTTAGTGCCGAAAAAGCTCTCAGAGACACAGTTGTTGCGGAATTTGATTGTGGTAGATGATGTTTTGGGGTGCGAGTTTTTGGGTAAACACACTCCGGCGATCGCCCTGCCCGAACAGTTTGGTTACAAATTGCAACTAATTGACGATCGTACAGGCGCGATCGTCCATAATGCAGATTCAAAGCATTTTGCTCCGACACTGCTGCAAATTTTTATTCGTGGCAATTGTTTCCGAGGCAGTGCTGGCTTAACTCAAGCCGCTCAAGATTGGTTTCAGCAATTATTGACTACGGGAGAATTGCAAGCTGTCTTAATTTACGGAAGTCCCTACGTTTTAGAGCAATTTTTGCCTCGCTTACCTCCGAGTCTTCCTTATGTATTTTGTTTCGGGCAGATGCCGACAGCTCAATCTCTCGCTCTAGAATTACTGTTCGGCATTCACAAAACGGGCAATGCTTGACTTGTCGCACTCCTGAATCTTTCCTTGGCTGTGTTAGGACATAAATTGATTTGACCCGGTTTTTCGCATAAATTTTGCTTCTTTTGTGGCAAAGCATCTATCCAGAAATCGGGAATCGGGCGCGAGTGCCTAAGTCCTAAATCGAGCTTTGTAGTAGATGAGCCTGTTACCTGGGAAAATGTGTCTCGTCTCAAAATTCCCACAAAAATCCGATCGCCTACTCATCATTCCCATAACTTTATTAAATTAATAAGTAAATAGTATCTCTGAACACAGAAAAAAAAATAACTTACATATTCAGAAGTTTGGACTATATTATTACCAGGGCCATAAATTTTTAGTAAAACATTGAGGGCGCATTATGATTCAGTCAACTATCAATATCCACTACTCTTTAGATGTTATCCAAGATGAAGCACGCCACCTCGTGCACGAGGGCGTACTGAGCCGACAACAGCCTATCTACACCCTGTGTCAGTTCATCCCGCCCCGGGAATGGTCTTGCGTCGAAGGAGAACTCGAAAAATGCGATTTCTTGCTGCGCGATCGTATTGCCGACCTAATCGGTTCTGAAAACTGGGACAATGACTAAAGTTTGGTTGTCTTACATAACTTTCTTTCCTAAACTCCGGCCGTGTTAAAGATGCTTGATTCTTTAATCCTGGGAATTTTCGGCGCGCAAATTTTCCAATTCGGCCCTCAGCGCGGCCATATGTGCAGTTAATTCTTGAATTTCTAGCTTGACATCCGGCTGTACAACCGACTCGGGGGGAGTGTCAGTTTCTGTATCCGACTGCTGATGCGAGACTGATTCGCTTTCTGCATTCTCCCGATCGCCCGGTTGAGAAAAAATAGTATCAACAAAATTCCGCGCTTCTCGATCGGTCATTTCTCCTTTTTCCAGCAACTCATCGGCGAGTAAGCCGAAATCTGATTGCTTAAGTTTGTCCAGATTTTCCGATCGCTTCAGAGGATCTTGCAATGTCTCAATTAAAAAGGAAGTTGCACCTAAAGTTAGGTGAAATCCTGTTTGCAAAATTTGAGGCAGGTTGTCGAGATTCATCTAAAGATGCCGCTAGAAAGTTTTTGGGAGTTTTTGGTTCGCGAGTTTCGATCATGCCGCAAGTTGGCCGCTTCTGGGCGGGAAAATGCCCTGTTGTCGATCGCGATTCAAGAAAAGTCAGGCTTGACAGGGATGGCTTTCTGTTTTTCCGATATTAAGCTTACCATTACTTTGCAAATTAGAAAATGTCAAGTGTAAAGTTTTGTAACTATAAATAAAAACCTCCCCACTCCAAAAGTCAGTCTATCAGGACTTAGCAGAAACAATTGGTTTAAAGCCGGAACCCTGATCGGGGAGAAATTAAAACAAGACTATTCATTACTCGAATCCTCCGACTTCCAGGTAGACGCCCTCAAGCTGTCAACTGTCAACTGTCAACTGTCAACTGTCAAGGATACAGCGCCTCGCCGGTGGATGGGTCAAATATAAATAGTCGATCGAAGTCAAGCTGTACCGCCAGTCGATCGCCCGATCGTAAGCGAACACTCGCAGGTACTTGTAACTGTATAGTAGTTTCAGCAGTCAACTCCGGCAAACTCGCCCGGATCAAAGTTTCTCGGCCCAGAGGTTCCACTACCTTTACCTCTACATCGAGAGGGACTTTTTCTAAGGCCCAAAAATCCATTTTCAAATCATCATTTGCTGCTGTTTGCGACGTGGAAATTTCTATATTTTCGGGACGGATTCCCAAATCAAATCCTTGTCCTTCTCTCGCTTGCAATCTTTTCTGAATCGAAGGCGGACAGGCTAAAGATTGATTCCCGACTTGAAAAGATTCGTTAGCATAAATTGCAGGCAAAATGTTCATGGCGGGATTGCCTAAAAATGTGGCAACCATCCGGTTAGCAGGTTTAGCGTAAATGCTTTGCGGGTCTCCAATTTGCTGAATTTTCCCCCCATCTAAGACTACAATCTTATCAGCTAAAGTCATTGCTTCTACTTGGTCATGGGTGACGTAAACTGTGGTAATTCCCAGCCTTTGATGCAGTTGTTTGAGTTCGGCCCTTGTGTCGTCTCGCAGTTGGGCGTCGAGGTTGGAAAGCGGTTCGTCTAAGAGGAATACTTTGGGTTCGCGGGCGATCGCCCTTCCGAGTGCTACGCGCTGCTGCTGTCCGCCTGATAGCTGTTTGGGCTTACGTTTGAGGAGGTGGTCGATCGAGAGCGATCGGGCTACTGTTTCCACTCTTTCTTGAATTTTTGTTGAGTCAACATTCCGCATCCGCAATCCAAAAGCCAGATTTTCAGCGACAGTCATGTGCGGGTAAAGCGCATAATTTTGAAACACCATTGCGACATCCCGCTGTCTCGCCGGGATGTCGTTAACTAAATGGTCTCCAATATAAAGATTGCCAGAAGTTGCAGTTTCCAAACCTGCAATAGTGCGCATAATTGTAGATTTTCCGCAACCAGATGGCCCCACTAACACCCAAAATTCCCCATCCGGGATTTTGAAACTGATGTTTTCGATCGCGGTAACGCTTTGGTAGCGTCTGGTAATATTTTCTAAGCGAACGTTTGCCATGTTTATTAGTTAGTAGTTATTGGCTAGGAATCGAGAATCAATAATTTGATAAATTGTCAGATAATCAAGAACAAGGCTACGTCGCTTACTGTACTAAAAATAAGATACCAAAAATAAGAGCAACTTGCAACAGGCTTTTTATTACAATACACGATTCTACATTGAAGCCGATGTTTTATTCTATTTCGATATTTTGGGGAGTTTAGGTTGCCCAAAAGTAATCCCATATAAAATTTACGATTACCAAAAATATAGAGAAACCTGGTTTCTTGAACAAAATTATTTTCTAGCCTATAACTGTAAAGAAAGCAGGTTTTTGGAGTGTACTTCATAAACCTGGAATATGCTGTAAATTAAGGGACTAATTTTTTATTACTTAGAATAAGATTACAACTGCATCAGTATTTGTTAGGCGATTTTAGGTGGCTAGCGGCGCTATGTCAAATGCTATTTTGTTTCCATAGCTTTTAAACAGGACTTACACACAAACTCTATTTGTATGGTTCTCTTCGGCGCACCTTACACTATTGGTAGTGTAAAAATTTAAAATTTGCGTAAATCCTGTTAAACTAATTGCGATCGACCTCAACACGATTTGATGCTATGTGGGACAAAATTGCCGCGAACATCTCCCAAGCAACCGGAGACACATTTTCGATAGATAACCGCCGTTCAGTCAGCGGTGGCTGCATCAATCAAGGCTATGCTATCAGCAGCAGTAAGCGCAATTATTTCGCGAAAATCAATCAAGCTTCCCAAGTCGCGATGTTTGAAACTGAGGCGCTGGGTTTGCAACAAATGGCAGAAACGCAGACGATTCGAGTACCTCAACCGATTTGCTGGGGAACTGAGGGCAATTCAGCTTATATTGTGCTGGAATGGCTGGATTTGCGAGGGCGCGGGGGCGATTCAGCTTGGGCAGAAATGGGGCGTAAACTGGCTAAAATGCACAAATACATCCCCCCGAATCGACCTTTGGTAATGGGGGGAGAAGAGCCTAATGATAGCTTGCTGAAGGGATGTTTTGGTTGGAGTGTTAATAATGCGATCGGCTCAACTGCTCAAATTAATAACTGGACTGCTGACTGGGCAGAATTTTGGGCAGAACATCGGATTGGTTATCAGTTAAAATTGGCTAGTAATCGGGGTGGAAATTTCAGTCGAGGGGAAACTTTGCTAACAGCTATTCCCAAGTTATTGGAGGGTTACAAACCTCAACCTTCCTTAGTTCATGGCGACTTGTGGGGAGGCAATGCCTCGGTAACTGCTGCGGGAGAACCAGTAATTTTTGACCCGGCGGCTTATTGGGGCGACAGAGAAGTCGATATTGCGATGACTGAACTCTTCGGCGGTTTTTCCGCAGCATTTTATCGGGGTTATAATGAAGTTTGGTTGCTGGATTCAGGCTATGAAAAGCGCAAAACGCTTTACAACTTATATCATATTTTGAATCACTTTAATTTGTTTGGCGGGAGTTACGAGTCCCAGGCTAATCAAATGATTAATCGAATTTTGGGCTAAGATTTCAATATTAGCTGAATTAGACGGAATCACAAATGAAGTTTTGGCACTGTTGCACCAACCTGGGATTTATAGTTTTGTTTTTAAGCGGGGCTGAGAATGCTTTAGCTGCCTTACCGTTACAGGTAGGTGTCTATCACGGCGGCGGTTCTCGATACATTCAAATTGCTAAAAAACAAAATAGAATCTGCTTCAAAGGCTTTTCTTCTAACGGAGTTACTGTGGCTTCCGTTACGGCGGATACTAAACGGGAAAAATTCTACAAAATTAACGAATTTGAGGGTGGATTTTTGTTGCAGCAAGATAAAGATACTCTCTTATTTGGCCCGGTAAATCAGTTGATTAAGTATGTGGCAGATTATGGTTTTCCTAGAAATTTAGATAATGATTTGGAGGAGTGTCTTAATTCCCAGAAGCCATTCTTCAAACAAAAATTAGGCGGCAGAGGTGCTCGCTAAAATTCTTAATTGATGTGGCTTTCATCACGAGTTGTAGGCAAGTCAAAGGATTAATAGAATTTTGGGTTAAACTATTAATGAGTTTTTCTATGATAAGCTGTTATACATTTAAATTGTGCATCAAAAATCAATAAAGATATTGTGGAATGGGCTTCTAGCCCGTTCCGAACCAATTTAAATGCAAAACAGCTTAGAGGCACTCTAATATTAAAATTGACTCAATTCAATATTGATAGGGACACGACATAGGCGTGTCCCTATCAGTCAAATTACTTACTTTTGCTTAGCAGTCGCTTTTTTCTTGGCTTCTTTTTCAGCTTTTTTAGCGTTTTTTTCAGATTCAAGTTTGGCGAACTTGGCTAGTTCTTTTTCTTCAGTTATTTTGTCCAGATAGTAGTGGTAATCTCCGAGATAAGGGCGAAACTCTCCATCCCGAATTTCGACTATCTTGTTGGCGACTTGGGAGATGAAATAGCGATCGTGCGAAACAATCATTACCGTGCCATCATAATTCTTGATGGCTTCTTCCATCATCTCTTTCGCTGGAATATCAAGGTGATTTGTTGGTTCGTCCAAGATTAGCAAATTCACGGGAGTCAACAGCATCTTTGCCAAAGCTAGACGTGCTTTTTCTCCGCCACTCAAAGCACTAACGTTTTTGTATACTGTTTCACCGGTGAACAGAAAACGCCCCAAGATAGTCCGAACTTCTTCATTTTTCCAGTCGGGAACTTCGTCGTGAATCGTCGCCATCACGCTTTTATTCAAATCCAAGGCTTCGGCTTGATTCTGTTCAAAGTAACCGGGGATGACGTTGTGGCCTCCGAATTTGACAGTGCCTTCGGTGGGCGTTTCTAAACCCATAATCATTCGCAGCAAGGTAGATTTGCCTGCGCCGTTGGGGCCGAGAAAGGCGATGCGATCGCCTCTTTCAATTAATAAGTCTGCTCCCAAAAACAGGATTTTCTCACCGTAGGTGTGCACTAAATTCTCGATTATTGCTACTTCGCGGCCGCTGCGAGGTGCGGGCGGAAAGCGGAAATGCAAAGTTTTCAATCCGCCAGTGGGCGCTTCGATGCGTTCGATTTTATCTAACTGTTTCTCGCGACTCTTGGCTTGGGTACTGCGAGTGGCGCTGGCGCGGAATTTCTCTACAAATGCTTGCTGTTTGTCGAGTTCTTTTTGCTGGTTTTCATAAGCGTTGAGTTGGGCTTCTCTGGCTTCGGCTTTTTGCAGTAAGTATGAGGAATAGTTGCCGAGATAGGTGCTGGAAACGCCACGTTCGGTTTCGACTATTTGCGTGCAGAGGCGATCGAGAAATTCGCGGTCATGGGATACGATTACCATTGGGGTTGTCAGCCCTTTGAGGTAAACTTCGAGCCATTCGATCGTTTCTAAGTCGAGGTGGTTGGTAGGTTCGTCTAGTAGGAGGAGATCGGGTTTTTGGAGGAGAATTTTACCTAAACTCATCCGCATTTGCCAGCCGCCACTGAATGCGCTAACTAGGCGATCGGCATCTTCTTGCTCAAATCCGATTTCTGGTAAAATCTTCTCGATTTGGGCTTCTAAACCGTAGCCATTTAAACCTTCAAATTGTCTTTGTAAGCGATCCATTTTGTGGATCAATTCGTCGAGATTTTCTGGGGTGGAGTGTTCCAAATCTCGATGGACTTCCATCAAGGATTCGTGAACTTCGTTGGCTTCACTGAAAGCGCGCCAAAATTCTTCTTTGACGGTACGGGTGGGATCGATTTCAAATTCTTGGGAGAGGTAGGCGATGTGGAGGCTGGCGGGGCGAATGACTTCGCCTGCGGTGGGTTCGATTTCGCCGGCGATGATTTTGAGTTGGGTGGATTTGCCGGCACCGTTAACGCCTACTAAGCCGATGCGATCGCCCGGTTTGACTTCCCAGGTGACATCTTTGAGTACGACGCCTGTGGGATAAATTTTACTGATGTGTTCGAGTCGCAGCATTGTTGTGGGGCTGGGGAAGGGGGTTTAGCGCGGGGAATGGGATGCCGGCGCTGAGGTCGTGTTAATCTTAACAAATTTTAAAGAATTTTAGCGTATTGCCAGATTTTGATTTGGTGGGAGTTACGTGTGGGGCCCAGAAACCGGGTTTTTTTACGAGAATACTTCTTGTTACCGACAGATTAGCTAAAAAACCCGGTTTCTTTGTCGGATGCTAATTCAAGGGCTGCGATCGCCTGTTGACGGCTGACGCTGGGGAAATGGTCGAGAAACTCATTGAGTGAGTCACCAGCTTCTAGATAATCAAGCAAGATTTTCATTGGGACTCTTGTACCAATAAAAACTGGAGTTCCTCCCAATATGTCGGGGTCGCTATGGACAATGCGGGATGTGGATACCATCACAATCTAGCCTGTAGGAGTGAATATTGCCTCAATCTTAACTCGAAACCGCTTAATTGCTGCTTGTCGGGAGCTGGGTGACTGATTTGAGTCGGAGGGCGATCGCACTTTCTAATTCTTCTGATGCTTGGAGACTTGTGACTTGCGTTCGGGCGATCGCCCGCCCTTGATTCTGTTGTAGTTGATGCAATACATTAGAATAGTCAGTATCAACCTTGATTACAAAAGAGAGCGATCGTGCCAGCAAAAGACCGTTATCATCAAGTTGTCAAACAAGCCCTAATTAAGGCTGGCTGGACAATTACCCACGATCCGTATCCATTGGCTTGGGCGAAGAGAAACCTATCGATCTGGGTGCCGAACAGCTATTAGCTGCTGAGAACAGTGAGCGCAAGATAGCCGTTGAAGTAAAAAGTTTTATCAGAGAATCTAGAGTTGCCGATTTAGAGCAAGCTTTGGGTCAATACACTCTTTACTATGACATCTTAAAACGGACAGAATCAGAAAGAAAGCTGTATCTTGCAATTCCATTAAATGCCTTTACCGAGCTTTTTGAAGGAGAAAAATTTGGTCAGATATTGCTAGATAATAACCGCCTAAATCTTGTTGTTTTCAGCCCAGAAACAGAGGAGATAATACAATGGATAGCTTAAATAATTATCGCAAACTTGTTAAGCAGCTTGTTACTGAATACGCTGAGATTCCCGTTTTTGACAGCGGGACGCAAAACGCAACAATTTTTGACGTGGAAAATGACCGCTATATGTTCATCAATATAGGTTGGTCTAAGGAGCGGCGGATTCACCATTGTGTGATTCATATTGATATTATTGACGGTCAGGTGTGGATTCAAGCAAATAATACCGATCGCCTGATTGCTGAGGAGTTAGTTGCAGCGGGAATTCCTCCCGAATCAATTGTTTTGGGGCTTCAACCACCTGATGTTAGACCCTATACTGCTTATGGACTGCCTTCTAGGGAAATGCCGACCGCAGTCAAAGAATGTTATAAGTAAGGAGAGCAGTAGACAAAATCCATGCCAAGGAAAATTCGACAGTTGAAAGTTCAGATTGCGCGTAAAGGGTTTGTTTATCTACCGAAGCGTGGCAAAGGTAGCCATGAACGTTGGCGACATCCTTTGCTCAAAAAAACACTGACAATTTCTGGAAAAGATGGAGATGATGTGCCACTCTACCTAGAAAAGCAGTTAGCAGAGTTATTAGCTGAACTAAATGAGTTAAGGGAGGATGAGGATTTATGAATCGATACAGCATGGTCGTTCAATGGTCTGATGAAGATCAGCTTTTCTTAGTGACGATTCCAGAGTTTGCAGATCGCGTTGTCATGCCTTGCACTCACGGAAAAACTCGCGAGGAAGCTATTCATAGTGGCGAAGAAGTGATTGAAATGTATTTGGAAGCTTGGCAAGCTGAAGGTGAATCTATCCCGGAACCTCGCACGCTTCAAATTGCTTGATTGCTATGGCAAAAGCTTATTTTTGTGTTGAGAAATGGCGATCGCTTAAGGTGCAGTTTCTGTGTTGCGGGATTGATTACAAACCCGCTAGTCTTATTGAAGAGAGATGAATGGGGAGTAAAAATAATGACAATTGAACAAGCTGTCTTAGAAAATTTACGGGAATTGCAGTCTGAGCAACAGCAAGAAGTTCTAAACTTCGTGCAGTTTCTCAAGCAAAAGTCTACTCCGAAACAACCTCAGCGTAGTTTGTACGGGTTGTGGAGCGATCTGAATATTGAAATTACAGCCGTGGATATTGCCGAAGTCCGTGAAGAAATGTGGGGGAATTTTCCCAAGGAGTTTCCTCTATGAGCGCAGTTGTGATAGATACCCATGCTATTGTTTGGTATTTCTTGAAGTCGGGGAATTTATCGGCTACTGCTTTAGCGGCAATCCAGGGGGCAGAGGGCGATCGAGTTTTGGGTTTGTTGGGAATTGACGAAAGGGCGATCGCACTTCAACAGCCTTTTTGCAAGCAATGAGACAAGGTGGGGAAGAAGTGAGGAGAGAAGTGCGATCGTAATTCAAGCACATACTCTTTATTCTCAAGGACTTGGTGAAGGACTTGGTGGAGAACTTGGTGATGTAACTAATTCATTATTCTTCCAAAATTGCTCTTTACGAGTGCCATCCGAATATATCATTGTCCCTGAACCGTTGCGCTTGTCATTCTTCCACTGACCCTTATAGCGATTGCCACTGGACCAAGTGAATTCTCCGTAGCCGTGCATTTTTCCTTCAAGCCATTGACCCTCATACCGATCGCCATCGTACCAAATCATAGTACCCCAGTCGTTATATTTATCATTTTTCCAATAACCGTCATAGCTTTTTGTTTGTATTTTCTCGCCTTTAGGGAAAGTTATATTCCCTTTACCATTTATCTCGCCATCTTGAAACTCACCTACATAAACACTACCATCAGCATAAGTTAAAGTCCCGATGCCATTCATTTTTGTTAGATCTTTGTTCCACTGTCCCTCATAGCGATCGCCATTTTTGTAAATATATACTCCCTTGACGTAACTATCATCTTTCCACTCTCCTTCTATGCGATTGCCACTTGGATAAGTGAACACGCCTTTACCATTCGCTTTATTATTCTGCCACTCCACTTCATGACGATTGCCATTCGCATAAGTTAACACACCTTTACCATTATATGTTGCGTTCTTAAACTCGCCTTCATAGCGACCGCCATTAGCAGGAATAAATACTCCTTTACCATTTGGCTTGCCATTTAAAGTATCACCCTTATATCTAGCACCACCATCGTATGTAATCTCACTTGTCAGAGGGCAGAAACCTACCTGCAAGCCCATACAACGTTTAATTTCATCCTGAAATATCTGGAGAGAAGCACCGACAATAGTTACTATTATTCCTACTACTATTGCTTTCAATACTCCTTGATCCTTCCTTTGTTCATTCATAAAATTATCATAAATCAATAATTGAGTAAATCAATATCAAGCTTTTTGAATTATCTGCTCTTACAATAGTCAAGCGTTCCTTTTAAATAAGACCCGAAACCTCCAAACCAAGTCCCCCAAACCTGTAGCCCTTGACTGCTACCAATAAAAGAGTTCACTGTACCTTGCCACTGAGTATCGTTAGTAGGAAGTATCATTCCATAAAAGTCACAGGATAAAGGTTGGTTCGGTACTATCTCAAAAGCACTTAGCGGCACTCCCTGTTTCACCGCTTCTCCTATCAAAAGAATACTATCTCCAGCAAATGCAGTAACTTGACCGTTCATTGCAGCACTTACGCCCTCACTTCTTTCAGAAAACTGCTGAATTTCAGCTTCTGAATATGCTTGGGTAACTGAACGTATATTGGTTGATCCTCGAAGTACACCGAGCCTCGCATTTTTCAAGTTAGTGTTTTTGTTTGCTGTCCTTACAATAAATTGCGTCCCCGTGACAAAAAAAGGCTGTGAATATTTAATGTTTTCCTGTACTTCCTTTTCGCGACTAATTGTATTTGGCCCACACTCAATATGTACCGTGCCATCTCGAACTATTCCCTCACGAGTTGGGAGCGTAGATGTAACTGCTCTGACACTAATAGAAGTATTCATTTGTTTACTGAGACTGCTTGCTAGAGCATTGGCAAAGCCTGCACAATACCCTGTCCAACTTCCTGAACTTTCATAGCCAAAAAGCACCGCATCTTTTCTAATCCCAACTTTTAAAACTCCTGTTTGCTGAATTTCTTGCAAGACAGTCCGCGCCCAGCTTGCTGAAGGAAAAAGCACTGTACATATAATGCTAGATGTTAGAAATATCAGTTTTAATTGCTTATTCATGATGTTATATTGCTACTTGTGAATCCGTGCTCGCTAGCTATTGGTAAAATAGTTTACCAACACTATCTCAGCCTTGTCAGTGACAAAAAGTGATAAAAAGTGATAAAAAGTGATTACTTTCCCAAATCGCCCTAAAATCCCCTCTCAGGTAGATGCCGCTATAGCTAAAATCTTCTAATCACCCCTAACAACCCAACTTCCTTGGCCTACGACAACACCTGTAAATATCTAGCCGAAAAATTCCCCGCCGCCTTCGTCCGCTGGCTACTCCCCATTGACGAACCCACCAACATTCAGGTACTCAAAACCGAACTCATCCAAGAACCCATCCGCGCCGATTCCCTCGTCTTCCTCCAAACCGATCGCCAAATCCTACATCTGGAATTTGAAACCAGACCCTACTCCGACCCGCCGATCGCCTTCAGGATGCTAGACTACTACATCAGGCTCAAACGACAATACTCCTGTGACATCAATCAAGTAGTGATTTTTTTGCAGCAAACAGCCTCAGAACAAGTTTTTGTATCCGAGTACACAGACGCGAACACTCGACACGGCTATCGAGTTATTCGCCTGTGGGAACAAGACCCCGCTTTACTGCTGTCCGTCCCCGGCCTACTCCCGCTGGCGACGCTATCTCAAACCAACTCCCCGCGAACTTTGTTAGAGCAAATCGCTACTCAGATTGCTACAATAGGAGAACCTACTCAACAAGCGGATTTACTCGCTTGTACCCAAGTGCTCGCAGGTTTGAGATTTGAAAAAGACTTAATTAGACAATTATTTAGGAAAGAAACTATGCGCGGTTCTGTGATTTACCAAGAAATTCGCGAAGATGGCCTCCTTGAAGGAAGACAACTAGGCCTCCTTGAAGGAAGGAAAGATGAGGCGCTGTCGTTCCTCACTCGCCAGTTGACTCGACGCATCGGTGCGATCGCTCCTGAAATCAGAGAGCAAATTCAGACTTTATCCGTAGAAGAATTAGAGGATTTAGGAGAGGCGCTGCTGGACTTTTCAGAAGCCTCAGATTTAACCAATTGGTTGAATGAACACCAGCCTTAGTTGGTAAAATATAGTCCGATATGTTAAAAAATTACCAGATACATACTTAAAGGAAACTTAACCCATGACTGTCGATGAAGCTCTCGCCATTGTCGAAACAGTCCTAGATGACGACGAACAGTTAAACAACGTGCAAGAGCTCATCTTCAGACAATGCTGGGAAGGCCGATGTTCCTATGAGGAAATTTCTCAACTCTCTCAATATAATGATGAATATATAAAAGCGCTGGCGGCTAAACTCTGGAAACAACTCTCAAAGGCTTTTGATGAAAAGGTAAAAAAAAATAATTTACGCTCTTTTTTTAAGCGATACTTGCGACGACATCAAGTGACAGTACATCGAACTCAAGTGATTGGAGTTAATCTCAGCGGCGCTAACTTAAGTGGAGCCAGAATATCATTCGCCAACTTAAGTGAATCTGATTCATCAACAGATTTACAGGGTGCAACTATATCTGATTACAATACAGTATCAGATGGAATTATCAAGGCTGAAGACGGGCATAATCAGGGGATTTTGTCTAACACAGAAAAACGCCTTTATCACTGGAATGATTTGTGTTTTCGCTGCGAAGAACAAGTGAAAATTGCCGAAGCACTCGATCGCACAAACGCCCTTTTCTTCCCCAACTCCAAAGCCCGACTGACAACACCCGCAGGCCGACAAAACCAAGAATCCGATTTCCTCATCTTCCACCAAGGCAAATGGGGTATTCTCGAAATATCGCATCCCGATACAGAAAAAGATCAAACGCGCGATCGCCAGTTTGCATCCCACGGCATCCCCATCATCCACTATTGCGACGCTAACAGATGTATGGAAGAAGCCGATCGCATTGTACAAGAGTTTTTAGACCTATTGAGTCAGGCATAGGGTGAATGGTTTGTTCGTAAGGGCGATCGGACCTTCAACCCGATCAACTATATTTTCCAGACGACTCAGCCGCCGCCGCGAGTCTATCCATCACCGCTCTACCAACCACGGCTAACTCACTAATCGGCATACATTGAATTTTCTTAAGCAGATCATTGGTATCCAAAGGTTCCTGCACCGGCCTACCTTCCAGATGAGCCATCAACTCTTCCATCGTAAAGCCTGCTCTTGTGGCAATCTGAGTCAAATTTTTCGTATCCGGGAGTACCTGCCCTTTTTCCCAATAGAGGACAGAAGCAGCAGAAACTCCCAACAATCTGCCAAAGGCGCTCAAACTCATCGAGCCACGCGCTAACTTAACAACCTCGCTCAGTTTTTTCTTAGCTTCTGCGTCCACAGTATCAGCCACCACTTAATCACACATAACTCAGTTTAGTGCCCAATTGATTTCGATTCCAGCCTTAATCTCCAGAAACCTCAGCCGCCGCCGCCAGCCGCTCCACACCAGCTCGAACAATCGCCGCCACCTGAGTCAAAGGCAAGAACTTGATTTTAGTAACAATCTGTTGGATATCTAACGGGTCTGAGACAGGTTTACCCTCCAACAATCTCAGAAATTCTTCCAGCGTATAACCTGATCTCGCGGCGAGCTTAGCCAAGTTGTCCGTATCGGGAACCGTATCGCCTCTTTCCCAAAGCTGAACAGCAGTAGAGGAAACTCCCAAAAGCTTACCAAAAGCTCGCTGGCTCATTGTCCCGCGCGCTTTTTTGATAATTTCACTAAGTTTTTCTTTATTTTGGATGTTCACGACTTAAAAGCTACTCGGCTTTACCTACAAGTAAACTGATTCAGTTTATAAATAATTATCATTTAAATTCTAACTTGTAACTATTGACATACAGTTATGATTAGTCTAAAATAAAAAGTATAGATATAGTTTTACTGCATCGGAGTGCCCCTCACGATCCAGGAGTGCCCAAAAATGACCAAGAGACGCAGCCAAAACACTCACAACTCACGTCGCAACCGTCAAAGCCTCACCGCCTCCGGTTGGCTCAAACCCCAGTGCTGGCAAATTTCCAAAACGGAAGCAGCCGTTGCGCTGAAAATCCCCGTCAACCGCATAGTCAAAGTTTACCCCAAACAACATCAAGTAATAGTCGTTTATCTGAACAAGAAAGGACAAAAATGCAGTTCCTTTTTCAGCTACCGATTATTTGCTAGATGGGAAAAAGAGACGATCGCCACAATTGCCAGTTGTCGAAACCAGCAAACTCTCGCACCCCTCGAAATCATAGTACAGTACGACCTCGAACATTTCAAGTATCCCGTCCAGAGCGCCGATGCAATTTGGGACACCCTACTCAACCACATCCGTCAAGTCATCAGAGACCAAAGGCTCAGCCTAGCTTGCGCCTAGTCCCCCATTAACCCCAGCTATGTCGATCGTGGTTAATGCTAGGGCAAATCGATTCCTGAGATGGATATTCCTTGCATCTTCTGTACATATCGTCCTTGAGCCGCTACACACTCTGCCATTCTTTGAGCCTGTATAGGTTGACTCCTGGGATCTGGTGAGGTGCCTCTATACTCCCATACACCACCACGACCACTATTTATTACTTTCCCATTTTTTTCTAAGATTAACTCTTCTCCGGTAGCATCAATATAGAATTTCCCCTTTTGAAAAGACACGCTGCTAATTGTGATATCTTCCACTCCCTTGTAAGGATTTGCAGGGCCCTTGACAATCTTGATACAGATTCTATTGTTTTTATGTGCAATTTCTCGGCGGGAATTATTGAACATGGTTCCTTGAGAGTAGTAATTTCCTGTGGGTAGAATTGTAGAATCTTGTTGATTACCTTGAGCAGATGACAAGTATGAAATTGATAGAAGAATAGAACTAGCAATTAGTGTTTCGAGTACCCTAAATTTCATTTGCTATTAAACTCCCTTAAAATTATTTTTTCCGATTCAAGACGATCACAGATTATCGAAAAAATCCTCTCTGGTTATCTCTGCTTGCCGAACAATAGTCCTTAGTGTCCCATCCTTTAATGCTCGACCCCCATGTATTGGTACGGGGAGAGAAATTGTTCGTCTTATCATTTTTTTCAGGATAACATGGCTGCCGTTTTGCCTATCTTCGGTGAATCCCAAACGCTCTAAACACCGCACCGCATCTCTGCCTGAAACATTTCTCAAAGGCCTAGCTCCAGCAGAAAAGGAACTATCTATAACTATTTCTTGAGTATCTGATATCAAAGAATTGTTATCATACATTATATTTTGCAAATAACGGATATACTCTTTAGCTGAATTTAGTTCTCGGTCTAAGTCAGCATTGTCCTCTTCTAGCTTTTCATTTTCTTCTAAATCTGAATTTAGTTGTCGGTATAAGTCAGCATTTTCCTTTTCTAGCCTTTGAGTTTCTTCTAAAGCATAAACTTCCCAATCCCTTGATCCTGCTTTGAACCGCTCTAATTCGGTCCTAGATCCTTCTAGAGCAGCATTGAGTTCATTAATATTAGGTATTGTTTCTAACTGTTGCTCTAACTGACGAGATTCCTGTTGTATTAAATCTCGATCGCGCTTCAAATCAGTTATTTTCTGATTGAGCGCTTGACTCCGCTGCTTTGCTTGAGATTCTCGCTGAGACGTTTCTTGCAACTTTTGCCGTAGTAATTGCAAGTCTTCTAAAGTTTGAGCAGTTTCTTGCTGTTGCTGTTCTTTAAGATCCAGTTCGCTTTCATAAGATGCAATTTGATTTTCCAGTTCTCTCTTATTTTGCTCCTGTCCTTGCCGATAAGATTCCAGTTCAGCAAGACCTCTCTCTCGCTCGTCAATTAATTTGATAGTTTGCTGGTTTTTCTTTTCTAATTGCAGCTTAATCTGTTGAATTTCCCGCTGTAATTGTTCCCGTTCTTGCTGTGCAAGGTTCTGCTCATTCCGTTTGGCAGATAAAACCAGCTCAATAATTATCCACGCGCTCAAACCACCAAGGAGAAATAAAGCGACTGTCAATGTGTAAAGAGTCGCGGAACCTCTTACTTTAAATGGCTCTTTAATCCAATTATTATAATCTTCAATAAATGTCGGCGGTACTCCCCGGACATAGTACACACGACCGATTATTTCTCCTGAGTTAACTCTACCAGTAGGGATGGGTTTACTATCACGAGGTTTTGAATATTGCCACTCTGCTTGCAGCGGAGGTGGACTTTCTAGTAAGTTGTACGGATGATTTGATAAAGTTGCTAATGAAATTTCCTTTGTCCACTTCTGAGAAAATTTTGATTGATAAAGAATTTGCTCGGATGGGCAATCTTTGGCAGCCATTCTGCAATCAGTAACAATCAGCCCAAAGAATCCATAGTTACTGTCTAAAGTTTGCTGTAATTCTTCTATATTTCCTTGCAATAAGGTATAGGATAGTTTTCCTGGCAGAGTATGAGATAACATATTGAAATCAACTGTTTGCACAGCAAAGATTGTGCCATTCCAATAGTTGTTATAATTTTGCCAGTTTTTCAAAGTCCCCAGACCCAAAGAAAACGTCGCGATCGCGGTAAGTCGCCCCAAACTCCTAATCAGCGTAGTCGGGTTGATCCGGGGAAGTTTTTGCTTCATAATGTGCTTCATAAGGTCAACAGCCAAATGAATCTGAGTGAGAATATATCTAGTATAACTTCAGCTACATATTATTATTTGCGCGTTGGCAACATTTCAACTATCCGATCGCGTAGGCGTAGTAAACCATAGGCATCGCCAACCAAATTTGGGATATCCTACTCAACCACATCTACCACCTCACCAAAGAACAAAGGCACACCCAAAAATGCGCCTAGCACCCAATCAAACCATCAATTAGTAGAAGCAGCCAACTGGGCCAAACGATCCTGCTGATCCTGAGAAATGCAAGTCTGAATAATCTCCTCAATATCCCCTTCCAAAACACTATTGAGCGAAAAATTTTCCCCCAAACGGTGGTCGGTAGCCCGATTATCCTTATAGTTGTACGTGCGAATTTTTTCCGATCGCGAACCAGTACCAACCTGCCCCAAACGCCGCTCCTTCACCTCATCCTGCTGCTCCCGCAACTTAATGTCATAGAGCTTCGCCCGCAAAATCTGCATCGCCCGCTCCTTATTCTGCAACTGACTGCGCTCCTCAGTACAGAAAATCCGAATCCCAGTCGGCTTGTGAAACAAATCCGCAGCAGTTTCCACCTTGTTGACGTTTTGGCCGCCAGCACCGCCCGATCGAGCCGTACTCATCTGAATATCCTTCGGATCGATATGAATCTCCACCTCATCCACCTCCGGCATCACAGCCACCGTCGCCGTCGAAGTATGAATCCGGCCACTAGCCTCAGTCATCGGCACCCGCTGCACCCGGTGTACCCCAGCCTCAAACTTCAGCTTGCTATAAACGCTGTCGCCCTGAACTTCCAGAATCACCTCTTTAAAGCCGCCCATGTCCGCCAGCGACTCGCTCACCAACTTCACCACCCAGCCTTGAGTTTGAGCGTAACGGGAATACAGCCTGAGCAAATCTCCAGCCCAAATACTAGCCTCATCTCCGCCAGTACCCGCCCGAATTTCCAACATAATATTCTTATCATCATTCGGGTCGCGAGGCAGTAACAAAACCTTCAAACGACTCTCGAAATGTTCCGACTTTGACTCAAGTTCCTCAACTTCCAGCGCGGCCATTTGCTGCATTTCGCGATCGCTCGCAGCTTCCTTGAGAACCTGTCGCGCACCGACCAAATCGTCCTGAGTTATTTTCCACAGCTCAAAAGTATCGACCACATCCTCCAAGGACGATCGAGCTTTCGCTACCCGTTGGAACTCATAATTATCCCTAGCCACATCCGGATCAGCCATGCGGCGAGTCAACTCATGAAAAGTTTGCTCCACCGACTTCAATTTATCCAGCAAATAAGATTCAGCCATGTCAAATGTCCTCCGTCAATCGATTTTAGATTTTAGATTTGAGATTTTAGACTTTAGATTTTAGATTTGAATAGCAGTTGGGATAGAATGTCGATCGCACTCAACTGCGGCATTGCAACTCTTCAATCTAAAATCTAAAATCCGAGGGTGGCAAGTTGTCGTCAGCAAAAACTACTCTCAACAAATTGCGGACAAATGACAATCCGGCTACTTCTTCTTTTTGCCTTTAGCAGCATCTGATTTGGTTTCTTCCATTTTCAGAGGCCCAGACAAAGCATCTACCTGGGGCATTTCTACATCAGTCATGCCATATTTCCGCATAAAGCGTTCCACACGACCTTCAGTATCAATAATCTTCTGAGTGCCAGTATAAAAAGGATGATTCCCCGACCAAACATCAACTTGAAGTTTGGCTCTAGTCGAACCAACCGTCATCACGTGTTCCCCGTTGCAAAAAACCTGAGATTCGGGATACCACTCAGGGTGAATGCCAGCTTTCGCCATTGTTTTTGCCCTCTAATTTTTGACTTTACAACCATTTTAGCCGTCATCGGACTTACATACCAACAACAGCAGCGATTTTGCCTATTGTCTGTTGGAACCAGGAATCAGGAATCAGAAAAAAACCTTGAAAAAAGGAGGATGGAATCTAGAAAACTTTTCTTTTTTCCCTCTTCCCTCTTCCTTATTTCTTCTATCCGTTACATCCGTTACATCCGTTACAAAATCCGCTGCCGAACTTCGATTACCGCTTCGAGTATTGAGGAGCCTTCCGAGCCTTCCGCAAACCGTACTTTTTCCGCTCTTTCGCCCGCGGGTCGCGAGTCAAATAGCCCTCAGTTTTCAGAGGTTTGCGGTTGTCTGGGTCTAATTGACAAAGTGCTCTAGCGACACCCAAGCGAATCGAGTCAGCCTGACCCGTCAAGCCACCGCCTTCGACTTTTACTAAAATATCGTACTCATTTTCCAGACCCAAAGTTTCCAGAGGAGCCTTAGCTAGAGCCAGATAAGTAGGGTTGAATTGCAGGTACAAATCGCCCTCTTTACCGTTGACAGTTAATACTCCTGTGCCGGGAACCAAACGTACCCGCGCTACGGAACACTTGCGGCGACCGGTACCCCAGTACACAGCGCGGCCGGTATCTGTTGCTTGCATTACTCATTTCCTCCCGGAATCGTGTGAACAATTAATTCTTCTGGTTGTTGAGCTGCGTGCGGGTGGTTAGGCCCAGCGTACACTTTCAACTTAGTAAACAGTTGTCTGCCCAGAGATGTGTGAGGCAGCATTCCCCGAATCGCTTCTTCGACAATTCTTTCGGGCAAACGTGCTTGCAATTTGGCAAAAGTTTCTGTTTTCATCCCACCTGGTCTTCCAGAGTGGCGACGATAGATTTTCTGGGTGCGTTTTTTGCCAGTAACAGCGATTTTTTCGGCATTAATCACAATTACGAAGTCGCCGGTATCCATAGAAGGAGTGTAAGTGGGTTTGTGTTTCCCCCGGAGGTGCATGGCAACTTCGGTTGCCAAACGACCCAGCCGCTGGTCTGCGGCATCGACCACGTACCACTTGTGCTCTAGGGAGTCTTTAGTCGGGACGTAAGTTTTGTTCATTTTTTCTTGTTAGTTGTCTGTTAACCGTTAACTGTTAACTGTTGTCAGTTTTCAGTTGTCAATTGTTATTAGTTAATTGTTGACGATTAATTATTGATTGTTGACTGTTATTTATTGATTGTTGCCAATAACTAATAACTAATAACCAATAACTAATAACCAATAACTAATAATCAATAACTAATTTTGGCTGAGTATCATACCAAACTTCTGGAGCAAAGGGAAAGTCTTGATAGCCAACTCGCAGCAGGCACAAACCTTGAGCGGGGGCTGCATATTTTACCAGTTCTCGACGTTCGTTGACCCAAATATCTGTAAAATCGTCGATCGCCCTTTCCCCGCGACCCACCTGCACCAGCAACCCCACCAGCAGCCGCATCATCCCATACAGAAACCCTCTCGCCTGAACCTCGATATAGATCAGAGGCCCAGAACGGTGACACTCTGCCGCTTGCACGTCAACCCAAGAATGGGGCCTAGCAGACCCCGCACGGTGGAAAGCTGCTAAATGGTGACGCCCGATTAGGGGTTCCATTGCGGCCTGAATCAAAGATTCATCCACCGGCGCGTGATAATAATGCCAAGCTACAGGACGTACAAACAAATTTGGGATCGGGTCTGTATAAAGGGTGTAGCGATAGCGCCGCCAACTGGCTGAGAACCGAGCGTGCCAGGTAGGTTCCACCTTTGCCGAAGCTCGAATTAAAATATCTTTTGCCAGTCGAGAGTTGAGAATGCTTGCCCAGCGGTGAGCCGGAATTGGGCCCTGGGCATTAAAATGCGCTACTTGAGCAGCAGCATGAACTCCGGCATCAGTTCTACCGGCTCCGTACAGCGTTACCGGACGCTCTAGAACATTCGAGATTGCTGTTTCAATCTCTTCTTGTACTGTACGCTGGTTCGGCTGTCGCTGCCAACCGTGAAAGTCGGTGCCGAGGTATTGGATTACCAGAGCAACGCGCTGCATCGATTCAGGGTTTTCGATTTGGGATTTTGGATTGTCAATCATAAAATCAAAAATCTCCAACCCAAAATAGAATTAAACCAGTTCAACGATCGCCATTTCCGAATTGTCACCTTGACGGGGGACAGTACGCACAACACGGGTGTAGCCGCCGTTACGCGAGCCGTAACGTTCTTGTGCTGCTTCAAACAGTGCGTGTACTAACTGTTTGTCGTAGATAAAGCCCATAGCTTGGCGACGAGCGGCCAAGGAGCCATCTTTTGCCAAAGTAATCATTTTGTCCGCCTCTGAACGCAGCGCCTTAGCGCGGGCAAGAGTAGTAGTAATTTTACCGTGACGGATTAATTCGGTGGTCAACGAGCGCAGTAGTGCGCGACGCTGGTCAGCCGGTTTATTAAGTTGGGGGACGCGACAACGGTGACGCATAGCAGTTGGTAATTGGTAAGGGGTAATTGGTGAAGGGTAATTGGATAGTTTTGAGTCTTGAGTTTTGAATTTTTAATTCAAAACTCATCCCAGGCCAAGCATTTCGAGCTATGGCAAAATCAAAACTTTGTGACTAACTACCCTTCGATTAACTTTTAGATGACTTTTCCTGCGGCAAGGTAATGCCCAAGCGCTTTTGCAAAGCTTCAATCACTTCTTCAGCAGATTTCTGCCCGAAGTTCTTGATCTCCAGCAAATCTTCTTGGGTATAATCCAATAAGTCTGCCACGGAGTTAATCTGAGCTCGCTTGAGACAGTTGTAAGCCCGTACCGACAACTGCAATTCCTCGATCGGAATCTGGCTGCCCAGAATGTCTTCAACTGGATGGCCTGGTGTGGCCACTGTTGTGATGTCTTTGAGGGGTGCAAATAGGTCTACCAGAATATGGGCAGCTTGACTCAGGGCTTCTTGAGGAGCCATGCTGCCATCAGTCCAGATTTCCATAACCAGCCGATCTTTCTCGACTGTGCCACCTAGCCGAGCATCTTCAACGCTGTAGTTGACTCTGCGAATCGGCATGAAAATGGCGTCAATTTGGAGAAAATCCAAAGCCGATCCATCATCGCGAGTGCGGTCTACTGCTCGGTATCCGATGCCTTTTTCAATTCGGAATTCCATTTCCAGAACAGATCCCGGTGAAAGAGTCGCAATGTACTGCGATCGATCGATCAATTCCACCTCAGAGGGCAGATCAAATCGATCGGCAGTAACTGTGACAGGCCCCTCAATCCGCAACCTGCCGATTTGCGGCTGCTGAGAATGAGTTTTGAGGACAACCTCTTTCATGTTCAGGAGAATTTCCAAAACGTCCTCACGTACCCCTTCGATCGTGGCAAACTCGTGATTGACGCCCGCGATGCGGACTGAAGTTACTGCCGTTCCTTCCAAATTTGACATCAAAACACGCCTAAGCGCATTTCCAACAGTTGTTCCCTGACCGCGATCGAGCGGTTCCAGGACAAATTTTCCGTACTGACTCCGGTCTTTGTCAGTGCTAGACTCTATACATTCAATTTGAAACTGCGCCACGGAGTGACCTCCCTTTTCCACTTTGGATTTTTGATTTTGGATTTTAGATTGCAGAGCATACCCCTGAACGGATTTCGGATTTTGGATGGACGGGGCAACAGTTAGAACCATTATTTTTTGACTTTAAGCAGTTAGCCATTATCCAAAATCTAAAATCTAAAATCTCAAATCGTTTTAGACTCTACGCCGCTTGGGAGGGCGACAGCCGTTGTGAGGAATTGGGGTAACATCTCTAATCAGGGTAATTTCCAGTCCCGCCCCTTGTAGTGCCCGAATTGCAGTTTCTCGACCTGCTCCGGGCCCACTCACCATTACTTCTATTTGACGCATTCCTTGGTCGTTGGCTCTGCGGGCTGCACTTTCTGCCGCTGTTTGAGCTGCAAAGGGAGTGCCCTTCTTAGCTCCTTTAAAACCGCTGGAACCTGCGGATGCCCAAGATATTACTTCGCCGTTAAGGTCGGTAATAGTCACAATCGTGTTGTTGAAGGTAGACTGGATGTAGCCTACCCCATTGGGTACATTCCGTTTCTGCTTTTTTGCACCAGATTTCTTGCCTGTTTGTTGTCGCGCCATATTAGTCTCTTTAACGTTTCTCTCAACTAATGTCCCGAAGCGCTAGGAGCCAAGAGCCCCCAGCGTAGTTTTCCCAAAAAGAGATTACTTCTTGGAAGGTGCCTTTTTCTTGCCCGCAACAGTTCGGCGGACGCCGCGACGGGTTCTGGCGTTGGTACGAGTTCGCTGACCTCGCACTGGCAGACCCAAACGGTGGCGCCTACCACGATAAGTCCCGATATCCATCAGGCGCTTGATGTTCATTGACTCCCAGCGCCGGAGGTCTCCTTCGATTTGGTAGGTGCTCTCTACGTGAGCCCGCAGAAGTGTCACGTCGGCTTCTGATAGATCCTTGACGCGAGTGTCAGGATTTACGCCTGTTGCAGCGATAATTTTTTGGGCCCGCGACAGGCCTATTCCGAAAATGTATGTCAAACCTATTTCGACGCGCTTATCGCGTGGAAGGTCTACCCCGGCAATCCGTGCCACACTTTTTGTCTCCCTAGTTTTCCTGTTTGGCTACAATGTTGATTGAGACGACACCTGTGTGCAGTGCCCAATCTTCCTGTTTTCTAACCTTGGCGTTGTTTGTGTTTCGGGTTAGTACATATCACCATCACTCGACCGCGACGGCGGATGACGCGACATTTCTCACAAATTTTTTTGACAGATGCTCGAACTTTCATCTTTCTTCCTGCCTGGAGAACCCCGCTCTACTGGACAATCGCAGGCACGCTGGGACTGCCCGTAGAGCGGTGGGAGGAGAGGCTGGGCAAGGTGTAGGCCTCTCCTCGATTAAATTGTATAAAGTGGGGGTTGTTTTATGAAGGAGCCCGCTTGCACCCACTCCCATTGCTGGGGTAAAGTTCGCCTGCATACAAATGTTGGCGATCGATACTTTTGCGGTGTAACAATGACTTAACCCGATACACCGATGGGTTGTTGACGCCCTTCTAGTCAACACTACAAACGTAGCATTATAGCATAAATTTGAAGCTTTTTACCAAATTCTCTCTAATTAAACTTAGAATTAGTTTTTAGAAAGTTTTATCTAAGCCTATTTTTTCCGAAGGCGATAAGTAATCCGGCCTTTGGTTAAGTCGTAGGGAGTCAATTCGACTTTGACGCGATCGCCTGGCAGAATTTTGATGTAGTTGCGGCGGATCTTGCCGGAAATGTGAGCTAGCACGTTAAACCCATTATCTAGGTCAACGCGAAACATCGCATTGGGGAGGGAATCCACCACTGTCCCTTCCATTTCAATTAAATCTTGCTTAGACAATTTGGTATTTACCTCAACTCTACATTTGATTAACTAGGAGTGTTCCAGCATTTACCTCAAAACCTATTTACTGGTAGAGATTAAACGGGAACAGGGGCAAAAATTCGGGTGACTCGATCGACTTAAAGACTCAACCAACTGCTCGATCAAGCTTTACTTGAGTAAAGTTGTAGCAATTAGTATCGAGTTCAATCCTGTTTCTAGCAACCCTCACAAAACCTGATAGCATCGAAAAGCTCCTAGTTAACACATCTTAGCAAAAGCTGGTGAGTAACAAGCTCTATTGAGAGGGTTCAAGAGTCGCCAGAGAGCGCTTGTTGCAGTTCTGCGGTGACTAATTCCATCGCTCGATTGCCATCAACCGCAACCAACTGTTCGCGGTTTCTGTAAAACTCAATCAAAGGCTCAGTTTGCTCGCGATAAACTTGCAACCGGCGGCGAATCGTCTCCTCATTGTCATCCTGACGCCCCCGCGACAGGAGGCGAGACACCAAAATGTCGTCAGGAACGTCCAAATTGACAGCTCTCAGATCGCAGTCTTTACCAGACGTACTCCCCGCACCACCGCTAACATCACAGATTAGTTTGTCAAAAAACGCTGCCTGTGGCACTGTGCGGGGAAAGCCGTCCAGAATCCAGCCAGAAGTAGCATCTGGTTGATTCATGCGTTCTTGGACGATATCCATCAATAACTGGTCGGGAACCAAATCACCAGCATCCATGTAGGCTTGGGCTTTTAAACCCAAGGGAGTCTTCGCAACCACGCAAGCGCGTAGGATGTCACCCGTAGAAATGTGGGGTATTTTCCAGAGAGCGGCTAATAGCTGAGCCTGAGTTCCCTTTCCCGCCCCTGGAGGCCCCATAAAAATCAATTGCATTGCGATTACTTCACCATTCCTTCATATCGTTGGGAGATGACGTAAGTTTGAATTTGCTTAGCAGTTTCGATCGCCACACCTACTAGAATTAGCAGGGAAGTTGCACCAAAACCTCTAAAAGTTTGGACGCCGATCGCGCTTTCCACAGCCGTTGGTACAATAGCTACCAGACCGAGAAATATCGCTCCCAAGAAAGTCAAACGATTCAAAACCTTCTCCACATAATCGCTCGTCTTCTGACCAGGACGAATTCCAGGAATACTGGCGCCCATTTTCTTCAAGTTCTGAGACATATCTACAGGGTTCATAATCAATGAAGTGTAGAAATAGCTGAAGAACAGAATCAAAGTCAGATAAAAGAGAGCATAAGCCCAAGGCGCAGAGCCGCTCGGACTCAGGACATTAGCAACTTGAACCAAAAATGGCTGATTGAGAGACTGAGCAAGGAAAGAAGGCACAATCAACACCGAAGATGCAAAAATAATCGGCATCACTCCGCCTTGATTTAAGCGCAGGGGTAGATAGCTACGACTCTCCCGATAAACTTTGCGGCCGACTTGGCGGCGAGCCGAAATAATCGGAATGCGACGAATACCTTCCTGAACAAAAACAATCCCGACAATCGTCACCAAAAAGACCAGCAGCAGCACAAGTACGCGGCCGACAACTTGCGTGTCGCCACTTTGAGCCAATTCAAACGTTTGTCCCAGAGAACGCGGTAAAACCGACACAATGTTGATAAAAATCAACAGCGATGCTCCGTTCCCAATGCCTCGCTCTGTCACCACTTCCGATATCCACATCACAAACATCGAGCCGGCTGTTAGAGCCAAAGCTGTTTGTGGGATGAAAAAAGGCCCCGGAGATTGAGCAAAAGGACTGACCCAAATCGCAATGCCAACGCTTTGCAAAATAGCCCAGCCCAGGGAAACGTAGCGAGTAATTTGAGAAATCTTGCGTCGCCCTGCTTCTCCATCATTTTTCTGCATATCTTCTAAACTGGGCAGAGCCGCAGTTAGAAGTTGCACGATAATTGAAGCATTAATGTAGGGCAAAATCCCCAGCGCGAAAATCCCCAAAGCTGATAGCCCGCCTCCTGAAAACAAGTCCAAAAAGCCAATTAAAGGGCTGTTTTGAACGTTTTGGGCAAAGGCAACTCGATCGATGCCGGGGACTGGCAAGTGGACACCCAGGCGTACTAAAATCAATAAGCCAATGGTGACGAGGATGCGGCCTCGCAAACCAGCAGCTTGAGCCATCTGCATGAAAGTCTCTTGTGCAGTTGGCGCTTTTTCTCTACTAACGTCCATAGTTACGATTTTGGATTTTAGATTTGGGATTTTCGACTAAATCATTTTCTGATAGCAAGAAGAGAGGATTTGAGATTTGGACATATTCTCAAACCTCAAATCTTTAGGCAACTAATTCACAACTTCCGCCGGCGGCTTCAATTTTGGTGCGAGCACCTGCGGTAAAAGCCTTGGCGCGCACTTGCAGAGGCACATTTAGTTCGCCATCTCCTAAAATTTTCAGAGGCCCATCGTCTGTCGTGACAATTTTTGCTTGAATCAAAGAGGTGAGAGTAACTTCTGTGTTTGCTGGCAGTGATGCTAACTTACTTACATTAATGGTAGTGTACTCTTTGCGGTTCACTAAAGGGAAGCTCTTCAGCTTGGGCAGGCGGCGGTAAAGAGGATTTTGCCCACCTTCAAAACCGGGTCTAGTTCCGCTACCGGATCTAGCTTTTTGACCGCGCATCCCTTTACCGGAACTCGCACCTTGACCGGCAGAAATACCTCTGCCCAAGCGACGCGGGCGCTTTGTGGAACCCGCTTTTGGTCGGGCGTCTTGCAATCTCATAGTTTTGGTAGTTGGTAATTGGTAATTGGTAATTGGTAATTGGTAGTTTTGAGTTTTGAGTTTTGAGGAATGAAAATTTTTTATTCAAAACTCAATACTGAATACTCAAAACTGACAATTCGTCCCGTTCCCTCTGCCCTAACCGTAGAGGTTTTCTACTGGAATTCCGCGCTCTTGAGCAACTTCGGACAAGGTGCGGAGGGTGGAGAGGGCGTTGACAGCGGCTCGGGCGTTGTTTAAGGGATTTCCGGAACCTAGCTGTTTGGCTAAGATGTTGCGGACTCCTGCTAGTTCGAGAACAGTTCGGACTGCTCCCCCTGCAATTACCCCGGTTCCGGGTGCTGCTGGACGCATCATGACTTTGGCTCCGCCGCCTGCACCGTTGATGGGGTGAGGGATGGAGTTAGATTTAGTCAATGGGACTTCAATTAGGTGCTTTTTGCCGTCAGCGACGCCTTTTTTGACGGCACCGATTACGTCGCTGGCTTTGCCGACTCCAACTCCAACTTGACCACGTTCGTTGCCGATAATGACGATGGCGCGGAAGCTGAGTTTTTTACCACCTTTAACTACTTTGGTAACGCGCCGAATCTGAACAACTCGTTCTTGCCATTCGGATTCTTTTTCGCGCCCTTTGTTGTTGCTGCTGCTTTTTTTCTTGTTGCGCTGTTCTTTTTGTTCTGCCATAGTTTTGTCCTGTGGGAATTAGTAATTGGTGAAAGGCGATCGGCAATTGGTAATTGTTTGAGTAAAAAGTAAAAATAGAAGAAATCTGGTTTTTGCCTTTTAACTTTCAACTTTTGACTTTTTACTTTTTAATTACTCATTACCCGCTACCCATTACCTCCTCTAGAAGTCTAACCCGCCTTCGCGAGCTGCTTCTGCGAGGGCTTTGACACGACCGTGATAGAGGTTGCCTCCGCGATCGAATACGACTTTGACTATGCCAGCGCTGGAACAGCGTTTGGCAATCAACTGACCGACTTGCGCACTGGCGGAGCAGTTGCTTCCCGATGTGAGAACGGACTTCAAATCCGGGTCTAGGGTTGACGCAGCAGCCAAAGTATGCTGTGTCGAGTCGTCGATTACTTGGACGTAGATGTGCTGATCCGATCGAAATACCGCTAGTCTGGGACGTTCGGAGGTGCCGAACACTTTGCGCCGCACTCGGCGGTGTCTGCGGTGGACTGATTCTTTGCGAGTAAGCTTCATGTTTACTTCTTACCTGTTTTGCCTGTTTTACCAGCTTTGCGACGGACGACTTCGCCGCTGTAGCGAATGCCTTTGCCCTTGTAGACTTCAGGGGGACGCACCGCGCGGATGCGGGCTGCTGTATTGCCTACGAGTTCTTTGTCAATGCCGGAGACAATGACGTTGGTGTTGCCTTCAACTGCCATTGTGATGCCTTCTGGAGGGGGCATTTCCACCGGCTTGCTGTAACCGACGTTTAAAATTAGGTTCCGTCCTTGAACCTGTGCCCGATAACCTGTGCCGATAATTTCTAGGCGGCGCTGAAAACCTTGTGATACACCTTCGACCATGTTGGCGACGAGGGTGCGACACAAGCCGTGCAGTTGACGGGCGACGCGAGATTCGTCTCGGCGGGTGACGAGTAGAGTTTCGCCTTCAATTCCCATGATAATTTCGGCTGGAATCACTCGGGAAAGTTCACCTTTAGGGCCTTTGACGGCTACTTTTTGACCGTCTAGGGTGATGGTGACTTTCGTGGGAATGCTAATCGGACGCTTGCCAATTCGCGACATAATTTTTTGTCCTTTGTTTTTAGTTATTAGTCCTTGATGATTAGTCTTTAGTTATTAGTCCTTAGTGATTGATTTTTTAGTTTGTTGCCAATGACCAGCGACTAATGACTAATTACTAATGACTACCAAACATAACAAAGCACTTCACCGCCTAAACCTTGGCGACGAGCTTCTCGATCCGTCATGATGCCGCTGGAGGTGGAGATAATGGCTATGCCAATTCCGCCTAATACTCTGGGCAGTTCTTTTCGGTTGGAGTAAACGCGCAGTCCTGGTTTGCTGACTCGCTTTAGTGCCGTGATAATGGGCTTGCGAGTTTTACCTTTGTACTTTAAAGAAAGCACTATGTGTCGCTTAATCCCTTCTGGTTCTCCTTCTTCAAATTCGCTGATAAAGCCTTCGGTTTTGAGAACTTGGGCGATGCTACGGGTCATTTTTGTAGCTGGAATTTGTGTGGTTTGGTGGCGCGCCATGCAAGAATTGCGAATGCGCGTCAACATATCTGCTATGGTATCGTTAGCTGCCATCTTTTGCTTATTACTCTAGTGCTTAGTTGTCCCGGAACGGCATTCCCATTTCTTTAAGCAAAGCGCGTCCTTCTTCGTCGGTGTTTGCTGTGGTGATAATCGAAATGTCCATGCCTCGAATTTGATCGATGCTGTCATATTCTATTTCTGGAAAGATTAGCTGCTCTCTCAGACCCAAGCTGTAGTTGCCGCGTCCGTCGAAGCTTTTGGGACTGATGCCCCGGAAGTCGCGGATTCGGGGGAGTGCTAGGTTGATCAGCCGATCGAGAAAATCGTACATCCGATCGGCTCGTAGCGTCACCATAACACCTACGGGTACTCCTTTACGGATTTTGAAGCCGGCGATCGCTTTTTTCGCCCGCGTCACTACCGGTTTTTGTCCGGTGATGATGCCAATTTCGTTAATCGACGAATCCAGTGCCTTAGCGTTTTGAGATGCTTCTCCCAAACCCCGGTTCAGGGTGACTTTCACGAGTTTGGGAACCTGATGGATATTAGTATATTTAAACTGATCCATCAGTTTCGGAACGATTTTCCCTTGATAAAGAACTTTGAGTTTATCCGGCATAGTTTTTGTGTTTCGTTAACTGTCCCTGGGCGTGGTCAGGGAATTGCTCGATCGTCATTTGTCCTATGTTACTTGTTATTTGTTGATTATTAGTTGTTATTTGTTGCCAACCACCAATAATCAATAACTACTAACTAATTATCCAGGATTTCTCCGGTTTTTTTGAGCTGTCGTAGTTTCCGACCATCTTCGCTAAAGGTATAGCAAACACGGCTAGCGATTTTTTCTTTTTCGGAGTAGTGCATCACGTTGGAGCTGTGGATAGGAGCTTCAAAGGTGACGATTTTTCCAGATTCTCCTTCTTGCTGGGGCTTAACGTGCTTGGTTCTGACGTTTACACCTTTAACAATTACTTTGCTGACTTTAGGATATGTCTTTAAGATTTCTCCGACTTTTCCTTTCTCTTTGCCAGTAATTATTTGCACGGTGTCACCAGCTTTGACGTGCATTCTGTAGCGTTGCGGTTCGCTAGTTGGTTTACCCTTTTTTCCGTACATTTTAAAGTACCTCCGGGGCTAAGGAAACGATTTTAGTAAAGTTTTTGTCGCGTAGTTCGCGGGCGACTGGGCCGAAGACGCGAGTACCTTTGGGGTTTCCGTCTACGTTGATAATGACGGCGGCGTTGTCGTCAAAACGAATGCTCATACCGCTGTCGCGGCGCAGGCCTTTGCGGGTTCTGACAATGACGGCCCGGACGACATCAGATTTTTTGACTGCCATATTCGGGAGGGCGTCTTTGACTACGCCAATGATGACATCGCCGACTCCGCCGTAGCGACGATTACCACCTCCTAATACGCGGATGCACATTATTTTGCGGGCTCCGCTATTGTCGGCGACATTGAGATATGTCTGGGGTTGAATCATGGTAGTTGTTGAGTGTTAACTGTTAACTGTTAACTGTTGACTGTTGACTGCTAATGGATTGTTAATCTTCGATCGCGAGAGCGCAATCAGCCGTTTTTTGTCCCGAAAATTTCAGCAACCGCCCAGCGTTTGGTTTTGCTCAAGGGGCGAGTTTCGGTGATGCGGACACGATCGCCCGATTTACACTTATTTTCTTCGTCGTGAGCTTTGTAGCGTTTGGTGCGAACTACGATTTTGCCGTATTTGGTGTGGGAGGAGCGGTTTTCGATCGCTACCACGACGGTTTTGTCCATTTTGTCGCTGACTACTACGCCAACTCGTTCTTTAATTGCCATACCTACCTATTTTTGTTGTGCAATTGAGGTTTTTTGAGCTACTGGGCGATCGTCGGCTCGACTGCTTCGGATTCTGGGCTGACTGCGGTTGCAGCTTGCTCTGCGGCTGCTTGAGATGCGGCTAATGTTTTAGCAGCTTCTGCCTCAGCCGCCAATTGGCGCTCGCGTTCAACTGTCATCAATTGACCGACGCGGTGTTTGGCGTGCTTGAACAGGTGAGGCTTTTCCATGCGGCCGGTGGCTTGCTGGAGCCGCAATTCCATTAGTTGGCGCTTGACGGCTAAAATTTGCTCTGCTAGTTGTGCATCGCTTAAATCTCTAGCTTCTTTAATCTTGGGCAAAGACATAATTGTGTGCTTTATCGTTAGCGGTCAATTGTTGACCGAGTTGTCTAGATGCTGAAGCCTGAAGGCAAGAAAAGTTATGAATGCCTGATTTTAAATTGCTGTAGCCGTTTAAAATTCGGACGAATGCCAAACTAATTCTACCTTCATTTGTGGCTATGACTGGTCTTGTTCGCGGGTGATGAACTTGGTTTTAATCGGTAATTTGAAAGATGCCAAACGCATCGCTTCGCGGGCGACTTCTTCACTTACGCCACCAATTTCAAACATGACGCGGCCGGGTTTGACGACGGCAACCCAAAATTCAGGTGAGCCTTTACCGGAACCCATCCGGGTTTCTGCTGCGCGCTGAGTGACTGGTTTGTCGGGAAAAATCCGAATCCAGATTTTGCCACCCCGGCGGATATAGCGAGTCATGGCGCGCCGTCCGGCTTCTATTTGGCGAGAAGTGATCCAGGCTGGTTCGATCGCTTGGAGCGCGAAGTCGCCAAAGCTAACTGTGTTGCCGCGGGTGGCAATACCGCTCATTCGCCCGCGCTGTTGTTTGCGGAATTTGGTTCTTTTAGGGCTTAACATGGCTTTGAGATTTGGGTAATTGGTAATTGGTAATTGGTAATTGCTAATTGGTAATTGCTAGTTGGCGCGTGAACAACTGATACTTAACAAGTAACAACTAACAGTTAACAATTAACTAGCCTTCGTTCGATCGATCTTCAAAGTTCTGGCGGCGGCGCTTTTGTTTTGTACGAGGCACTGCTGCATTTGGTGCAGATTCTTGTTCCTGTCCGGGAATAATTTCGCCTTTGAAAACCCAAACTTTAATGCCGAGAATACCGTAGATGGTTTGAGCAGTACAGCAGGAGTAGTCGATGTCGGCTCGCAGTGTGTGCAAGGGGACTCTTCCTTCTCGTGTCCATTCGGTACGAGCAATTTCTGCACCGTTGAGCCGTCCACTGACTTGAATTTTGATGCCTTGGACTCCCACTTTTTGGGCGCGAGTGATTGCTTGGCGGACAACTCGGCGGAAAGATACGCGCCGTTCTAGTTGCTGAGCAATGTATTCGGCGATCAGTGTGGCATCGGCGTCTACTCGCTGGACTTCGACGACGTTGATGCGGATTTGGCGGTTGTTGCCGAGTTGCTGTTGCAAACCGACGCGCAAAGTTTCGATGCCGGCTCCGCCGCGACCTACGACAACGCCTGGTCTGGCAGTGAATACTTCTAGGTCGATTTGATCGGCTTTCCGCTCAATTCTGACGGACGAAATCCCAGCATTGCTGAGGGTTTTGCGAACGTACTTGCGAATTTTATAGTCTTCTTGCAAGAGTTCTGGATATGTTCTGGCGTCTGCAAACCAACGAGAGCGGTGCTCTTGGGTAATGCCGAGGCGAAAACCAATTGGATGTATTTTTTGGCCCATAATATTTGATGAGTTAATTGGTAATTGGTAATTGGTAATTGGTAATTGGTAATTGATGATTACCTATTTTTTTCAACTTTAAGCTGTTTATTACCTATTACGTTTTCCCTGGTTTAGTCTTCTAAGATCGGAGCTACTATCACGGTAATGTGGCAAGTTGGCTTGCGGATTTGGTAGGCGCGACCTTGAGCGCGGGGTCTAAACCGTTTGAGGACTGGGCCTTGGTCTGCGTAAGCTTGAGATACTACGAGCTTGGCTTTGTCCAATCCTGCGTTGTGTTCGGCGTTGGCTACTGCCGATCGCAAAACTTTAACTATGGGTTCGCAGGCGCGGTAGGGCATGAATTCGAGTAAAATCAGCGCTTCTTGGTAGCTTTTGCCACGAATTTGGTCGAGGACTCGGCGCACTTTGTAGGGGGATGTCCGTATGTAACGGGCGATCGCCTTAATTTCGGATGTGGTATCTATAACCATTTCGATTTGGGTAATTGGTAATTGGTAATTGGGGAAAAGGTAATTGGTAATTAGGGAAAAGTTTTTCCGATTACCGATTACCTGTCACCTAATTTGGCTATCTTTTTGCCTTTTTATCACCACTTTTCGCGTGACCTCTAAAGGTGCGAGTGGGGGAGAATTCTCCGAGTTTGTGACCGACCATTTGGTCTGTCAGGTAGACTGGTACGTGCTGTCTACCGTTGTGAACGGCGATCGTGTGACCTACCATTTGGGGCAGGATTGTCGAGGCTCGCGACCAAGTTTTAACTACTTGCTTTTGACCTGCGGCGTTGAGTCTTTCGATTTTTGTCATCAGATGGTCTGCGACAAACGGGCCTTTTTTTAATGAACGAGACATAATTTTAGGAATTGGGAATTGGGCATCGGGAATTGGGCAGTGGGTATTGGTAATTTGTTATTTCCAATAACCCATTACCTAATAAATTAACTCTGTCTACCACCCTTGCCACGTTTGGAAGATTTGCGACGGCGCCGCACGATTAAAGAGTCGCTGCGCTTGTTTTTGCTGCGAGTTTTTGCACCCAATGCTGGCTTGCCCCAAGGACTGACTGGCCCTGGACGCCCGATCGGAGCTCTACCCTCACCACCACCGTGCGGGTGATCTACCGGGTTCATGGCACTACCGCGAACGGTTGGTCTGCGACCTTTCCAGCGGGTGCGGCCGGCTTTACCGAGGCTGATGTTTCTGGCGTCTATGTTGCCAACTTGACCAATGGTGGCGTAGCAGTCGGCACGGACTTTGCGCTGTTCACCAGATGGCAGTTTGAGGGTAACGTAGGTACCTTCTTTTGCCATTAGCTGAGCGCTGGAGCCTGCGGAACGGACGATTTGTCCGCCTTTACCTGGTACTAGCTCGACGTTGTGGATGCTGGTACCGAGGGGGATGTTTTTCAGGGGTAAGGCGTTGCCGATTTCGATCGGCGCGTCTGGGCCTGAAACAATCACTGTACCGACGGCTAAGTTTAGCGGGTGCAGGATGTACCGTTTTTCGCCGTCTTTGTAGAACACGAGGGCGATCCGGGCGTTGCGGTTGGGGTCATACTCGATCGCGTTGACGGTAGCAGGAATGCTGTGTTTGTCGCGGCGGAAGTCGATCGTTCTATAAAGCCGTTTGTGACCGCCTCCCCGGTGGCGACAGGTGATGACGCCTCGGTTGTTGCGGCCTTGCTTGGTGTGCTTGTTGCTGGTTAGAGACTTTTCTGGTTCTGATCTGGTAATTTCAGCAAAGTCCGAGACGGTTTTTTCTCGGGTGCTGGAGGTATAAGGTCGGTAAGAACGAATGCCCATTATTTTACGATCGGTAATTGGGAAAAAGGTAATTGGTAATTGGGAAAAAGGTAATTGATAATTGGGAATTGGTAATTAGAATTTAGGAAGTCCGAATTCATCCTTCATACTTTCTGATTACCTATTACCTATTACCTATTACCCATTGCCGATCACCTATTACTAAATTTTAAACTTCTGGGAATAGGAGTTTGCGGATCGAGTCTCCGTCCTTGAGAGTTACGGTTGCTCGTTTGTAACAAGGTTTGAAACCGACAAACTTGCCAACGCGACGCTTTTTACGCGGCGGGTTTTGGGTGTTGACTGCGGTGACTTTTACCTTAAAGAGCTCTTCGATTGCAGCTTTGATTTGAGGCTTTGTCGCTTTGGGGGCTACGTCGAATGTGAATTGATTCAATTCCATCATCCTGGTAGCTTTCTCGGTGAGAATCGGGCGCTGGATCAAATCTGCGTAGTCGCGGGGGTCGATTTTACTCACCGTAAATCTCCTGAATTTTTGCTATGGCTGTAGATGTGACGATAATTTTGTCAGCCGCAAGAACGTCATAAACATTCAGGGAAGTTGCCAAGATGACGTTCATCAATTCGATGTTGCGTCCAGACAAGTACACGTTTAGTTGCGGTTCTGGCAAGATTAACAGAACTTTTTTGTTGGGTTCGATACCCCAACGGGCGATCGCACTCAGCAGTTCTTTGCTTTTCGGTCTCGGAAATTGCTCTGCAAATTCTTCAACCACAATCAGATCTTCGGTACGACTGAAGAATGCTGTCCGCAGAGCGAGACGGCGTTCTTTTTTGTTCATTTTGACTTCAAAGTCTCTCGGCTTTGGCCCGAAGATCACACCGCCGCCCCGCCATAATGGAGAACGGATAGAACCTGCTCTGGCTCGACCTGTTCCTTTTTGACGCCATGGTTTGCGGCCACCACCTCTAACTTCCGCTCGAGTTTTGGTGCAAGCATTACCTTGACGAGCGTTGTTTAATTGCCGCGTCAATGCTCTGTGAACGATGTGAGAGGCATTTTCTTCTTTGGCTACGCGCAGCTCTAAAGTTGTTTCTCCAACTTCTTCGCCTTGCCAATTTCGCACTACACAGTTAACCATATCTTTTGTCCTTTGTCCTTTGTCTGTTGTTAGTTGTCTGTTATTAGTTGTTTTTTGTTAGTGGCCATTTGTTATTGGTTAATTGCTACTAATAACAAATAACCAATAACCAATAACTAATGACTACCACCCAACTTTTTTCTCAGGCACAACATTGACTAAGGCGCCAGCTTTGCCGGGGACGGCTCCTTTAATGAGCAACAGATTCTGCTCTGTATCCACCCGGACAATTGTTAGCTTGCGGACGGTGACTTGAACGTTGCCCATACGTCCTGCCATTTTCTTCCCGGGATAAACACGACCGGGTGTAGTTCCAGGTCCGATCGATCCAGGTTCGCGGTGATTTTTGGAACCGTGAGACATCGGGCCTCGTTTGAAGTTGTGGCGCTTTTGAAAGCCTGCAAAACCTTTACCGATGCTTGTACCGATGACATCTACTATTTGTCCCGGTGTAAAAGCCTCAGCGCTTAGTTGTTGACCTAACTCAAAGGAACTGGTATCTTCCAAGCGGTATTCCTGCAAGTGGCGCAACGGATTCGCCCCCGACTTGGCAAGATGTCCCAATTCTGGCTTGTTGAGAGCCTTTGGTTTGACTTCGTTGTATCCAATCTGAATAGCACCGTAGCCATCAGTTTGTTTTGTTTTGATTTGAGTTACTGTACAAGGCCCTGCTTGTATGACGGTGACGGGGATTGCTCTCCCTTCGGCGTCAAACACTTGAGTCATGCCTAGTTTAGTGCCAAGAATGCCTACAGACACGGATTTTTTTCCTTTTATTTACGCAAGAGGTTTCGGATTGCGAAAGTTACGTCAATCCGCTTGCTCTTGTGCAGAAACATTTATTTCAGTGTTCCTGCAATTAACTGTTATCAACCAACAGCTTTCCTCGGTGTTTAAAATTTAAGGTTTAAAATTTAAGTTTTAAATTTGGGAGCTAGCTTGTGGAAGTCTTGCAAGGGTTGAGATTCGAGGTTTTTTACCTGTTCGATCTCCGAGTTTTGCCTCGGTCTTGCTTTTTTGTGCCAGGACTTAAGCGGCAAGCTACTTAGTATCCTTATACGGCGACAATTCAAAATAGTACATGAAGTCTTTGCGGTTTGTCAAGGCCGCGAGGATAATATTTCGCCGTTTATTGAGGATTTACAGCAGATTCCACGTTTATGAAGTACACCCCGATCGCTCTTCGATTACCGTAGGGACACGGCACTGCCGTGTCCCTACCTCTGTGCGTACCTACTAACCTGAAAAGTGCTGTATCAAGAAACTGGGTTGAAAATCCTGTCACTTCGGCGGAGTTTATCCGATCGCTCCCGTCGAAAGGCTCAGCACATCGCCTTCGCTTGACGGCTTTGTCTTAGAATACAGAAGTCAAGGTTCAACTCCTTTGCCCAGAGTGAAATAAAGACACACTTTCAGGCATCAATTGTTGGATACAGAGCAGTGTCAAAATACTTATAGTTCGCCATGAGTGCGAGTCAGCAAACTTAACGCAGTACGCAACACAAATTTATGGGACTAATTACGAGTGGTTCGGATCTGATTCGGGATTTGGAAAAGTCGGGTTCTCTAGCCTTGTACGTTCCTTTGGAGGGAGGATTTGAGGGGCGCTACCTGCGAAGGCTGCGAGCTGCGGGCTACGGTGCTTACACCATTACGGCCAGGGGTTTGGGCGATTTGGCGATGTATTTAACCGGGGTTCACGGGGTGCGGCCACCGCATTTGGGTAAGAAAACTACTGGAAATGAGGGGGCTGTCGGTTATACGTACTATGTGCCGCCGATGTTGCAAACTCAATTAGACAATTTGCCACCGAAAGCCAAAGGACTGGTGCTATGGATTATTGAAGGGCAGATTTTGTCTAGTCAGGAGATTGAGTATTTGACTGTTTTGCCGACGTTGGAACCGCGAGTTAAAATAGCAGTGGAGATGGGGGGCGATCGCACTTTTACCTGGAAGCCGCTTAAAGATGCTTTAGTTGCAGCTTAGATTCCGGTATTGGCGATCGTAAATCAACTAAAAAAACGCAGCGAGCAACTAAAGCTCGATAGCTTCTGCTCGCTGGTTTTACTCTTTTTTGAAAAAACTTAATTAACCCAAAAAATCTTATGCTTCAAAACCGAGATTATACAATTATTATTGACAAAAGCGGCAGTATGTACACGAAAGACCAGGTTGGTGGTAAAAGTCGGTGGGCGCTCATGCAAGAATCGACGATCGCCCTGGCGAACAAATGCGAAGAATTAGACCCGGATGGCATGACCGTTTATTTGTTTTCCGGTCGTTTCAAGCGCTACGACAACGTAACAGTCGCTAAAGTAGTGCAAATTTTCCAAGAAAACGAACCTTCGGGGACTACGAATTTGGCTGCGGTACTGCAAGACGCTCTGAACAGTTATTTTCAGCGCAAAGCATCCGGTAAGACTAAGCAAAACGGGGAAACAATATTAGTAGTGACGGACGGCGAACCAGACGATCGCAAAGAAGTGATGAAAACAATTATAGAGGCTTCGCGGAAGCTCGATCGAGATGAAGAGCTGGCAATTTCTTTCATTCAAGTAGGGAATGCACCCGAAGCCACTAAGTTTCTCAAGATATTGGACGACGAACTGCAAAGTGCCGGAGCTAAATTCGATATAGTTGATACTGTCACGATGGATGATCTTGAAGGAATGACCCTCACCGAAGTATTGCTAAATGCAATCACAGATTGAGGAGGCTGCGCGTTGTTCGCGCGATCGTATTTATGCCAGTTTGCCGAGCAGCATTTTTTAGCGGGGTTTAAGTTATGGAATCGATCGATCGCCTGTTAGCTGAACTTAAGGCAGAATATCAAGCATCTCAAAAAAATGCTGAGTCAAAGAAAAGTCAGCCATCGGTGCAAACACAAGTGCCTTTGCCATCAGTAGAAATATCATCAAATCAAACAATTGAAAAATCACATTTAAATTTGTACCCTACTGCTCTGGATCGGGATTTAGCTCAAATTAAGGCTGAGTACGAAGCTCAAAATAAAGCTCAGGAAGTTACTTCACCGAAACCAGTTAAGGCTGAGTATGAAGCACCAAATAAAGCTCAGGAAGTGACTTCACTGGCACAGCAGCCATCCGCAAAAATCGCTGAACCGCAGTTGGATGTACAGACGCAGAGACAGAAAGTTAGGCAAGCTCAGGTTTGGCTGAAAAAGTTGGATAAAAATTCCGATGAGCGATATTGGTTCGATCAGTTTGCTTTTAAGTATACTTCTAGGATAGATGCGGCGATCGACTATTTGCAAGCAGTGAATGAGTTTGATTAGATGTTGACTGTTGACTGTTATGGTTCTGGATACATAAACTCTATGTGTAGGGTGCGCAATCCGCACGGCCTATTATGGTTCTGGATATATAAACCTCATGTGTAGGGTGCGCATTGCGCACCGTACTATTTATCAAATCCGCCCATAGCATCGGAATTAATATTACCTACAGTTAGGAAACGGCAATGCCGTTTCCTAACAATTAATCGGGCGATAGTTACATCTCTTGCGATCGTAATCGATTATTTGACGTTGCTGAATCTAGGTATGATTCACTCGCTTAAACAATCCATGAAATTTAGAGTAGGGGCAATTCATGAATTGCCCCTACTCTAGCCCCAACCTACAAATTCTGGGGAATAAATGTTAAAGCATCTTTTGGTACAGAAGTAGGACTCAATAGAAACAAAGCAGCCTTTTTTGCTGTATCTTCAGATAGCTGAATTTGTTTTAACTCAACAATACCCTCACTGATAAAGGTATCTCTCAAAGCAGCTTTTTCGCCACTGTTAAAACTCGTTTCGTAAAACACTTCTCTAATGCCAGCCGCAATCACTAATTTTAAACAGTAGATGCAGGGTTCTAAGGTCACGTAAATGCTAGCGCCAGCAGTAGATATACCATGTTTTGCAGCTTTGGCGATCGCATTTGCTTCTGCGTGAACCGCCCGGGAAGGCAAAGTTTTGCTGGCGTCGCAACTGCTCAAACCAGGATAGCAGAAGCCTTGAGTCGTGCAGTGTGCCGAACCCGACGGCGAACCGTTGTAACCGGTTGCTAAAATTTGCCGATTTTTGACTATTACCGCACCTACGGGAAATGCCAGACAAGTCGATCGACTTGCGGCCAATTTTGCTAACATCAAAAAGTATTCGTCCCAATTTGGTCTTTGAGGAGGTTCGTAGTTATCTGGTGTATTATCCATTTAAAATCTAGAATTAGAGATGTATTGAGACAAGGGGTTTATTGGGAGATTCCAGTAGACCCAAATCCATTATCTCCTCTTGAACTCGAACTTAATATTTTTACTGCTTCAATTTCCACGCGAATTACTGGCGCGATTACCATTTGAGCAATTTTCATGCCTTTTGTCACTTGAAACGAAATTTGACCGTGATTGATTAAGATGACTCCGATTTCGCCTCGATAGCCTTCATCTATTGTTCCCGGTGCATTAAGTACAGTGATTTGGTGCTTGAGGGCTAAACCGCTTCTGGGACGAATTTGCGCCTCGGTTTTTTGGGGTAATTCTATAGATATCCCCGTATGAATTAACTGACTTTCTCCGGGATTAATTTCTAATTCATCTATCGAAAATAAGTCTAGTCCAGCATCAGTATTGTGGGCGTATTTAGGGATTATGGCTGATTCATGCAGTTGCAGAATTTTTAGTTTCATCTTGTTTGGTGAGTGGAAGGAAGAAGGAAGAAGGAAGAATGATTTAACCACAGAGAGCGCAGAGGACACAGAGGAAGAGAATAGAGATATGAAAACCTCGCAATTATTACGGCGCTAGTCTGGCTTTTCCGAGACGAGTAGTTGTGTACCACTTGGCAATGTCTGGTGCCCAATTTTCAAAATGAGGCCACATCATTTCACAGAGTTTTTGAATTTCTAGTTGAGCATTTTTCTTGTTTCTTAAGTCGGAAAAGTGTAGGAAAGACCTGAGATTGAAACTGACTACAAAATGCTGGCGGTAGTCAAAGGGTAATTTCCCTCGGGCGTGTTCTTCCGACATTCCGCCGTCGAAGTCTATTTTGTAACGTTTAGCTGCTTCTAGACACCACTCTAAATCTCTTTGTCTTTGTTCCGGAGAATAGTAGTATTTTTTGCCTTCGCGGTCTGTATAGTAGTCTGCTGGACGCAAGTAAAAAATGTCTTCTATATCTTTCTTGCCGGTTGCTGCGTCCAGAAATTGATTGCCTGTATAGCGGAGGGAATTATGTACTACTAAACCATTAGCAACGAAATTATGCCATTCACCATCCACCTCTAGGTCATAAGTCATTTGTTCGCCAACATATTCAACACTCTTGACTTTTACGGGATGAGAACGCAATTTTCTCCCTTTTGGCTTTGGCTTGACTTGCCAATTTTGAGG
>CASBQF010000165.1 GCA_949127775.1 Oscillatoriales cyanobacterium PMM_0080
GAATCAAAACTCAGTTAAGGTTGATTTGGATTCGGAGGATTCTAAAAGCATCCCATCAAATCTTAATTTTACCAAAAATGATTTGTCAAAATTCCAGGAACTTGCAAGCACTCCTCAAAAACTATTTGAGGCTGTTGTAACTGATTTGAGGACTGAAGCAGTCATTAAAAGGCAGACAGCTTTATCCACAACTGGAATACTACGGGCTATTCGGAATGAACATAAAAAAGATAGCGAACCACTATTTAGCCCTATTATCAAGCCTTCTGACAACTGGAACTTTAGCACGGTTCAATATGGTCGGATCGATGAAGAATTGGGGGAATACAGAGGTTACATTCCTGGAGAAATCTATGCTAACTGCTTCTGGTACTACGTCAAGCCAGGGGATTTAGTAATTTCACCGATGGCTGGATCTGGTCAGGTTTTGCGAGTGTACGAAGCTCGTCAAGAATGGATGGGTCAGCACGTTTATGACTTTAAATTAAAAATGTTTGATCTGACTCCACGCGGGAAGTACAAAGATTTAATTACTCAACATGATTTGACAAAAAGCTTCCCAGTTGAAAATCCTGATTATATTGTTATGGACATTCCTTATTATGGGATGGTGGCGCAACAGTATTCTACCAAGCCTGAAGATTTAGCTAATATGGCTTTAGAAGATTGGCAGGTAGCAATGGGCGCGATAGCCAAAAATTGTGCTGTCGCGCAACGTTCAGGAACCCTTTGCACCGTTATATCTTCCAACTATCGAGATGTAGCAAAAGAATTAATTGTGATGATTACAGACATAATTCGAGCATTGTGGGAATCGGCTGGCTATACGCTTTACGATAAAGCTTATTCAAGTCGAAGAATCCAGCAAAATCAAACCCCACATATGGCGCGAATGAACAATCATGCTAAAGCTAATCGAATTATGCTGACTGATATCACAGAGGTTTTGACATTTCGGAGGGTATAAAGGAAATGGATTTAGAAACATTACTCGATCGCATAAACATTGGAGAAGACCAAGACATTGAATTTAAGTCTGCTGACGGTGGTTTCCCCAAAAGTAGTTGGGAAACTATATCAGCATTTGCCAATACAGATGGCGGCTATATTGTTCTTGGAGTTAAAGAAACTCCCACAGGGTTTGAAGTTTCAGGTGTCCGCAATCCTAATTTTTTAATTAAAGAGTTTTGGGATAATCATAATAATCTGCAAAAACTGAGCTTCTCAATTTGCGGCAATTCAGACTTGCAAACTTTTAAAATAGAAGCTCATAATTTAGTCATCATTAAAGTTCCTAGAGCAACGAGAACGCAGCGCCCAGTTTATATTAACAATAATCCCTTAACAGGAACATATAAGCGCAATTATGAGGGTGATTACCGTTGCACTGATGCTGAAGTTCGCCAAATGTTGCGCGATGCCAGTGATTCACCTCAAGATATCCAAATTTTAGAAGGTTTCGATCTTAGTGATATCGATGCAGAAACATTTAAATCCTTTCGTCAACGGTTTAGCTCTAGAGAACCGGATCATCCTTGGCTGGCATTAGATGATTCTGGCTTGCTGCGTCAGTTAGGGGGATGGAGTCGCGATCGTAGCACGGGTAAAGAAGGGTTAACTATTGCTGGTTTGCTGATGTTTGGTCGCGAACGTAGTATTTTAGATGCACTGTCTCACTATCAACTTGATTATCAGGAGCAACTTTCTGACGATCCAGAAACACGATGGACTTATAGACTAACACTTGATGGCAAGTGGGAACCTAACTTGTTTAATTTTTACTATCGCGTTTATACTCGTGTAGTTAATGATTTAGAAGTTCCTTTTCAGCTAGACAAAGATGCCGTGCGTCGTGGGGAAACTCATGTCCATGAAGCATTGCGAGAAGCTTTAGTCAATACTCTTATTCATGCCGATTATCAATCTACTCGCCCTTTAACAATTACTAAGTATAAAAATGGTTTTTCGTTTGCTAATCCTGGTCGTCTGAGAATTTCCCTTCAGCAGCTTTACGAAGGTGGTGTTAGCGATCCTCGCAATCCTAATTTGCAAAAAATGTTTCAAATGCTTGGCTTAGGAGAAAAAGCAGGATCGGGATTTAGAAAGATGATCCGCGCATGGATAGAGCAGCAATGGTTTCCTTTGGTATCAGAGAAATTAGAGTTAGAAATGACTTTGGTTGCTTTACCAATGGTCAGCATGATTCCCGAAAATATCGAAACAGAGTTAAGGGAAATTGTGGGAGATGACTATTGCGAATTGACCGAATTAGAGCGCATTATTTTGATACTGGCGCATCAATCAGGAGAAATTAGCAATGCTGACATTCAGTGTTATAGTCGAGAACATCCCAGAGATATAGGGGAATGTCTCAAGCAATTCGTAAATAATGGTTGGTTAGAACGCTCTGGTCGTGGTCGTGGAACTCAGTATGCCCTATCAAGTAAAGGTCAACCTGATTTACTCTCCTTGATTCCAAGCTCCGTGCATAACGAGTCAAGCTCCGTGCATAACGAGTCAAGCTCCGTGCATAACAAGTCAAGCTCCGTGCATAATGATGAAAATTTATTTTTACTGGAAATAGCTGCTCCGGTTAGAGAAAAGCAACGGGTAAGTCCAGAGTTGATGATAAATACTATTTTAAAACTTTGCTCCGAAAGATATTTAACCGTTAAAAGATTAGCTGAAGTATTGAATCGGAGATCCGAAACCATTAGGACTCATTTCATTAATCCAATGTGTTCTGACAAATTTCTAGAACTCAAATACCCTAACGAACCAACTCATCCTCAGCAAGCATACAGAACTTTATTGTCTCCAGGAATCAGCAATATTTCTGATAGCCCATCATCTCCTCAAACCGCAAAAAAAATCCTTGACACCAGCCCTCTACCCAAAGCGCCGGAATCTTAAATCTCGCCCCACAGTTGGGATATTCCGATCGCACTTTTAACCAATCCCGATACTAATCTCGTAAGCGAAGCAGACAGAAGGTATCGCACCCTGAATCCCAACATCATGTCAAATCCCATCACCCAGTAGGGACACGGCATCGCACCGTGTCCTTAAACGTAACCTATCGACGACAGCCTTCGGCGATCGCCCTTAACACCGCTAGCCGCACTTCAGGATGAGCTTTCTCCAGCCCGTTAGCCCGAAAAATCCAGTGTCCGCCGCCCGCGTGCTCGATCGCAATCTTCTGTCCATCAGGCAAAACTATTTGCCACCAATTCAACACAGTGGCTTTAATCAGTTGGCAC
>CASBQF010000166.1 GCA_949127775.1 Oscillatoriales cyanobacterium PMM_0080
AGCTTAAGTTGATAAAACGTTCTGCATATGGCTTTAGAAATTTTGAAAACTACAAAAATAGATGTTTGCTTACTTGGCATTTTAATTATTAGTTTGGCATACCAAGTAAGGAAGAACCATCAAAATTAAAGCCTGTTAGACGTTGATTTGGACAAGAAAGTTGAGGGAAGAGTTTCAATATGCCACTCAATTTAAGAACTCGATCTCACAAGATCGCCATAATACTTATGGCCTCGTTACTAATCAACGTACTTGCTATCAAAAGCACGTATTCTCAGCAGAATTGCCCAAATGTGCAAACTTCAATTCAGGTTATCGACGAAACGGGCGCGAGGTGGATTTCTCCCACATCCCTGTACGATTCATCTTTCAAGAATTATGTAACTACCATTTCCCAACACGTTTCTGGCAAGATTGACGGAATGGCGCAGTGCCACGGGGATTTGAAAAGTTCTCCAGAAGTCAAGCTTTTTTTCGTTTACCGTCGGCTGGTCACATCCACGCCAATCGTAGCACCGTTCAACTTAGAGCGTACACAATCTAATGATAGTAGGAATTTGGATAGTCCTTGGGTAAAACTCACATTCAGCCGATCGCCCAGGCTGGTTGTGCGTGCAGTGTTCCTGTGGAACGAACAACAGTTTCTGTTCGATCAAGCACTGATGTCGGGCATACGTGCCTCGCCCACCAATCCTCTGGTTCCGATTGATGGGGCCATCTTCGACCAATTTGTAGAAGATTATGACTCTGTGCTGGCTGTAAGGTCTCCAGAAGCCAGGGATGCCGCCCAAGCCAGTATTACAAAGCGCTTGCCACCAGAAATCCTTTGGCTGTTTCGTAATGCGCGGCAAAGCAGCTTATCTGCGTTCCAGGTGGAAGTAGTCTCCGCTCTTAACTCCACCCTTACGCGGGCAGCGATCGGATATACCGAGCTTACCAAGGCTCTCATCGACCAATTTTTTACATCAGCAAAAACTGAGATCCGCTACGAAAGCGTTCTGGATCTCAAAGACCTATTCACCCTCGATCAATACCGGGTTAACCGACTTCACTAAGGAAAAAAATCATGGTTTGGACATTTCCTCAAAAGACGACGTTCACGGGTTTTACTGCCGCCCAAGAGGCAGCGATCCTTAATTCATTTAATTGCAACACTTCTTTTTCTCAAAAAGCTAAAAGGAGTTGGCTTGGCAAACATCAAAATTAAGGCGTGTCAGACGTTGATTTGGACAAGAAAGTTGAGGGAAGAGTTTCAATATGCCACTCAATTTAAGAATTCGATCTCACAAGATCGCCATAATACTTATGGCCTCGTTACTAATCAACGTACTTGCTATCAAAAGTACGTACTCTCAGGAGAACTGCCAAAATGTGCAAACTTCAATTCAGATTATCGACGAAACGGGCAGGAGGCAGTTTTCTGGCACGTCGGTTGACAGTTTGCCGGATTCACCTTTCAAAAACTATGCAACTACAATTTCCCAACACATCTCTGGCAAGATTGACGGAATGGCGCAGTGCCACGGGGATTTGAAAAGTTCTCCAGAAGTCAAGCTTTTTTTTGTTTACCGTCGGCTGGTCACATACACGGGTGCGCTAATTGAAGGGCCGTTCAACTTAGAGCGTACACAATCTAATCGTACCAGGTATTTGGATAGTCCTTGGGTAAAGCTCACGTTCAGCCGATCGCCCAGGCTCGTTGTGCGTGCCGTGTTCCTCTGGAGTGAACGACAGTTTCTGCTCGATCAAACACTGATGTCGGGCATACGTGCCTCGCCCACCAATTCTCTGCTTCCGATTGATTACCTCATCTTCGAGCAATTTGTAAAAGATTACACCGACTCTGTGCTGTTTGCACCGTCTCAAGCCCGACCTGCCGCCTTAGCCAGTATTTCAAAGCGCTTGCCACCAGAAATCCTTTGGCTATTTCGCCATGCGTTTCAAAGCACACGCGGTCCTTTCTCTGGGCAGGTGGAATTCGCTCTTAGATCCACCGTTGGGCTGGCAGCGAGCGGATATACCGAGCTTACCAAGGCTCTCATTGACAAATTTTTCACATCAACAAGAACAGAGATCCGCTACGAAAGCATTCTGGATCTAAAAGACCTATTCACCCTCGATCAATACCGGGTTAAAAACCTTTACTAAGGAGAAAAAAAATGGCTTATCCCTATTCTCAAAAGACGACGATCACAGGTTTTACTGCCGCCCAAGAGGCACAGATTCTCACAGTTTTGCAGACAGCATACGACAAGTCGCCTACAGCTAAGGCTATGTTCGATACCTGGATTAATGCTGCTCCGGGGAATACAATAGACATAAAATTCGTGGCGGGAAAGTTTGACGCTTCCATTGATGTTACTTCTAGTGGTAATGTTGGTACTGGCCGAGTGCAAATTGATTTTGCAAGGTTGAACAATTTAACTTACATCAATACGACTGGCAAAGCCGTACCAGATACGTTAACCACAGGTTTATTACATGAGCTTGTTCATGCGCTGACTGGAACAACAGATAATGTCACATCTTCAGATTACAAAGGAGATACTGTTAAGTTTGCAAATCTGATTTACAAGGAACTTGGTCTCCCCGAACAGGTTTCTTACCTTGCATCAGACGATAAGGGACTCCATAAACTTAATTATGAGTATACGAATGGTGCAGCGATTGATGCCGCCAAAACTGAGAATGGGCTCTTCATAGGTACGACCCCACTCGGTAAGTCGAGGGACCTGCTAATCGGAGGGCCATCCCCTAACACTCTTCTGTCTGGTGACGGCGATGACTTTTTGTTTGGCGCTGGCGGCAATGATACGTTGAGCGGAGGCGCTGGTACAGACACTGGAGTTTATTTTGGGCAGGAAACTGACTACGACATCCAGAAAAATTCAGATGGTACTTGGTCAGTTAGCCATGCACGTGGCGCAAAGGACGCTGGTTCAGATACGCTGAAAAACGTCGAAGTCGTGCAGTTTGACGGTGGCAAGACATACGAACTTAAGCAGGCCGGTCTTACCTTCCAAACCGATTTCGCTCTTGTGATCGACACTACAGGCAGTATGGGTTCCTCGATAGGAAGAGTGAAGGCGCAGGCATCTTCACTTATTGATGCAGTATTCGCTGGCGGCAAGAACGATGGTCGCATTGGGGTGGTCGGGTATAAGGACACTGCGATTGGGCAACCGTCAACGGTTATTCTCCCATTTACAGATCAAGATGACTTTGCAGACAGAAAATCCGCCGCAATTGCGGCAATAAATAGCATCACTTTGAAATACTCCCCGGCGTGAACGCGCGGGGATTCTTCACGCTTCATCGACAGATACTATCGAAGTAGTTTTACTCCATCTCGGCGTGCATTTAGAGTCGTGGCGATTCCCCATCCCGACTTTATTTATATTTTTGGCCGCATTCTCATCGCGGTCGTGTATTGCTCCGCAATTTACGCACTGCACTGACCGCACTTTTAAATCCAACTTGCCCCATTTATATCCACAGTCGGAACAAATTTGACTGGTCGGTTCCCAACAACTGATTACTACGAACTCTCTTCCGTATTTGACGGATTTAGCTTCACAAAATATTCGGAACTGTCGCCATCCTTGAAGGCTAATTGCCCTGGAAAGCTTGCGATTCTTGAGCATTCCCGACACATTTAAATCTTCTAAAATGATGGCTTGGTTTTCACTCACCACTTTAGTCGATAGCTTATGCAAAAAGTCTTGACGCGTGTCCGCAATTTTGTTGTGCGTTCTGGCTATTTTGATTCGAGTCTTGTGCCGACGCTTAGAATCTTTTTCTTGTCGAGCCAGTTTCTGTTGCAGCTTCCTGACTTTGCGGTCAAGCTTGCAAGAGCTTGGGCTTTCGGCTTTTGTGCCATCGCTCATGAACGCGAAAGTCTTAATCCCCAGGTCAATTCCAATGCTTTGATTTTTAGGATTGAGCTTGACTGGTTCGATATCGACTACGAAACTAAGAAAATAACGGTTGGCACAGTCTTTGATTACTGTTACTGAACTAGGTGCAGACGGCAAGTCTCTTGACCAAACTGGATTTACATTGCCAATTTTTGCTAAGTAAACTGTTTGCTCTTTTATTGAAAAACCACCGCGAGTTAGTCTTGCTGACTGTTGGTTGGTCTTTTTCTTGAATCTGGGACTGCCTAACTTTTTACCTTTCCGGCTTCCTGATTTGGAACTGAAAAAGTTTTTATAAGCAACACCTAGATCAGCTATTGACTGTTGCAACGATATCGCTGAAACTTCGGATAGCCAGCAGCGTTCTTCTGTCTTTTTTGCCTGAGTGATGAACAATTTTTGCAAGTCTCCGTTGCGAAGCAGCTTGGAAGAAGCTTTGCACAAAGCCAGTGCATCGTTCCACACTACCCGAACGCAACCAAACAGTTGAGCCAAACTTTGGCGCTGTTGGTTGGACGGGTAGAATCGGTAGCGATATCTGGCTTTCACGTTGAGGTGCTATAGTTGGTCAGTTATTCAATCATAATTCAGAATCCAGAAAATCCGTCTTGAAAGACGGGGCTTTAAACCCATTTTTTTGGTAAGCGGTGGCGGCGACCTGCCGGAGACAGCCTTTGACGGGCTTCGTGCTGCGCTAGGCAGTCTATTTGGAAGTAGAGACAGCTAGCTATGAGAAAAGTTTTGCTGTCCTGAAAGAGCCTTGATTCTTTACTGATAACGCTGATAGATTCTCGGTTTTAGCGGTTAAGAACGAGCGGCAATCATTCCCGTTTGGCGTGCGTAGGCGAACAGGCCTCCGGCATCGATTACGGGCCCGACATCTCCTAAAGGCTTGAGGGAGTAAGTGAGATTTTGAGTGTGGTTGATAATTCGATCGCCCGCAAAGTCGATCGTCACTTCTTGGCCGGTGACAAACAAGTCGCATAGTCGATCGACTGATTCGATCGGGTACAATTCGCCAGTAGCGGAGCAATTGCGAAAGAAAATCCGCGCGTAAGATAAAGCGACCACTGCTTTGACGCCGGCGGCCCCTAGAGCGATCGGAGCGTGCTCTCGCGAAGAACCGCAGCCAAAATTTTCGCCACCAATTATAATCGGATACTGGGTTTTTTGTTCGCCATCCTCGATAAACTTACCGTAGCGATCGGGCAACCCAATCATGGCGTAACTGCCTAGTTTCTCGTACTCGTCCGGCTTTGAGGGAACCAGGGTTAGGTATTCGGCTGGGATAATTTGATCTGTATCGATGTTGTCGTCTACAACAAAAATTTGACCGGTAATTACTTTGCCCATAGTTTATTTCCTGTTGGCGAGAGCTCGATGCTGTGCTGATGGTTTTAAGTCGGATATTTGATGCAAGGAGATTTGCATTTGCTTATTTTAACCTGGCAGTGTCAGCGATCGCCTGTATGAGTCAAAATTAGATCCGAGACTTTGGGTTGATAATTAACAGATTGCTGAGCGTCAAGATAGTTTTATGGCGAATCCGATAGATGATATTGCTCGACAAGCTCGTGAGGGCATGGTTGCTTCGATCATTCAAATCCTGAATGACGAACTGGCTATTGTAGGCGTCAGGGCTAGAGCCGTGTTTGCAGATGGGGTACTGCAACTACTGTGCGAAGCCGCAACGCCCCAATTGATGGAACAGTCTAGTTTGGTCGATCGAGTCCGAGCAATTTTAGAGGGCATTTCGCCCCGCAATATTCGCCGAGTCAACATCAACAGCCGACTTGTTCGAGAACACCAACTGCTGTGGCTGGAAGAAATTAGCCGCGATCCCGAGAATCAACTGCTGTGGTCTCAAGAAATTAAACTCAGAAAGCCCAATTTGTTCAAGCGTTTGGCCACCGCGCATCACGAACGTCTAGCTCAAGGTGGCAAAGCTCGCTTACCCAGAATTGCTGCACCTCGATCGATGCAGCAAGCACCGCACAAATTTCAGCAGGGTATTGTCGGTGGCGTTAGTTTGACTGTACTGTTGCTCGTCGCTGTTGCCGCCATTTACAAAGGACTCAATTCCCAAGTACCGAACACCACACAAGCAGCGATCACTTCGACTCCTTTGGAAGCAACACCAGCTTTGAAAATTTCTAAGGATAGTGTTAATTCTGCTGTTGACTCTTTTTCACAAGCGGTGCGAGTGGCCGAGCAAGCAGCTACTGATGGCAAAATTGCTCAATCTCGCGAGAATTGGTTGGTAGTAGCTGCTAAGTGGCAGCAAGCTTCGGATTTGATGGCCGCCGTCCCTCCCAAGCACCCCCGCTACACAACTGCTGTCAACCGGACGGTACTTTACCGCCAAAATAGCGATAAAGCACAACAGGAAGCACAAAATAAGTAAGTAGGAAAGCCGGATAAATATAACACTATTGACCTCATAGCGTCTCATTGAGTCTCACTCGATGAGTTTTTGACCAAAAAGTCGAAAACTCTTAGCTCTGTCATGACTGAGAATTTTTTAAATTTTAATTTTTGCGATCGTGGTCACTCGATCGCCTGATTTGTATCACAATAAAAATTTGCGAGGATCACAAACTTAAATAGGAAACGTCACAGTGTCAGGAGAGGGGTGTCACCAAGAAATCTCTAGAAAGGTTTGATAATAGTAAAGGTCAAAATTGGTGGAAATGGGATTTATATTGATCCGATGAAAGATCGCATAAGTTCATCCCGTACAGACCGAAAGGTAGAAAACCGGAAAATAGAACTCGGTTACGTCTGGATATATTTTTCAAAGTTCTAGTGACTCGCTTTCAAGGCTGCGCAAACACAGAAAGCAGGCTCATAACAGTCCAGCGGACTGTTATGGATAGGTTCTATATTGCAGCGCGCCGGCTCAAACATCTTAAAATAAAGGCTTGGTTGCCATGATCGATCGCCAGGGAAATCAAGACTTTACTCCGATCGACCGATCGCGAAGAGAGTCTTGCACTTTGCATTTACCACAAATCGAAGAACCAGTATCAGTCCAAAACTTTTTGGATCGTCTTATGCAGTACCAGGTCGATCCTGCCCTGATCGGGAGGCAAATTTACCAAATTCTCGCGACCAACTTCGATCGAGAAATCCTGCTGCTGCAAATCGCAAATACTTTGGGGGTTGCTTGTGAAGCTGATTTCTGTTTTGTGGCTGCTGTAGTTGACCAGAAAGTAGTAAATCCGAATGCTTCGTGGCAAAAAAATAGGAACGATTGCCCAACTGCCGATGCTGGAGCAGATTCTACCCAAATACCAGAATATTCTGAAGCCACAAGATTAGAATTGCCTAGTATCTCATCACTCGAACATCCCGTCTTGGCAAACGTGCTAGCCCTGGGCGAGATAGTGGCGATATCTGACTATCTGGATAGTCCAGCAGCTTCTGCACTCAATTCTTCCGTGACACCGCTGCCTTTTCGGGCAGTTTTGGCAGGGCCTACCCGATTGGCAGGGGCTGTAAATGGGATCATGATTGTGGGTAAGTCGCAACCTCACGAGTGGTCGGATGCCGATCGGCAGCGCCTAGAAGCAGTATCAGAGGCGATCGGCATCACGATTTCTCACATTCAAAAAACTCAGGAAATTGCCACCTTAAACGAACAGTTACGGCGACAAGCTAAATACAAAAATCTCCTCGGCTCGGTTGTAGCAGCGATCGACACGACTTCAGAAGTCGATCGAATCTTGCAGCAAATTATTGAAAATACCGTCGATACGCTGGAAGTAGATAGAGGTCAAATCCTACTGTTGAAATATACAGACATCCTCTTAAAAAAATCCTCGCCCAATCAAACCCCGAAAGCAAAAATTGTATTAGTTTGCGAATCTGCTTTGACAAAAAATGAAAGCAAACAAGCAATTCAACAAAGCAATGCAGGGAAACAAAGCACGAGTGCCAAAACAAAAAACAAGGAAAAAACTGCTAATTCCAAATCCAAAATTGCCAACTCAAAACAAAATAACTCTGCTGCTTTTTGGATGTCGGAATCTAGTTTGTGCGGCCAAGCATTCCAGAGCGCACCCAAACCCCTGATCCTCGCTGACGCAGGTGAATTAATCGGCAATGAACCAGAAAGCATCGCACAAATCTTGAAACTCCAAGGCATTCGCGCGCTGCTGGTGATTCCCATCATGGGCGCGATCGGACAGGGAACCGTCTTGGGGTTCTTGGTTTTGCAGCACTCCGAGCCGCGTACTTGGAGCCCTGAAGAATTAGAAGTTCTGGAATCAGTCTGCGCTCAAGCGAGCAGGGCGATCGTTCAAACTCAGACACTCAAAGAAGCACAAACCCTACTCGAAGAAAGAACCGCTCAGTTGCAGCAAAGTCTCGACGTGCAGGGAAAACTGTACGAACAATCTGCCAATCAACTAGAGCAAATGCGCAAATTGAAGCTAATCAAGGACGAGTTTATCGACAATGTTAGTCACGAGTTGCGTACCCCTCTAACAATCATGAATCTGGCGATTCTGATGCTCAAACAGGCCGAACAGCCATCAGCAAGTCGGGCTAATTATCTCGACATTTTAGAACAGCATTGTGCTAAGGAAGTCGCCCTGGTTCAGGATTTGCTAACCTTCAAGCAATTTGAGCATCAGCCACTCCCTATTTATCCAGTCAAAATCGATCTCAACCTTTTAATTAGAGATTTAGTTGGGGATTTTGAGAAAAAGTGGGCGGATAAGGGATTGACTATCAAGATGGATTTGTCGCAGTTTGCCCCTTGTTTGGAAACTGACCCGGATAGTCTCAAGCGGGTGCTGCTGGAACTGCTGACGAATGCTGGAAAATATTCGGCTTCTGGCACTGCGGTAGTTTTGGAGGCGTCTGAGGCGGCGGGCTGTATTGTCCTAAGCATTGCTAATTTCGGAGCAGGGATTTCTGCTGCTGATTTGCCCCACATTTTTGAGAAGTTTCGCCGTGGGGCTGGCATTACTGACAAGGCGATCGCCGGTACGGGTTTGGGTCTGGCGCTGGTAAAGAGTTTTGTACAACACTTGAATGGTACTATTGATGTGTCTAGCAATCCGGCAGAAAGTTCTGAATCTGACGAGTTGTGGCGTACATCTTTTACTCTGACTCTGCCCCAATCTCCAACGGAACTCTGCAATCTAGAATCATAGACATCGACCATATTTATGGTGTAACAGGCATCCTGTCTGTTCAAGACTGGCTTTTGGCGAAATGTCTAATAGTTCGGAAAAAAAGCGGTTGGGAATAGACATCTCCAATAATTCTTGTGGAACAGGCATCCTGCCTGTTCAAAACTGGCTTTTCTGGCCGCTAACAGGCTAAACCAGAAAAATTGCCTTTAGAGGCAGATTTGGAAATGTGGCAAACTCTGCCAACTTATCCTTTTTGACCTGTTTGTCTGGTTGCGATCGCAGCGCATTACCAGTTCTCCCCAGGACTTATCTGATGTCCAGTTATTTACCCGTAATTAGCCTGTGTTTGTAAGCTGTCGCACATTTAAATTGTATATTCAGGGTGGGCGGGACATCCCACAAGAGTTGGATTTTTTTGATATCCAATTTAAAATGCAGAACAGCTTAGTAAATACGAACCTCCTCTATTTATGAATAAATAAGGACTTAATTATGGTTGTATAACCGGAGATAATATAACGCAGTATTCATTAAACCTCTTGCAAAATTCATTTTAATCAAATTTTGTAACAGGCAAGATGCCTGTTCCACAAGAAAAAAACTTTTTGTGGGATGGGCGGGAGAGCCCGTCCTAGTTATTTTTGCAATCTTGTCTATTAAAGAAACGGAGTTTTTTTTAACTCTTTCAAAGGCCTGCAACGCGTCTTTTCGTACAAGCCAGTTTCTGCGTACAGGAATGTCCCCTAAAAATTGTCGTGCTGCATGGAACTCTCAGAGTGAATATTATGCTAACAAAAGCTGCACCGAAACTCCTGCGTTGGCAACGCTCTAGATATTCGCCCCTAGCCAGACAAATAGACGTTTTTGCCGCAGCAAGCAAGTTTTTCTTTTTTTTGTGGTGGGATGGGCTGCTACAAAATAATTCGGCTCATACTAGAAGAATTCGTGCCCATTGGTTGGTGAATACTTTGCTGGATTTGGGCCCGACTTTTATTAAAATCGGGCAGTCTCTTTCGACTCGGGCGGATTTACTGCCGTTGGAGTATGTCAAGGAGTTGGAACAGTTGCAGGATCGGGTGCCTGAGTTTAGTTCCGAAGAGGCGATCGCCCTAGTAGAATCAGAGTTAGGTAAAGATATTTATGCTTTGTACCGCGATTTTGACCCGTTGCCGATCGCGGCTGCGAGTCTGGGACAGGTGCACAAAGCGAGGCTGCACACCGGGGAAGATGTGATTGTGAAGGTGCAGCGTCCTGGTTTGGAAAGTTTGTTCGATTTGGATGTGAAGGCGGTGCGTCAAGTGATGCGCTTGTGCGATCGGCATTTGCCTGGAACGCGCAAGTACGACTTGGAATCTATTTATCACGAGTTTTTTAAGATTTTATATCAAGAAATTGACTACGTGCAAGAAGGTAAAAATTCCGATCGCTTCAGCGAGAATTTTAAAGGATATCCTCAGATTATTGTCCCGAAAGTCTACTGGAAATACACGACCAAAAAAGTGCTAACTGTCGAATACGCACCGGGGATTAAGGTAGATGATAAGATTAGTTTAGAGGCGATTGGAGTAGACATTGCGAAGCTGAATCAACTGGGAATTTGTTGTTATTTGAAGCAGTTATTAATTGACGGTTTTTTTCAAGCTGACCCGCATCCGGGCAATTTGGCGGTGACAGAAGATGGTAGCTTGATTTTTTACGATTTTGGGATGATGGCTGAGGTGAAGTCTTTGGCTAAAGACGAAATGGTCAAGACCTTTTTTGCTGTGATGAGAAAGGATACTGATGAGCTAATCGATACTTTAATTACGATCGGCTTAGTTGAACCGATGCCGGATATGATGCCGGTGCGCCGACTGATTTCTTTTCTGTTGGAGAAGTTTATTGATAAGCCGATCGACTTTCAAGCTTTTAATGAAATTAAGAATGAACTTTATATCATGTTCGAGCAGCAACCGTTTCGCTTGCCTGCACAAATGATGTTTATTATTAAGTCAGTGACAACTCTGGACGGCATTGCTAGAACTCTCGACCCTCACTACAATTTCTTAGCATCCGCTCAGCCTTTTGTCAAGAGTATGGCGGTGAGCAAGGGGCGGGGAAGTGCGATCGGAGAATTGGCTCTGCAAGCGCGAAGTTTTATCACCTACAAGTTGCGACAGCCGAGCAAATCGCAAGTTTTGCTCAAGCGTTTGGAGCAGCGGATTGAAGATGGCGAATTGCAAATTAGGGTGCGAAATATCGAGAGCGATCGGGCTCTGAAACGCATCAATTTAGCCCTTAAGACTCTGATTTTTGCCTGTGTGACTGGTTTTGCGGTGCTGTCGGGTGCGGTGCTGCTGGTGGGCGGATATCGCACGGGGGCGATCGTCGCTTTTGCTGTTGCGGGATTCGGCGGTTTGTTTGTAGTGCGCTCTTTCTTAGATTTGTTAGTTAGGGAAAAGCTCGATAAAATGGCTGAAAAATAAATAGGATGGGGAATTTGGAATTGGTAATTGGGAATATGGTTTCGGCGGGTATCGAGATAATAATTTTCCCAAATGTTGTCTTTTGTTCGAGAACGCTTGCAGATTCTTCTCTCTAACTCCCAGTATGATATCAGCTCGATCGAGATTTAATTCACTTGATTTGATAAATGTAAGCATCATCAACGTACCTATGATTGATGCTTTGATTCGTGATCCGTCTTCCTGAGAAACTTGATTTGAAACGTTGTTGTAATTCACGCAATCCCTGAATTAATTCATCTTTGACACTGACTGCAACAAGGGCTGTCCAATCAATTTTCAATTCAGGTTCTACCTCGCGAAAGACTGATAGTATTTCGTCATAGGTTTTAAGTGGGCCTTTCTTATCATAGGAAGGTGATGTGAGCATCAATCGCCAGGTTTCGGGTTCTGTTGCGTAGAACCAGAGAGCAGAATCAACTAATACACCTGCTGCATTAAGAGCGTCTATTAGTCTTTGACCTTCTGCTATTTCTTGACTTACCAATGTTGCTGTACCCATTGTAAAATTCCGTGATTAGTGTCTGTAATTGCTGAGTAAATATCGAGAGCTTTTTGTTTGTCGTGTTTTTCATAACGACTTTCTTCTGACCAGTCTTTGAGTAGTGCCCATCGATTTGCAAAACTTCTATCCTTTAGCAGAATTTTTAATTCTGAATCAAGTTTAGCAACTTTAACAAGTTTTTCTAAATCGTGGGTATAACTGTCGAAAACTGTTTTTTTGTCAGGAAAATCGAATTTCCGCGTTTGTTTGGCGATGCAAGCTTTTAAAGCGCATTCGATCACATAACCGCTGAGATAGTACGCACCAGAGTATTGACGATTTTCGAGTAGCACTTCTACTTCTTTAAGTCGAGTGAGTGCGATATTTTGTAAATCTCGTCTATTCACAAGTTTAGCTTACCTCCATGAAATCAGCAAGAAGATTGGGCGGTTGAAACCGCGTCTGCATCTACAATTATCCAACATGGGAGGAGCTTGAAGCCAAAACAAATATGATACCTAGCGCGTGGCTTGGGCTTGTTGCCTTTACCGGTTGCTAGATATCATTTTGATATCAGAGTTAGATTTTCAATACCCCCAGGGGAATTCGAATCCCCGTCGCATCCGTGAAAGGGATGTGTCCTAGGCCTCTAGACGATGGGGGCGTATTGCGTGTGCTTTTGTTTTCTTCAGCACCTTTATTACATTAACTAATCTTTCCTAATCTGTCAACTACTTTGCGAAAGTTTTTTTCTAGTCGTCCGAAAGTTGCTCGCAGTAGGCTTTGAGAATACGAGCGCAGTTGTCGATCGCCCCCAAGTGAGCAATTTCATACCCGTGGGTGTTCTGGGTAGGGAAAGCCAAGCAAGCGGCGCGGGCGACATGGCCGAATTTCATGGCGATCGAAGCATCGCTCCCAAAACCGCTAATTGCCGCCAACTGCACCTCTACACCGGCTGCTGCGGCTGCTGCGCGTAGTTGGGCGTTCAATCCTTCATCGTAGATTCCGTAGCCGTCCTGAACCAGCAAAACCGGGCTGTCGCCATCTTCGATCGGGTATTCTGGCGCCAGGGGGCAAATTTCCAAAGCAATCAGCGCGTCCAACGGCTGGCGCTGCGAGAAATACAAAGCGCCGATCGCCCCAACCTCCTCCTTCGCCGACGCCACCAAATAAACATTCACCGCAGGCTCTGTCAAACATTCCGCCAGAGCCAGCAAAATCGCCACAGAAGCCTTGTTGTCCAGGGTGTAGCTTGCGATCCAATCCTTCAATCGAAACGGGCGTTTACGGTGCTTTCCCACCACCATCCGCGTCCCTGGCCGAACTCCGGCCTCGGCTAATTCCTCGGCTGTACATTTAGTTTCAATCCAAGCATTTTCCCAATTTAGCGGGGTTTTTTCCTGCTGAGCTTTTTGAGGGGATTCATGGGAAACGTGGCGACTCCCGAAGCTGAGAATGCCGCTAATTGTTTGCTTGTCGCCCAACAAATCGACTACGCCTTCGCCGTACACCCAGGGAAACGCGCCGCCCAATTTGCGGACTTCCACGCGGCCGCCTTCGCCTATTGTTTTGACTATTGCGCCTATTTCGTCTTTGTGGGCGGTAATGGCGATCGACCTTTCGGGATTGCGGCCCTTAATTAGGACGATCGCATTATCCGCGCGATCGATCCAAGCATTCACTCCCAGGGCGGCGAATTTTTCCATTAGCCGATCGTTAATTTCCGACTCGACACCGCTGGGTGAGTGCAGCATCACTAACTCTTCGATTGTTTGAAATAGGCGATCGAACTCTAACATTTTTAATTTTATAGTGGGTTAGTGCAGGTTAATATACAGACAACTATTATGTTATTTGATTTATGTTTTTTGCTAAAATCGTTCGACTTCTACAACGACAATCTCGGGCCCGCAAATTAGGCATCAAATTTAACCGAGTTGCCAACTTTCATTTGCCACAGAATCTGATTGTACTGGGAAAGCGCCAAAATGTAAACTTGCCTTCAGAAAAAGGCATGGATGGAGAATTTATAGAAGTGCTTTTAGACGACTGCTATGGAGTTGAACAATTAGATCCGTCTCTGATCAAAGTTATAGATATTGGAGCCAATGTCGGGTTGTTTCCAATTGCGGCGAGAAACAGGTTTCCCCAAGCCATCATTCACGTTTACGAACCCAATCCCAACCTGGAAACTTATCTAAAAAATCAATCTCAAATAGCAAACTTTCAATATTTCATGGAAGCGGTAGGAACCGGAGATGGGAAAGTAGTGCTTGACATTCGGGAAGTGTCGGGAAAAAGTCGATCGCGCGTCAGCGAAAGCGGCGACATACCGATGATATCGTGGAAAAGGGCGATCGAGCGAATTGGCGGCAGCGTCGATTTAGCCAAAGTAGACTGCGAAGGTGCAGAATGGTCATTATTTGAAGATCGAGATACTTGGCAACTCGTGCAAAACCTGTCTTTAGAATATCACCTGTGGTCTGGTCACACTCATGCCGAAACTCGACAAGTCATTGAAAACTTAGGATTTCGGGTCAGAAAACAAATACCAATAGATCGATGGTACGGCACTATTTTAGCATCGAGAACCCACAACTCTTGATGATATTATGTTACACAAAATGTCCAGGGCTATTTCATTCTCAGTCAGGAGGGCAACCACGGGGGGATTACCCCTACAATGAAATAGCCCTGCAAAATTGAGATGCACCCCAATTTTAACAGAGCTTAAATTAAATCCATTCATTCTTCCCCTCGATTTAAGCACTGAATTCCTGGATTTCCTCGACGCGAACCATCCCATCTTCACCTACGTTGAGGATGCCTGTCAATGGTTCTTGACTTGGTTCCAAAATCTGTTGCTTTTTTTTTCTACCAGCAAGTTCGTGTTGTAATTTATCAATTATCCGTTGAAAGTTAGCGGCTTGTCTGAGCATTTCTTGTTCCGAAAAATCCAGTAATTCGATCAGATTGGTAACTTGATGTTCGAGAATTTGGGTTTCATAAATATTTTTATTTTTTACAATGTTTTCATTATTTTCCGAGAACTTGAAAACCGCTTTCTCTTCAGAAAATGACAAAGATGTTTTGACACTAAGTGCCAAATATTTAAACATCTGAGCCGTGCTTTGGGGGATTTTAACTTTCAGGGAAATCACTACAGCAAACAAACTTCCCGATCGCAAAAGCCCTCCAAATCCCAAGACAGATTTGACTTGATAGGGGATAATCAACGAATTTTGTTCGGGAATTAAGGCATTGTCTTTTGCCTCTGGTACGTGAAAAACATTTAAGACTGCGGGCTCTAATTGCAGGAACCTTTCTGGCTCGATTCCAAGGACTGTAGGAATGTCTAAACCGAACGCGCGGATCATTCCCGAAATCGCAGGCATTTGAGCTACTAATTCGGTACTAACTAATGGAATAGCCGTATTTTCTGCTGCTGTATGCCGAGAATTCCACTGCGGTTCTGCGCCTGCTGCTGCTAGCAAAGTCCAGCATTTCATGTCGGCGGCGGGGGAATTGCCGTTCATCAAGCGACGGGCTGATTGTTGCGATGAGTCTTCTAATTCACCGTAGGGATGAGTTTTGAATAAACGCACCAAAACACAGGTGTTTTCTCCTGTTTGCGAATCACAAAAATGTTGGTAAATATACTTAACAATCTTCTGGCTGGTGGATTCCATACTAGCAGTATTTCTACCTAGCTGACGCAGGACTAAGCTGCATTTCGCCATGTCTTGCGGGGTAAATAGGTTCATATCGTACATTGAAAAACGCTCTCCCAGAGCTCAAACACTCTTTTTCATTTATCGTTAAGGCTGCTACCGCATCCGGAATCATACTGAGAGTTTTTCCAAGTGTTAGTTAAAATACGTACAAAATTTGCCAGCACAATGTAGCGATTGTGTTGCGGGATACATAAATTAATGCTAAGGCAAAAAAATATGCCGTGGCACAGGGGGTATGGAGAGGCGGATGTATGGTATTTGATATCAAATCCGCTCTTCATCGGAATGATATAAAGGCAGGATACGGCAGTGCCGTTTCCCTACAATTGATCGCGGTAGGGAGACGGCACTGCCGTATCCCTACAATCGTTTCCGGTTGTATCGGAATTATTAGTGGCGGAAATTAGGAGACGGCAGTGCCGTTTCTTGCGCAATGTTATTTTGAGTAGGGAAACGGCACTGCCGTCTCCTCTATCATGTCCAAAAGTGCTTTAAACTACCCCATACAACTCTATTGAGCTGGTTGAGACTTTGCTTCCAGAGCGTCTTTAGCGGACAATCCCTGATCTTGAATGCCAAAATACCACAAACTAGCAGCAGCTTCGGCGCGCGTCACGGATTTCTTGGGCTGAAACAAAGTAGTAAAACCAAAAACGCGGCGAATATTCGCCAAATCTCCATTGTTAAAGTCAGCTAAAATTGCTCGCGACGCTTGGGAATCAATCTTAGCAGCATCTTGAAAACCCCATTTTTCTTTCACTCCGTCAATGTTAGCTGTTGGCAAAACTTGACGAGTATCTAATGGCACTTTCCAGAGAATCATTGTTTCGCGAGTTAAAGGTGCATCCGGGCGAAATTTCACATCTTTAGTTTCTCCCGAAAGCGAACTTGGAATTAAGCCGGCTTCTGCTAAACCTTGAATTGCTGAAAAATCTGGGTCTTTTTTGGGTATGTCAGAAAAGGCTGGTTCGCTAGAGTCTACTGCTAATCTAATTTGTTTGGCTTGACGGGTGGTATAAATCTGATTGTTTGCTGCTACTAACCAGCGGGCATATTCGCGGCGGGTGACAATTTTATTGGGTTTTGGCAAAGTGCTGCCAGTTTCTAAATTAGGATTTTCTGTCGTTGGCGAAGCCTTCGGAGTCGATCGAACTTTTAGCACTTCCAACGCGGTCAAATCTGCCACATACTGCCGCAACTGTTGAGGAATTTGGTCTAATTGGCTAGCTTTGTCTGATTTTGGTGCCGTCGATGGCGTTGGAGTAGTTCCTGCTGAATTAGATGGGGTTGGTGAAGCGGTTGGAGATGGGGTAGACTCGGAATTGTTCGGTTGAGGAGTGGCTGCAATTTCTGGGCTGTCTTTGCTGTAGTCGATCGCAAATTCTGTAGAGCCCCCTACTTTTTGAGCAGGAGAAAGTGACACTGTTACCCGCAATTTATCTTGGGTTGCTACCAAAGAACCTTGTCCTTCGGCGGTTGGGCGGCTGACTATTTCCCAATTGCTACTCCCAAACTTTGTGGCATAAAAGTTTTGAACAGAATTAACCGGATCGGTGGTTTCCCAGCGCAGCCGCCCACTTTTGGGTGACGAATCGGCGGTTGCGCCAACTTCGATTAACTGAGCATTCGGATAGAGTGGAATCTCGGTTGGGAAATCTGCGGGTAGCTTGGCCTCCGTATTGGTGTCAACTGCTGTCGCTGGGGGAGCAACAGGGACGGGAAGCGGAGTTTCTGTTAATTTGGGATCGGCGGCTAAAGATTCTTGGAGGGCTTTGCTGTTGGGGCTGTTTGCACAAGCTGTTACAGAAATCAGCAGACTGATAACCAGCCAAGTCTTTGCAGTGGCGAGTATATTAGTTTTACTGGTTTTACTGGTTTTAGCTGAGCCTTGAGAGTTGCCTTGCCGTGGAGTAAATATAATATTGAGCATAAATCCCTCTTTTGCGGATATATTTCTAGGCTAGCGCAGATCGATCGGGTAAATATAAATTTTACAAAAATGAAATTACTGAATTTACTTCTAGTTACTGCTACATTACTTGTCTCGTCTGTCAAGTTTACCAGTCCCGCGGCATCGCAACCAGCGCCACTGCGGGCGACAATTCAGGCGCCGGAGTGGCAGAGATTTTGCTCAGCGATGGGTCAATTTGCGATCGATATGCCTGGAAATCCCAAAATCAATTCGGAAACTTTTTCAAGTCAAATTACAACTCATACATACAGGTCGATATTAAAAAACAAAGAAACTTATTTACTTCAATACTTTGACCTAGATTTTCGGCTCAGCAACAATAATATCAAAGTTACTTTAAATAATGCCGTTGATTTTTTTGTAGTTGGTGCCAATGCTAAATTGCTGCAAGTAAGAGATATTTCTCTCGGTGGTTATCCGGGAAAAGAGTTTGAGTTTCAGCCACTTTCTCCCAAAGAACCTGTGGGTGTAGGTCAAGTTTTTTTGGTAGAAACGCGCATTTATGGGCTGGTTGTCAGTACCCCAAAGACTGAAAATGCTCAAAAGTTTTTAGAGTCTTTTCGTTTGTTTTGAGGATATGAAGTTCGGCAACGGATTGTGAAACAGATTTAACGGATATTGATAGCAATTATAATTTGGAGTGGCGAGCGAATTTATTGATAAAACTAAGGATGCAGAACTGGGTTTCTAGGAAAATCTTGGCTTTGGCAATGAACAATCTAGCTCAATACGGTTTACTTAAGTTATAAGTTGTAGGGTGCGTCGCTCGTTTAATTTGGCGTTGCGAGGCCAGAGTTGTTCTTGGCGACACACCCTACGTTGACTTAGCTTTGGCTCATTAAGTTGAATTTGACACAAGACCTGATTTTTTTGATTTTTTGTACTCCTAATGATATAGATAAACTTTACACCCGCGGACTGATGTAGCTGCTTCCTCAAATTTATATATTTGATATAAGGATTTTTTCGCAGAAAGCACAAACGAAGATTCTGTTTTGCTCAATCTGGCTCAACGAACTGGCTCAACAAAGTCAGGGAAGTCAGTCTCATCAACAGCTTACCCGGAGGGTATTAACATAATTATGAACAAACTAACACCAATTTTATTCAGCGGTCTCCTATTATTTGGAGTTGTTGCTTGCAGCGACGGGGCTAAAACGAGCGCTGATGCTCCTAATTCTACTACTGAAAATCGCACTAGCCCGCCTCCAGCAGAAACTGTTCAAAAAACTCAGGGTGATGCAACTAGCGATATTCGCAAAGCACAAGCAAATTCTGATATCAGGGCCCGAGAACAGCGCAACAATGTGACTGGTGGCGATGCAATCAGAGCCGATGGCGACCTGAAGAGTGAAGTTCGTTCTAAGTTGGAAGTGAACATTACTAAAGGTCAGCTAACTGTTGAGGCAAAAGATGGGGCTGTTACCGTAGGTGGCACAGTTCCCAATCAAACTGATTTAGCTAAAATTGAGCCGTTAGCTAAACAGATTAAGGGTGTCAAAACGGTAAATGTTACGGCGACTGTTGCTCCGGCCGCATCGCCTAGCAAGTAATCAATTAGAAGGAAGTTCGGCAACGAGCAATGTACGGGATCTAACGGATGAATATTGAGGGAACGTTGGGCAGTTTATAGGTTTAAAAGCTGCTCGCAACCCTTACGTGACTCTTCCGGGTAGCGGGGTTTTAAGTTAAAGAGTTTAAGATTAACGCACTCACAACTCCCAAATCAAAACTCGCATACTACCTGCAATTTGCTATTTCCAATTTCCGATTGCCAATTCCTGAGAATTAGTGGGAAACCAGCCTGAAGATAGAGAGTAAGGTTATTCCCAGCGACCGATGAAAAATAGTCGGAAAAAATGACTAAATATGATTGAAAGCAGCAAGCAGAGCTTAAATTCTGTAGTTGTGAAAAAGTAGTTTATTTTGAAGGAGAAAAAAAATGGCTTTAGGTCAACATAAACGGGCTGTAGGATCATTTGCTAATTACCGAGATACGGAACTAGCTCTGATGGAACTCCAAAGTAGTGGGTTTCCGATGAATAAGGTTTCGGTGGTTGGGGAAAATCTCGATCGCAGCGAAATTGCGGGCGCTACCGCTGGTAAGAGTACCGATCAGAAAGTGGGCGGCGGCGCAAAAGCAGGCGCGACAGCGGGAGTCGTGACGGGCGGTTTGATTGGGTTACTCGGAAGCATTGGGGCGCTGGCGATTCCGGGAGTTGGCCCGGTGATGGCGGGGGGCGCGATCGCCACTCTGCTGGCTGACACTGCTGTTGGAGGCGCAATTGGAGCGGCAGCGGGCGGTTTGACTGGCGGTTTGATCGGTTTGGGAGTTCCCGAAGCCAAAGCTAAAGTTTATAGCGATCGACTCTCGCGCGGAGAATATTTGGTATTCGTAGAAGGTACTGATGCCGAACTTGCCACAGCCGAAGGAATTATGAGCGTGCGGGGCATTCAGGATTGGGCTATTTATGATGTGCCGACAGATACTGGCCGCAGAGCTTCTGCCCGCGACAAGCGCGCTGTGGGGGTCTTTTCCACCCGCCGCGAGACAGAACACGCCCTGGGAGAGCTGCGAGCTGGGGGCTTTGATATGGATCGGGTTTCGGTCATCGCTAAGGATGCTGATTCTAAAGGGGATATCGCAGGGATTGACGTGCAGGAAAGCACGGACAACAAGGCCGATGAAGGGGCGACCAAGGGCGCACTCACAGGTGGCACTGTGGGAGGTTTGACAGGCTTGTTGGTGGGTTTGGGCCTAGTGGCAATTCCGGGAATTGGGCCGATTATGCTGGCGGGAGCTGCGGCTACGACGATCGCCACTACACTCGCGGGTACTGCTTTGGGTGCGGCTGCGGGTAGCTTGCTGGGAGCTTTAGTCGGTTTGGGCATTCCTGAAGATGAAGCTAAAGCATACAGCGATCGGGTGGAGAGAGGTGATTATTTGGTACTGCTTGACGGTAGCGAAGCAGAAGTCGCTAAAGCTGAAACCATTCTGAGCCGTGGAGGCATTCAGCATTGGAGCATCTACGACTCTCCCGCTGTTGATACCGATCGCGCTTCTTACCGCGCTCCCGGCACTCCGGGCGTTGATAGTACGGCTGGTATTTACGATCCCAATCAGGGCGTTACGGGCAACCGTCGGGTTTGATTGAGAGGACTTGGTTTTGACACAAACACTGGCTAGCTAGGAGTTTTGCCCGATCGCGGTAAAATCATATCAAAAGTCGGCTTTTTCTCTGAAAGTCGGCTTTTGTTTTGTTCTGGAAACTTTAAGAAAGCTCTATGTCAAAGGTTTAATTGCGATCGGCGAGCTGGACTTTGGGCCTGCAAGTTCGATCGGCTTAACTAATTTTTATACCCAAAAAATACAGCGGTTTTTGAGTCTGTAACACTCACTACTGCTTGATTGCAAACCCGGCAGTATTATCAAATTCGATGATATAAATTACAATAGATATTGCTTGATTAGTCGGTCAGCGACTATCTTTAAATATGGGGTAGCTAATTTCAGCAACTCATGCCTCTGAAGTACCTTGTCCCGAGCACCCAGAACCGTCTGCGGTGGTCGGCAACTATTACAATAATATTGTTGTCGCCTTCGGGCAAGACTTAGGCTGCTCATTGGTTGGCTATATTAGCTCAATTGCCGTTGGCAACATCAGTCGCATGAATACAGTTTTTCTGGGAATGCCTCAGCGAAGCATTTGAGAAGCCCAGAAACAGCTATGATGTCTGAGAGTGCGTCAGGTGTCGGGTGTTCTGTTAATTAGAACCACAAGCGCTCATGGATCGAAGAAACATTAACAGCATACACAGAAGCGCGGGAGCACGGGAATGGCTCGCGGCTCATTTTTTTGGGAAATCACAAGCGATGGATAGCGGGTTGCTTCCTTCGTCCGTGAGCCGTTCAGAACTCAGAGGAAAACAGCCTTCCTGTTGGATTTCACGCTCCGACAAGCATAGTGGGGGGAGGTGACACTAGCTGATCTGACCGGGCTCTGCTTTCATGGGCGATCGAACAAGGCACTTATGTAGAAGGTATTCGGGGTAGAAGCTCCAATATCTTGTTTCTTGGTTGCACTCATAAATTCGATCGCCCATACCAGCAATTTTTCGGGTCAGAATGTGGCGCGGATAGCGCCAGTAATACCCCAAATGGGCGATCGAGCTTGACAACAAGTGCGATCGACAAATTCTCGGTATTTTGGTAAATGGTTAGTAGTTAGCACAAATATAACTAACAATTAACAACCAAGATCAACCGCCAACTAAATACTAGCAAAAATAAGACTGACAAAGCTTACAATCTAGGGCAAGAAACTCTGTTTCTTTATGGCTGCCGCGCTGATAAACCCCAAATTTTTTAACAAAGAATTGGGTTGTTTATTGTAAGTTTTAACTAGATTAACAGAGTAATGGTAGGAATCAACCAGTCTTGACAATTATTACTGTGTCAGTAGTCGTTGAAAAAACAGACTGGGAAATACGAACCTACGAACTTTCAGACAACATAGAACATCGAGAAACTAAGGAAACTCACTCAATTTTTTTATGAATTTCACTGAGAATTTAAGTGCCGATGAACTTTTAACTAGACATAGCAACGGGGAACGAGATTTTAGAGGAGCCAGCCTGATTGCAGCTCATTTAATGGAAGCTAATCTCAGTCGGACAAATTTGAGTAACGCTAATTTTAAAAGGGCGAACTTAATTAGAAGTAAGCTGATTGCAGCTAACTTGAACGGAGCCGACTTGAGTGAAGCGAATTTATCTAAGGCTAAATTAATAGAAACTAACCTCGGTGGTTCTAGTTTAACTGGAACTATTGCCATCGGAACTGATTTTAGCGGTGCTAATCTCACGGGAGCAATATTATCTCACGCTGACTTGAGCAAAGCTATTCTAATTGGAGCGAGCTTAGTAGGAGCTTGTTTGCTCAATGGCTCGAAACTAACTGAGGCGAATTTGAGCGGGGCGACGCTGAGTCGAGCAATTATGAGCGGGGTTGATTTAACCAAAGCAAATCTGACTAGAGCGATTATGAGCGAGGTTGATTTGAGCGGAGCGAATATGAGTGGAGCCACTCTAATTCGGGCTTATATCAATCGTGGAAATCTCAGCGGTATCAATTTGGTTGAAGCTTTTTTGAGCGAAGCAAGTATGCGGGAGGCGTGCATATGTGCAGCTAATTTGAGCGGTGCTGATTTGAGCGGTGCTGACTTGCAATCGGCTAATCTAAATGGTTCTAACTTGACTGGCGCCTACTTGCAAGGAGCTAATTTGAGTAGGGCTAATCTGAATGGTTTGATCCTGCACAAGGCTGATTTGAGGGCTGCAAATTTAAACAAAGCTTCTTTGCGGGGAGCGAATTTGAGCGGTGCAAATTTGTCTGGTGCTAGCTTGCTAGAAGCGGATTTGCGGGGGGCGAATTTGAGCCACGCCAATTTGTCGGGAGCGGGTTTATTGTTAAGCTCTCTGACAGGGGCTAATTTGACTGGAACTAATTTGTCGGAAGCTAATTTGATTGGGGCGAGCTTGAATGTTGCTAATTTGAATGAAGCAGCTTTAAGCGGGGCAATTTTACCGAATGGGGCTACTCATAGTCGCGATTAATCAGTTAAATATTGATTGTTGTTAGTCATATCGTTTCCGATTGCATCGGAATAATTAGCCGAAATCAGGACACGGCAGTGCCGTGTCCCTACAAGGTTATTTTGGCGTAGGGACACGGCACTGCCGTCTCCTCTATATCATTCCGGCGCAGCCGGAATTGATATCAGCAGTATTTGTAGGGTGCGCAATGCGCACCTTACGATTATGGATAGTTTGATAAACGTTTAGTATAATAGTGCTGGCGATTTTGTTCTATCCACCGAGATTCTGACCAATTGCGATCGGGTTTGTGCGCTAAATGAAGGTAAACTAATTCTGGCGATCGACAAAAATATCTATCTTCTCCTAAATAGCGTTCGAGAATATCTTGATCCTCTGCCCCCCAGCCAATGAATGTCTCATCCCATCCCCCGATTTCCATTAAGCGCTGGCGTTGAAATATGGGTGCAACTCCAAACCTCTCCCGTTGAGTCAAGTGCTTGAATAGCGCTGTAGGCATATCTTCTGGTGCAACTTTTGACTGTTCAACCGCAGAATGCTGACCAAAATCTAGGCTAGCAGTATTGCACATCATTCGATGCCCGGTTACTAACATTTGGGATGAAATTTGAGCCATTTTTAAATGTCGATCGAGGGTATCTCCGTAGGGAATGAGATCGACATCAAAAGCTGAGACAAACTGCCCTTGCGCCAGAGATAAACCTAAATTCAAAGCTTTGGTCTTATGAAAGGTTTCCGCACAGGGCAGATAATTGTAGCTGATTGGCAGATTGGCGATTTCTGGTAAAATCCAAGGTGAGGGAATGCTATCTAATTCAATCAGAATGATTTCGCAAATAGATAATAAACTTTTGGAGGCTTGAGTTTTCCACCACGCAAGTTGAGTTCTCAAATGGTGTTCTCGCTGGCGGTAGGTAATAATTAAGGATAACTGAATTTCAGTCATAGCGATAATTTGGGGTAAAATTGGTGCTAATTTCTAAAAATGCAGGAGGTACAATTGCTAGTTGCCATAAATTGCCAAATAGCTCGCCTTTCTTGAGGGATTGTAAGCAAGAGATGATATTACGATCGCGCGTTTGTGTTGGCAACCTTTGCTGGTGGTGTTGGTTGCGCGTCGCATCGGTATGAGAAAGATGAGTTACTTTTCCAACTGTGCAGGTTTTGATGCCCAACAGGGTGGCCCGAATCAGCAAATCTTGGTCTTCCCATCCCCAACCTGTAAAGGTTTCCTTGTATCCTCCTAATGATAGTAGCGTTTGTTTGCGGGTACAGATCAAGCCGCATCCAGGTCGATCGCGATCGCCCGCCACAGCCTGTACAATATTCACAGTCGCAATCTGTTCGTGGATCTGGATGCTGTAAGTATAGCGATCGCGCTTTAAAGCCACTGTTTGCGGGCGAGACTCTTCTACAGTTTGCACAGAGCAAATAATCGGATTTTCTGGCTTGGATGCGGACAAAGGCGATATTAGCGGTCTTTGGAGAGATAATTTAAGGTTGTCTGGTGATAAAATAGAGGATAATAATTGTAAAATTGTTCGTTTGTTCCAGATAATATCTGCATCGGAAATTAACAGATATTCGCTGGTAGCGCGGAGAATTCCCTGATTGATTAACTGAGATTTATTAAAGTCATTTTGAGGATATTTGAACCAGTCTACCTGTTCTATTTTTGCTAAATCTTGCAAAGCAGTTAAACATTTAGAGTTTGTGGTTCCACCATCGCAAATCAGGATTTTAGTCACCGCAGAAGTAACTAAAAGCGATCGCACGCAATCGCCGATTTCGGGACGATTTTTAACGGGGATGATTACCTGTAACATGATGTTTAGTTTGCCCAGCGTAGGGGGAAACCACTGATATGATTGAGTTCGATCGCCTTTACTGTCTTCAAGGGATGCAAATCTGGTAATTTTCCCGATCGCACCTGCGCTGTATTGGCGATCGCTTTTTGCTTGAGTTGCTGGATCAATTCTAAACGCACGGGAGAATTTAATCCGGTTTGGCGATCGGTAGTTAGGGAATCACATCGGTGTCGGCGAAAATAAGCATAATCAGGAATATTCACGATTGTGGCAGCGAATTGCGATCGTAACAAAAACTCCGTGTCTCCCGAAAACCGCAATCCCGTAGCAAAACCGCCCAATTTCAAGACTAAATTGCGCGAAACTAAGCTGGTAGGATGCAGCAGCGGATGTCCCGGTTTTTCTGCTAGGGCGGCGCTGACATTTAGCGGATAAACCACGGGTAAAAGCGTATCATCTTCAAACACGCGCAACTCCTGGGTTCCCACTAATTCAGCACCAGAATTTTCCGCTGCTGCTAACAGCAATTCTAGGCGATCGCAACTCGACCAATCATCGGCATCTTGGAATAAATAAGCATCATAATCAGTTTGCTCAATTACCTGTTGAATTAAGCGGTAAGGGCCGACATTCAACGCTGAAGTTAATAAAGTCACTCCTGGAAACTCTCGCACAATATCTACAGGTGGCGACTCTGAACCGTCATCAATCACAACAATACCATCCAGTGGTCTGGTTTGAGTTACTAGCGACTTTAAACAGCGATGGAGGAACTGTTCGCAGCGAAAATGAGGAATCACAGCAAGTACGCGAGATTGACTGGTTATGGGAGCATATTCGACGGGATAGTTGACATTCTCTTGGTCAGTACGATCGATAATTATGTCGTTATTTATAACTTTTTTCGGAGTGAACTGGCGAGCTTTTTTATGAGTAGTATTCGCCTTGGTGGTTCCCCAGGTAAAAGCAATATTTTGCCGTTCTAATTCCCTAGCAACTGCTAACAAATTCCAGTCCTTTATTTCTAATTGCGGTAGCGCGGCTTTGATCGATCGCGTTGATGCAATCCAACCCAATGAGTTAACAGGATATTGTTTGGCAGTTTCTAGGGGTAACTCTACTTTTGGAGTTAAGAATGCCAGTGCTGTATTTGTTAGTTGAGGTGGTAAAAAATTTAATGGTATATTCGCAGGTAAAATCGCTGTGAATTCTGTATTGATTGTCTGTAAAATCCGAGATATTGCACCATTGTCAGCAACAGGTAAGATGCCTGTTTCACCATTGTCAGCAACAGGCAAGATGCCTGTTTCACCATTGTCAGCAACAGGCAAGATGCCTGTTTCACTATTGTTAGCAACAGGCAAGATGCCTGTTCCACAAGAGATAATTTTTTTTGTGGAATAGGCATCTTGCCTGTTCAAAAAAGGCTGATTGATAATCGAATTGAACTTAATTACTTGTTTTAAGTCATATCCTTGATTCTGAAAAATGCCGATCGCACTTATTTCCCAGTCAGGACTACTTGTTCCGAGTATAATTAGGGTTAAACCGATCATGATGTGCGATCGCAAATTGTGGATTGTTTGTAATTCATTTCTCTTGCTAATCGTTCAAATCCCGAAGCGCGCATATCCGGCGGGGCGGCGGCAATTAAACACTGATAAGCTAATTCCGATTCTCCCCCGGCTAACAAAACTTCCGCTAATTTTAGCAAAATCGGCATCCAAGGTAT
>CASBQF010000167.1 GCA_949127775.1 Oscillatoriales cyanobacterium PMM_0080
ACCTCCGGGACAGTAAAATCACATTTGTCAATCAAGCTTATTGTCGCTATTTCGGCGTGCGATCGGAAGACTTGCTCGGCAACAGCTTTATGTCACTAATCCCAGAAGCAGACAGAGAAATTATTCAAGAGTTATATACTTCTCTGTCTCTGGAAAACCCGTTTTTTACTTGCGAACACCGAGTGATTTTGCAGAGCGGAGAAATTCGCATTCAGCAATGGATCAATCGGGCGATATTCGACGACAGCGGACAAATCGTGGAGTATCAAGCTGCGGGTAGAGATGTCACCGATCGCAAACAAGCAGAAATCGCTTTGCAGCAGCTCAATGCAGAGTTAGAACTGCGAGTTCAGCAGCGGACTCAATGGTACGAACTAGCAGTATCGGCGGGCAAAGTGGGGATTTGGGACAGGAATTTGGAAACTGGCGAAATCTACCTCGATCGGTCTGTGAAAGCTTTGTTGGGCTATCAAGACGCAGAGATTCCCAACTGCTTCGATCATTGGACATCTCTAACTCATCCCGACGATCGAGCTGTAGTCGAAGCAGCAGTAAAGGCTTATGTAGAGGGCGTGACAGAAATTTTTGAAGTCGAACACCGGATGCTGCACAAAGACGGCAGTACCTGCTGGATAGTTGCCCGCGGCAGTGCGGTGCGATCGCCCGAGGGCAAGGTTTGCCGCCTGATCGGGACTGACACCAACATTACCGATCGCAAATTGACCGCAGAAAAACTGCAAAACTCCGAAACCGAACTGTTGGCGCTGTTTAATGCGATGACAGATGTCGTGATGGTTTTTGACGCTAACGGCTGCTATCTCAAAGTCGCCCCAACGGCTACCCAACTGCTGTACAAACCGGCTGCTGAAGTGCTCGACAAAACCCTCACCGAACTCTTCCCAGAAGCAGAAGCTAATTTTGCCCTGGCGCACATTCGCCAAACCTTGGCATCTGGGGAAACCCACAGAGTTGAATACAGCATGGAGATTCAGGGCAAGGTAATTTGGTTTGATGCCAGTATTTCGCCGCTGGGAGTCGATCGGGTGATGTGGGTAGCGCGGGATATTACTGCTCGCAAATACGCAGAAGCTGCACAACAAAAGAGTGAGGAAAAGTTTCGCAACTTATTTGATGATGCTCCGATCGCGATCGGTTTGGCAAGCGTCCATGACTACCGCATAGTCGAGGCGAATGAAGCTCACCGCCAGATGTTGGGCTACAGCGATGCAGAGTTGGCCGGCATGAGTTTCGCTGATGTCACGCACCCAGAAGATTTAGAAGCAGATGTCGAGCAAGTCAAGCAGTTGGTTGAGGGCAAGATTTCTCGCTTCCAAGTGGAAAAACGCTTGATTAAGAAGAATGGCGAGTTGATGTGGGCAAACTTGACGGTGACGCTGATCCGCGACGGATCTGGCATTCCTTTTTACAGCATGGCTGCGATCGAAGATATCAGTTATCGCAAGCGGGCAGAAATGGAATTGCAGCACTTAAAAGAACGCCTGCAATTTTTACTAGATTCTAATCCGGCGGTAATTTTTACTGCCACACCGATGGGGAATTTTTGTATTACTTATATCAGCGAAAACGTTAAGGCAATTGTAGGCTACGACCCCCAAGAGGTATTAGCAGACCCTAACTTTTGGTCGAGCCGTATTCACCCGGAAGACCGGGAGCAATTTATCGTAATTTTTTCTGATTTGTCCGAGGAAAAAAATTGCATTTGCGAGTACCGCTTTCTGCACCAAGACGGAGTTTACCGCTGGCTGCGGACGGAACTGAAACTATTAGTTGATAGCAGGGGCTTGCCAATCGAAATTATTGGTTATGCCGCCGATATCAGCAATTCTAAATATGCCGAAATAGCTCTGTGGCAGCAGTTCGAGCAAGAACGGCTCGTGGAGGCGATCGCCCGCAGCCTCCGCCAGTCTTTGCAATTAGAGGAAATTCTCAATACCACGGTAGCCGAACTCCAGCAAGTCTTGTTAGCCGATCGAGTATTGGTTTATCAAATTATACCCAAAAGCGGCGGCCAAGTCATTGCTGAAGCCGTCGCAGAAGGATGCAGCCCACTGATAGATAGATTTTTTGGGGAAGAGATTTTTCCGCTTGAAAGTTATCAGCTTTATTTGCAAGGGCGAATTTGTAATATTTCCGAACGGGATGACCCTGGCATTACACCTTGTATGGTAGAGTTTATGAAATATATTGAAGTGAGAGCCAAGTTAGTAGTGCCGATCATTCAGCACAAGCAACTTTGGGGATTGCTGATTGCGCACCAGTGTTCGCGCCCTAGGGATTGGCAAGAATGGGAAATCAATTTATTTCAGCAGTTGGTAAATCAATTGGCGATCGCCATTCAACAGTCTCTACTATACCAGCAACTGCAAGCAGAATTGAGCGATCGCAAACAAGCCGAAGCTAATTTAAAAAATTCCCTCAAAGAAAAAGAAATTTTGCTCAAAGAAATCCACCACCGCGTCAAAAACAACATCTGCGTAGTTGCCAGTCTATTAGAGTTGCAATCTAACACAGTTGCCGACCCGCAATTAGCCAAGATGTTTGAAGAAAGTCAGAACCGCCTTTATTCTATGGCTCTGATTCACGAGAAACTGTACCGTTCGAGCAACCTGGCACAAATTAATTTTGGCGAATATATCGAAGATTTGGTAACTAACTTGTTTCACTCTTACAATATTAGCAACAACCGCATTCAGTTGCAGATAATAACAGAAGCCGTGTCTCTAAATCTTGAGACTGCTACTCCCTGCGCTTTAATTGTGAATGAATTGGTTTCAAATACTCTAAAACACGCTTTTCCTGATGGCAGAATTGGTACAGTTAGTGTAGAATGCTATCAAACGGGCGACGATCGCGAAATTCACCTTTTGGTTAAGGACAACGGCATTGGCTTCCCTCAAAACTTAGATTTTCGGCAAACTAACTCGATGGGTTTTCAAGTTGTCTGCACTTTAACTCAGCAGTTAGAAGGATCTATCGAACTCTCAAGACAAAACGGCACCGAATTTTACCTAAAATTTAAAGAATTAAATTACTCTCAAAGGCTTTAAAAATCATGAGCTTTCCCGAAAAAGCAATTAAAATTTTGATTGTCGAAGACGAACTATTAATCGCTAAGAATTTATCCCATAAATTAGAAAAATTGGGATATGAAATTGCCGATGTCGTTTCTTGTGGAGCCGATGCCATTCAGCGTGCAGGCGAAATGAAACCAGATTTAATCTTAATGGATATAGTCATCAAAGGCGACAGTGACGGCATAGAAACAGCAGCAATAATTCATCAGAAACTAGATATCCCAATTATCTATACAACGGCATACGCTGACGACGAAACTTTGCAGCGAGCTGGCAATACTGGTTCCTACGGCTACCTGCTAAAACCTTTTAAAGAAAGAGAACTACACGCCACGATCAAGATAGCGCTGAGCAAACATCAAGAAGCCGTTAGGATGCAAAAACTAATTGCATTAGCAGCGGCGAAAAGCGAAAACAGATCGCGATTTATTTCAATGGCATACCACGATTTAAACACTCCTTTGACTACCATACAATTATCGGCTGAAATGCTGGAAGACAGCGAATTGCAGAGAACGCCAGGAACTACAAATAAAAATGTCGATCGCATTAAAAAAGCCGTCAATAATATGAGTGAATTGCTAGCAGAAATTTTAATGCTCAGTAAAGCAGAAGCCGGCAAACTTTCCTTGGATTTAAATCTGGTAAATGTGGCAGATATCTGCACATCTATTTTAGAAGAATTCCAGCCGATTATCACACACAAACATCTCGTAACTTTCCACAGCCGAACAGATATTCTGTATGCCAATCTCGATGCAAAACTGCTATACCATCTTCTGACTAATTTGCTTTCCAACGCTATTAAATATTCTCCAAACGGCGGCAATATTAGTTTAGAATTAAGTTGCGAAAACCAGCAAATAATTTTTCATGTTCGAGATGAGGGAATTGGGATGACAGCGGAATATCAAGGAAAACTATTTCAGCAGTTTGAACGGGGTGCTAATGTAGGCAAGATTAAAGGATCGGGTTTGGGACTTTGCATTGTCAAACACATTGTTGACCTGCATGGGGGTACAATAAGTGTGGAAAGTGCGATCGACAAAGGTACTACATTTATTGTCACATTGCCTTTTGTTAGTGATTAGTCATTATCTAGTAGGGTGCGCACTGCGCACCCTACAAACGGGTTTATTAGACCTCTTGCAAAAAAAATCTATGTTATAATAGAAAGTTTTTAATTTAATCCCCACGAAGCTCACTCATAATTATAAATTGCTGATAACAAATTACAACGCAGACCATAACGGCGGCGACGATTCCGATAACGACTCGACAAGATTTTAAAAATTTTCAGACTCCGGTTAACGTGTTCAATGACAATTCTCTC
>CASBQF010000168.1 GCA_949127775.1 Oscillatoriales cyanobacterium PMM_0080
CTCTTTTACAAAAACATGGCAACACTTTTCGTCAACTCAACAACAGGTAGCGATTCAGCAGCCGGCAGTCAATCAGCCCCATTCAAAACGATCGCCCGCGCCCTTACTCGCGCTGCATCAGGAACCACTATTCAGCTAGCACCGGGAACTTACAGCGCAGCTAGCGGCGAACAATTCCCCTTGGAAATCCCCTCGGGAGTAAAAGTAATTGGCAGCGAAACTAACAAAGGTGGTGGCACTCTGATTCAAGGAAGTGGCAAATTTGTTAGTCCCAGCGCTGCGGGGCAGAACATTACCATATTGCTAGCAAATGATTCGGAATTGCGCGGAATAACTGTCACGAATCTCGATAGTCGCGGCACAGGAGTCTGGATTGAGTCAACTTCTCCGACTGTCGCTAACTGCACTTTCACTCAATCCAAGCGCGAAGGCGTTTTTGTCACGGGTACTGCTAATTCGGCGATTCTCGACAATGTATTTGTGAAAAACTCAGCGGCTGGCGTAATTATGGCGGGGAGTGCTAAGGGAGTAATACGACGCAATATTTTTCAAAATACGGGTTTCGGCATTTCTCTGCAAGCTAAGTCGGCTCCTTTGATTGTGGATAACCAAATTTTGGAAAATCGCTCTGGTATCGTTTTAGCGGGGGAATCTAAGCCGACTTTGCGCAAGAATCGGATTGAAAAAAATACGGAAGATGGTTTGACTGCGGTGGGGAAGTCACTGCCAGATATTGGTACGGCTCAAGATTTGGGTGGCAATATTTTTCGGGATAACGGTGAATTTGACTTGCAAAATGCGACTGGGGTGAAGATTTTGGCGATCGGCAATCAGATCAATTCTTCGCGGGTGAAGGGTTTATTTGAGTTGGGTAGTCTGACGCCAACTCCGACTCCGACTCCGACTCCTGTGGGGACAAAGTTTAGCGATATTAGCACGCATTGGGCTAAGGATTTTATCGATCGCCTAGAAAAGATGAACATTGTCAACGGGTTTCCCGACGGTACTTTTAAGCCCGATCGCAATTTAACTAGAGCTGAGTATGCAGCAATGCTTGCGAGGGCGTTTGATCTGGCACCACGACGTGAGGCGACAGTTTTTCAGGATGTGGCGCTGGATTTTTGGGCGCAAAGTGCGATCGTCAAAGCTAATCGAGCTGGTTTTTTGGTTGGATACCCAGACAACACGTTTCGCCCGGAGCAGAATTTGACTAGAAGCCAGGCTCTTGTATCTTTGGTAAACGGCTTGCAGTTAACGGGCGGCAATCCTAATTCTTTGAGTGTTTATGACGATCGAGCTTTGATTCCGAGTTTTGCCACCGCAGCCATCGCAACCGCCACAGAGCGGAAAATCGTAGTCAATTATCCCACACGCACCAAGCTTTCCCCTGCCCGCGACATCACCCGCGGCGAGATATCCGCGCTCGTGTACCAGACTCTAGTAGCCACAAACCGCGCCCAGCCCATTAACTCTCCCTACATCGTCTAACGGAATTGGGAAGCGGGAGAAAGCATAGTTGGGATCAACCTCTCTCACTTCTCAAGTCTTGATTTGCGAGTACCAAATCGTTTTATGATAAAAGATTAAGAAATTCAGCAAATCTTGAAGGTTCGACTGTCAAATTATGGCTAAAATTCAATTCTCCCGGGGTATCGATGAAGAGGCTGTGCCTGAAGTGCGCCTAACCCGTTCTAAAAGCGGAGATCAAGGTACTGCCACATTTGTGTTTGAAAATCCCAAATCTCTCAGCAGCACAAGTAACCAAGACATTACTGGAATGTACATGATCGACGAAGAAGGCGAACTTCTGACTCGCGAAGTTAAGGCTAAGTTCATCAATGGTCAACCTGCGGGTTTGGAAGCTCTTTATATCATGAAAAGTGCCGCAGAATGGGAACGATTTATGCGTTTCATGGAACGATACTCGGAAGTAAAGGGCTTAGGACTTAGCAAGGCATAATTTATGGGGAATTGGGAATTGGGAATTGGAAATTGGGTATTGGTTATTTTATAATGAATAACTAACAACGAACAAAGAACAACTAACTAATGACTTCTTCTCTGTTTCCTGGGGTGCATCTCAATGTGAAAGGGTTCTCGCACGGACGGCAAATAAATTATGAGTGAAAACTAGATATTTACTGCCGTCAGTGCCAGAGTCCCTACGAATATATTTGTACGCGCACCAGATGCAACCCTTTTCTGTTCCTTCTTCCCTATTCCTTCTTCCTTTTTTCCTCTTCCTTCTTCCTTCAATATCTGCTTTATGACGCAAATTCCTCACCCAGACTTATCTAAAATAAGCGTAAACTGCGCTATCATTACTGTTAGCGACACGCGCTCGGCGGAAACAGACAGTAGTGGCTTGTTAACAAAGAAACTGCTAAAAGAGGCCGGTCACTCTGTGGTAGCTTACACTGTGGTTAAAGATGATGCGGCAAAGATAGTATTGCAAATGCAGGCGTTTTCCCAGCGTGGAGATGTGGATGCAATCATTTTTAATGGCGGGACGGGCATCGCTCCCCGAGATACGACTTACGATGTGATGGAAAGTTTGCTGGACAGAATTTTACCGGGATTTGGGGAAATATTTCGGTTTTTGAGCTATCAAGAAATTGGTTCGAGGGCGATCGCCTCTCGGGCGGTTGCAGGCGTATATCAAGGCAAGTTAGTTTTTTCTCTTCCCGGCTCTAGCAATGGCGTAAAACTAGCTGTGGAAAAGCTAATTTTACCGGAATTAGTTCACTTGGTGCAGCAGTTGCGCGGCGGGTGAAGGCGGGAGTTATATCAATTCCGTTATTAGGAATGATATGAATGGAGGAGAGTGGAGGACACGGCAGTGCCGTGTCCCTACCACGATCAATTGTAGGGACACGGCACTGCCGTGTCCTTTATATCTTACGCTCAAAAACCCGGTTTCTATTCAACCATCGATCGACCGCAGAGAAATTTCAGGATGCAGACAGTCGATCGATATAAGATGGAGAGGGCGGGTTTTGCCTTCAAAAACTGGCTGGTATCTCGTGATTCTTAGCTAAACCCGCCCCTACAAAATACTGTTGTTTTTTCGCAATCACCTACTTACACTAGAAATATTGTGTACCGCCAATTTTTGCAATGACGCTGCCTACCGGATCTCGTTCTCCTGCTTTGTTCCAAACGCTTTCACTGGTAGCCGATCCGATCGCATTTTTCGATCGCAACTCTGCCAAATACGGCGATACATTCACCGCCCGCGTGTTGGGGCCCGCTTCGCCCCCCGTGGTGTTTCTGGGCAATCCAGAAGCCATTCAAGCGGTGTTTACGACCTTAGCTGATGCCTTTGAGTTTGGCAAAGTGACCAACGTATTTCGCCCGCTGGTGGGAAATGAGTCACTAATTATGAACGAAGGGCCGCGACATCTGCGACAGCGACAGCTATTAATGCCTGCACTGCATCGGGAACAATTGCACAGTCAAGGGCATTTGATTGTTGATTTGACGAAAAAGCAGACGATCGGCTGGAAAGCCTCAGATGCGATCGCAGTCCGCCAAGAAATGTCAGAAATTTCGCTGCAAGTAATCCTGCAAGTTGTCTTCGGATTAGTGCCTGGAGAGCGCTACGAAAGGCTAAAAGAATTACTCAGCAACCTTTTAGAGGCAATTACCTCGGAACTATATTCGATCCAATTTTTCTTTAGTCCGTTGCAGCAAAATTTGGGTAATTGGAGTCCGTGGGGGCAGTTTTTGCAGCAAATGGCGCAGATTGACGCGCTGATTTATGCAGAAATTGCCGATCGGCGATCGCATTCCCTCGACTCGTCTCGCACGGATATTTTATCGGTGTTGATGATGGCCCGCGACGAAGCAGGCGAATCTATTGGCGATCGAGAATTACGCGATCAGTTAATGACACTGTTGTTGTTGGGACATGAAACCACTGGATCGGCATTAACTTGGGCATTTTACTGGCTGCATCAGGTTCCCGAATGTCTCACTAAATTGCGCCACGAATTGGATGAATTAGGCGAAAATCCCGATCCGATCGCACTTTCGCAATCGCCCTATTTAACAGCAGTCTGCAAGGAAGCGCTACGGATTTATCCAATCGCCTTAATTTCGCAGCCGCGCAAAGTAAAACGGACGATCGAACTCGAAGGCTATACCTATGAACCGGGAACGATTTTAATCCCCTGCGTGTATTTAGCGCACCGTCGCGCCCAAACCTACGAAAATCCAGGTCAATTCAATCCCGATCGCTTTTTAGATCGCAAATTTTCCGCCTCAGAATTTTTACCATTTGGAGGCGGAAGTCGAAGCTGCATCGGGATGGCGTTATCGATGTTTGAGATGAAACTGGTGTTAGCAACGGTGTTAACAAATCGTGAATTTGTCTCGAATCTCGATCGGGCAATTCGTCCAACCCGCCGGGGAATCACGTTTGTTCCGCCTGATCGGTTTCGATTGACTGTTTTGGGCGATCGATCGTCTAATATCAAGTACCCTGAAACAACCACAATCAAATAAGACATGATGAGGACACGGCAGTGCCGTTTCCCTACCCCGATTCATTGTAGGGAAACGGCACTGCCGTCTCCTGATTTTTGCCGTTTCCCTACCCCCATTCATTGTAGGGAAACGGCACTGCCGTCTCCTGATTTTTGCCGTTTCCCTACCCCCATTC
>CASBQF010000169.1 GCA_949127775.1 Oscillatoriales cyanobacterium PMM_0080
ACACTCAGGGCGAATATTGTTCTTCAAAGTCCCCCTTCTTAAGGGGGATTTAGGGGGATCTAGACTTCGATACAAACCTGAGATACAGAAGCATTTAGGTTTAAGTTAACACCCTAAACTAATTGGATATTCCTAATGATTCCCCCGCCAATTCTCATCCTCCAATCTGATACCGCTGTCTTGACAAGCTCTGGTTAAATGAGGGCTGTAATAAGGGTCATTCTTAATATACTTTTGCCACCTGCTTTCGATTACCTGCGATTCCTGCCTCAGCCGCTCTTTTTTTTCAGGCGAGTCCTCGTAACCGCGGCTTTTAGATTCGTGGTGGTAAAGAACTACATGAGGAAGGTAAATATTTCGGTACCCTTTCTCTAGCATTTTCAAACACAAATCCACATCATTGTAAGCCACTGTTAGCTCTTCGTCAAATCCTCCAATACTCTCAAATACTTCGCGACGACACATCAAACACGCAGCAGTTACCGCTGAAACATTGTTCAGGCCTACCACATTCCCGAAATAGCCAGGAATCGATCGCGGCATATGATAATAGCTGTGACCGGCAACACCGCCGCCAAGTCCCATCACCACTCCCGCGTGCTGGATTTTGTTATCTGAGTATATCAACAAATTGCCCACAGCGCCGATCGAGCTTCTCTGAGCTTGTTCAACCATCCCGTCAATCCAATCTGGAGTAATTACCTCTGTATCGTTATTCAAAAACAGCAAGTAATCTCCCTCAGCTTTGCTAGCAGCGTAGTTATTAATCTTGGAGAAATTGAAGGGAATGTCCAGCCGGTAACTTTTAAACCTCGCTGGTTCCTTGGATTCCCATTTCGCCAGAATTTCCGCAGTATGTTTCTCTTGACTGCCGTTGTCGATCACGATAACTTCGTAGTTGGGGTAAACGCTTTTAGTAAAGATAGACTCCAAGCAATTGTCCAAAACATCGCCTAAATCCCGCGTCGGAATAATGATGCTGACGCGCTTGTAATCCGTAATTTTGTAGCGGGCAATAAAGTGTCCCAAAAAGTAGGGAACGCCTTCAATTTTCCCCGGTTCGCCCCGGCGTTCGATCGCCTCTTGCAACGCTTTTTGGCCTGCGTCATAGGCATAGGGTTTAGCATCGACACCGCCAGCCGCCGAACCCGCGTGCATTCTCCAGTGGTAAAGAATCTTGGGAATGTGAAAGATTTTGTCAGTTTTTTCCGTAAGCCTCAGAACCAAATCGTAATCTTGAGCGCCCTCAAAACCCGCTCTAAAACCGCCGATTTCATTGATTAGCGATCGCCTGTAAGTGCCCAAATGGCAAGTGTACATCCGAGACAAAAATGAATCCGGGCTCCATTCTGCCTTAAAGAAAGGATTTATCAGTTCCACATCCTGATAAATCTTGTCTTCATCTGAATAAATCATGTCCGCTTCCGGGTGGCGGTTCAGCAGCAGCACCACTTCATACAAAGCCTCTGGTGTCAGCGTATCGTCGTGATCTAGCAAAGACACAAATTCACCAGTCGCCAACTCCAAAGCCGAATTGGAACAGTGAGAAATGTGACCGTTTTTAGTGCGATAAACTACTTTAATCCGGCTATCTTTCGCTGCATATTCTTGTAAAATCCGCTTGACATGAGGCGCAGTTGATGCGTCATCAGCGATGCACAGTTCCCAGTACGGATATATTTGATTGATAACCGAATCTAGAGCTTCCCTGAGATAATTATCAGGCGTATTGTAGGTGGGCATGACAAGGCTAATCAGCGGCTTGTAGCTAAAGATTTCTAGTGTTTCCGCCATTTTTCGCAAATCAGCTTTTCTGGGGCTGTGCTTAGCGCGCCACTTCGTATAAGCCGGGTCTTGACCGAGAAATAGCGATTCTCGCAAGTTTTCATAATCCAAACCAAAAAGTTTCGGATCGAGTTTGCTCGCTGTCTGGTAAGCTTCCAGAGCTTCGGAAAGTTTGTTTTGCTTAGCTAAAGTTTTTGCTAAATTGTGGTACGACCAGCCAAATTCAGGAGCGACCTCGATCGCCTTCTGATATGCTGCAACAGCTTCATCAAGCCGATCTTCTTGTTGAAATACATCGGCTAAGTTGTGGTGCGACCAAACAAAAGTTGGATTTACTTGTGCGGCTTTCTGATAGCTTTTAATAGACTCATCAATTTTACCCATCCATTTCAGAACATCCCCTAAATTGTGGTGAGTTCCAAAGTAATTGGGATTAATGGCAATTGCTTTACGGTAGGCGGCAATAGCCTCGGTAAATTTACCTTCTTGTTGCAGAGACTCCCCTAATTCGTGGTACTCCGCAGCAACTCCTGGGCTGTCTTCGATCGCACTTCCAGAATATCTGTTAACAGTGCGATCGCCCTTTCCCGTCGTTTTAGTTATGCCCTTTTTTTTTAACACCTCTTCTAACAGCCCAGAAATAGCCTTGTCATCAGGCCGCACCTGCAACGCCATCTGATAAAAGACGATCGCCCCATCAGGCCAATTCTGCCGCACCAAAGCATCAGCCAACCCCACATAAAGGTCAGCATCATTCGGCGCAATCTCCAG
>CASBQF010000170.1 GCA_949127775.1 Oscillatoriales cyanobacterium PMM_0080
ACACCGGACGGCTCCTGTTGTTGCAGCAATTGCTGCTGTTGGTTGAAAAACGATATGGTTGGAGATACGCCCAGGATTTCAAATGTATAGCTCATGTCATCCTCCCGAAGTATTATTTTGTCCGATCGATCGTCCAAAAAAGCCAAAAACACTTTACTTTGCGACCTTCGATGCACTCCTAATGCTTGAATTACCTTCTCGGCGCTCGATCGGCCTTTTGTCCGCTTATTCTATGAATAGCAAATTTATTAACAGCGGATTGTGATCTAATTTACATTTCTCATTCTACTGTACAAAATCATCAAATCAGATTTTGGCGTCGCGATCGGAAGTATGAACACAAAAACCACATCCCGAAGTTGTTTCGTTGGGGTGCATCTCAATGAGTGCAAATATATTTGTAGGGGCGAAGCATGACCGCAATCAATATGGGATTATAACTAATAATTTATATACGGTCATGCTTCGCCCTCTTCACTCATTGAGATGCACCCGTTTCTTGCCACTCTGGTTTGAGCGTGGATGAATTTGATTCCGAAGTCGGGGAACTACTGGAAATTATCAGATTATTCAGCAACGGGTTGGGAGTACGGGTCTACAGTAGCATTCTTTTTTTGAACTGGTGTGAGTTTTTGATCGCGAGTTTCCAGATCCATCACCAGATTTACGCAAGTAGTGCCATGATTAATATTACAATTTTTTATAGTGGTGCTGGAAACATCAGGCAAGTTTTGAGTGGCCGGCTACCGCAATTCACTATTTTTGTACAACTACTGTAACTTATCATATCTAGGGCATCTTTTTAAGGACAAACGATACGCAAACCAGTAAGTGTAAGAATATTGATGTTAAAAAGTCTGAGCAGTTATCTGATGAAAAGCTCGCCCAAGATGTCACTGAGCCTCGTTTTGTTGATACCGCTGGTGGTGCAAATCTCCGTAGCAGTTGGTGTGACTGGATGGCTGTCATTTCGCAACGGGCAGAAAGCCGTTAATGACCTTGCTACGAGGTTAAGCTTGGAAGTTGCAGCGAGGACGAAAGAAAATTTCCGCAGTTTTGGGGATGTGTCTCACCTGTTTCTGCAAATGAATACTGCTGCGATCGCCTCGGGAAATCTAGACCCTGATGACTTTCCCAACTTAGAACGCTATTTGTGGAACCAGACCAAATTGAGCGATCGAACTACAACCATCTACTACGGCGACGAACAGGGCAAATTCCTCTTGCTCAAACGGGAAGCAGAAAACTTAGTATACATCAGAGACGAATCAACGGCTCCCGATCGCCAAATTTATCGCCTGGATAGCCAGGGAAATCGCACTGAGCTGATCCAAACCGCCGCCTACGACCCCCGTACTAGACCGTGGTACACAACGGCCAAACAGTCAGGGAAGGCTACTTGGTCTCCGATCTACGTCTTCACGGCTTCGCCAGTTCTGGGCATTACGCCGGTGATGCCTATTTACAATGAAACAGGAAAACTGCGGGGGGTATTGGCAATTGACCTGACTCTTTCTCAAATTAGCGATTTTCTCAAAAGCATCAAAATTAGCCCGTCAGGACAAGTTTTTGCGATCGAACGCAGCGGCGAAATAGTCGGTAGTTCCACAGACGAATTGCCTTTTGTCACCGCCAAAGACGGACAAAAACGGCTGTTGGCCACACAAAGCAAAAATTTACTCATTCGATCGGCATCCACATACTTGCAAAAACGATTTGGCAGTTTTGAAGAAATTGACAGCCAAGGACAGTTTACCTTCGATATAGACGGCAAACGTCAATTCATTACGGTGGCTCCCCTGCAAGACGGCCGCGGCCTCGATTGGCTGATTGTCGTGGCAATTCCGGAAGCAGACTTTATGGAGCAAATTAACCTCAACACTCGCACAACTATCTTATTGTGCTTTTTTGCGTTCATATTGGCGATCGTCCTTGGAATATTCACCTCTCGCTGGGTTGCTCAACCGATTACCCGATTGCTGGAAGCTTCCAAAGCATTAACAAAAATGTCCGAATCCTCCGACTTCACCTCCTCGGAATTAGGAGGCGAAGTCGCAATCCAAGGTGTCAACGAACTCGGCGTCCTAGCTCAGTCTTTTAACCAGATGGCGAAACAATTGCGATTGTCTTTTGTCGCCCTAGAACAAACCAACTCCAGTCTAGAAAAGCGAGTAACAGAACGCACTGCCAAACTCGAAGCAGCCGAAGCAGAATTGCGCGCTTTGTTTGCAGCTATGAACGAATTAATTATAGTTGTGGACTCAAATGGTCGCTATGTAAAAATCGCGCCCACAAATATGTCCCTGCTCTACAAACCAGCCGAAGAATTAGTTGGAAAAACAGTCGGAGAGCTATTTCCCCAAGCTACAGCCGACTATTTTCTCAACCATATCCAAGCAGCTTTAGAGAGTCAGCAAACTGTCAGTATCGAGTACGATTTAACCATTGAGGATCGCGAAGTTTCTTTTGCAGCCAGCATTTCGCCACTTTCAGAAGAATCTGTAATTTGGGTAGCCCGCGACATTACCGAAAAAAAGCGAGCCGAATCCGTCCGACGCCACAGACAAAAACAATTGCTCAAACAAAATACGGTTTTGGTAGAATTGGCAAGAAATAAAGTGCTATATCGAGGCGATTTACAAGTAGCTTTGAACCAAATCACCGAGGCGGCTGCTCATACCCTAGATGCAGAAGGAGCCGGAGCATGGTTGTACGACGAAAGCCGATCGAAACTGCAATGTCTAGACCAATTTACGCGCAGCAATCACCAGCATTCCCAAGGCGTAGAACTCGCAGCAAGAGACTATCCAGCTTATTTTAAAGCTTTGGAAGAATACCGGACGATCGCCGCCGATGACGCTCTCTCAGATATTAGAACCAAAGAAGTTATGGCATCTTACTTTGCACAATCGGCGATCGCCTCCACATTAGATGCGCCGGTACGACTGGGAGGACAAACAGTCGGAGTCATCTGTATCGAACAAGTGGGAAATACTCGCCACTGGACAGTAGAAGAACAAAATTTTGCTGCTTCCCTCGCAGATTTGGTATCATTGGCGATCGAAGCTAGCGATCGCGATCGGACACAAACCGCACTGCGTCAAGCAGAACAAAAATACCGCAGCATCTTTGAAAATGCAGTCGAAGGCATTTTTCAAACCACCCCCGAAGGTCGCTTCTTGAGCGTAAATCCAGCCTTAGCCCGCATCTACGGCTACGCCACTCCCGAAGAATTGACCTCAAATCTCACCAACATCAGACAACAAACCTACGTCAATCCTCAACAGCGCGAAAAGTTTATGCGAGTCATGAAAGACTTCGGACAAATTTCCGGGTTTGAGTCAGAAGTGTACCGCGTTGACGGCAGCATAATTTGGATTTCCGAAAGCGCCCGTGCAGCTTGCAACGCCGACGGCGAGGTACTCTACTATGAAGGCAGCGTCGAGGATATTAGCGATCGTAAAATCTTTGAATCCGCCTTGCAACTCGCCCTAGAAGCAGCCCAAGCAGCTTCCACCGCAAAAAGTGCATTTTTGGCAAACATGAGCCACGAACTCCGCACACCCCTGAATGCCATCATCGGCTACAGCGAAATGCTCCAAGAAGAAACCGAAGAATTGGGCTACGATGAACTCACCCCAGACTTAGACAAAATCCGCACATCCGGCAGACACTTACTATCGTTAATTAACGACATTCTCGACATTTCTAAAATCGAAGCAGGCCGCATGGATCTTTACCTAGAAACCTTCGACATTGCCGCCTTGATTGCAGAAGTCGCCGACACCGCCGCGCCACTAATTGATAAAAATCATAACACTTTAAACTTACAGCAAATCAGCAATATCGGCACTATGCACGGTGACATTACCAAAGTGCGGCAGATTTTATTAAATTTGCTGAGCAATGCTGCCAAATTCACTCAAAACGGAATAATTACCCTCACCGCCAGCCGAGAGAAAAGCGCGGGCGACAGCAGCGAATCCAGACAAGAAAACAGTTATGAACCTGTGGCAAATTCTCCATCCTCAAATCCCAGTAAAGAATTTTTAGTTTTAAATTGTACAGATACAGGAATTGGGATGAATCCAGACGAGTTACAGCACATTTTCCAACCATTTACCCAAGCAGACGCTTCTACCACGCGCAAGTACGGCGGCACAGGTTTGGGACTAGCAATCAGCCAGCGTTTTTGCCTAATGATGGGCGGGAATATTTCAGTAAATAGTCAAGTCGGTGTTGGTTCTACTTTTACCATCCGCTTACCTGTTAATACTTAAATAAGTAATTTTCAAGTAATTGGCAATTGGCAATTTTGATGTATTTTTGTATTACAAAATCTGGTAGATACTGTCTTGATCTGTCAAGGGGTAGCGAGCAAATAAGTTGGATCAAAAGGCTTTTGGGACTTTAAAATACCAAAAGCCAAATGCAGCAACTTCCTCATCAAAGCACCAATCACCTGCATTTTGACGCCAGCCACGACCCAATAATCGCTCACTCACGGCTTTGAGCAAAGGATTACAACGCATCGCCACCACCGCAGGCATATACAATGCCTTTCGCAGTCGAACATTACCAGTACAAG
>CASBQF010000171.1 GCA_949127775.1 Oscillatoriales cyanobacterium PMM_0080
AAATCTACCACAAGCTGCGATCGCCTTTGAGAATTCATCATCATCATGTTGAGTAAATTGCTGGCTTTCTCCCAAGTCGCAGTAAGCCTCAACAAAATCAGGCTTAAGAGCTATTGCCCGCTCAAAATAAGGCATGGCTTCAGCAATTTTGCCCAAAGCCATCAAAGAAAACCCCGCGTCTGTATAGCCCGAAATATGCTCGGTATCGTGTTCGATCGCGCGATCGAAACAAGCAACCGCCGCCAAATGTTCCCCCTGTATTTGCCAAGCTTTCCCCAGATTGTAATGCGCCAAAACCATCTCCGGTTCCAACTCAATAGCCCTGAGATAAGATCCGATCGCCCTTTCGGGACTTTTGTCGAGCAATACCTGCCCTAAATTATTGTGCAGCGTCGCCCAATCCGGCTTAATCTCGATCGCCCGTTGGTAAACATCGATCGCCTCAGCAGCCCGATCGTCCTTCAGCAAAATCGCGCCCAGATTGCTGTAAGCTTCCACATAATCCGGCTTCAGATCGATCGCAACTCGGTAAGTATTAATTGCCGCTTCAAGCTGATTATTCTGATCTAAAACCACAGCCAGATTGTAGAAAGCAAGTAGATAATTTGGTTTAAGAGCGATCGCACTTCGGTAACAGTCGATCGCCCCCAACAAATTACCCTGCTTGTGAAAAACATTTCCCAAGTTATAATGAAGTTCCGACCAGTCCGGCTTCAAATCAAGGGCTTGCCGATAGTGAAAAACCGCCTCATCCAGCCACGAATACTCACTATAAAGTTGACCCAAATAAGCATGAGCCCGAAAAAACTTTGGCGAAATCTCCAAAGCTTGCACAAAAGCATCTCTTGCCGCTGTCGGATCTGCGCTCGCTTCGAGGATTTCGCCTAGAGTGGTATAAGCCAGCGGCGAAAATGGCTGTAGTTCGATCGCCTGATGGCAAAACTCGATCGCCTCAGTTAACTTCCCCTGGTTCAGATAAACTTGGGCTTGCCGGATGTATTCTTCAGTCGTCATTGCTTGCGGTGCAGTTGCGGTTGCTTTACCGCTTCAGAAAAACCTAGAAATTCTGATTTTAAAATTTTGGATGTATATTTTGCCGATCGGGCGATCGACTAATTTTATCAATAACTGTCGATCTATTTTTTTTTAATTGTTCCTGCTTCAGTTCCTGCCTTGAATGTTTCAACCTCACCCCGCTTGTGGCAGAGTGAGGTTGAAATCCTTTAAAACTACCAGCCTTTGTGAGAACAGCCCCGAATCTAATCCGGGGCCACCCACAAATGCCAGTTGTTTTAGAACAGCTCGAAGTTGTTCGAGGTAATCGTCAGGCCAGGTGTCAGTTGAGCAACCTGTAGCACTCCGTTGCCACCGTTGAAGAACAACGCACCGCTTGTTGGGTCGTAGACCAACTTGTTCGTCGTGTTGGTTCCTGGGGTGGTTGCGCTGAAACCAGAAACGACGACAAACTCGCTGGCATCGAACGTGCTGCCCAAACCAGCGAACACACCGCCGGACTTCAATTTGATCTTATCGTCGGCTGGAGTAAAGTCAGTGATCGTGTCTACACCGAATTCGCCGCCAGCACCACTCGCACTCGCGAAGTAGAACGTATCCCTGCCAGCACCGCCGGTCAGGACATCGCTGCCTCTGTCGCCAGAGATAAAGTCATCGCCAGCACCACCATCGACAGTATCATTACCTTTACCGCCGTAGAGGCTGTCATTGCCGTCGCCGCCGCCGACAATATCGTTGCCAGCTCCACCAAAGACTGTATCGTTGCCAGCTCCGCCGAGTACGGTGTCGTTGCCTTGGTCTCCAGAAACCAAGTCATTGCCATCACCGCCGTCGAGCAGGTCATTCCCTTTACCGCCAAACAGCCTGTCGTCGCCACTACCGCCAGCGACCACATCGTTGCCAGAACCAGCAATGACAATATCATTGCCAGCGCCGGCGCCGATACTGTCATTGCCACCGCCTGAAATAATCAGGTCATCGCCACCGCGACCAGAGATGACATCATTGCCCCCAAAAGTGAGGATAATATCAGCTAGTTCCGTGCCGTTCAACCGGTTATCACCAGAAGTACCAATTACATCAAGGCCCCTCGTGGGGTTGGGAACTGAAGATACTGGGGTCGTTGGATTAGTTACCTGAGTCATTTACACTCCTCCTAAAAGATCAATCATTTTTCTACAATACACTCTTCCCTCCAAAGGGATTCAGTAATTGAAACCGGACATCGGCTGAGACCCTAATTTACCCGGCTGCTATAAGCTGTCATGTAATTTAAATTGTCCGCAGGGAGCCGCTGGTCGCGAGTTGAATCCTATATTCGTTGAGCCGGAAATATCGGTTGTTTCCTGCCTTAGACTCTCGACTTGACCACTCCCTCCTTTAACATGAAAATATTCCAGTTAAATGTCTGTGAGTTTACCATACCTATCCTGGGTGCGGCTAGTCATTTTAAAAATATTAGCCGGGAAATATACATAAACCATTTTTAATTGGAGTATGCTCTCAAGATTGAGAAATTGCAGCCCAGTCGTCGGTAACTGTCGATCGCCCCAAAGTTCGTAGGCGTAAGCCGGGGCGTAGCCATCGCCCACAATCGAGGCATAACCGAGTTGCGACTCTTCAGTGGACTCTGGTTTACCAGACTTTTGAGTTTCCCTAATAGTTCCCAAGAAATCAAAATTTTTCAGCCTGCTTTCAAAACCAACTCATCCCGCCCGCACCGTATCCAATCAAACCCAGCTAGAGAAATCGATTCAAGCCTTTTACCCTTAAAGATTGTAGTCGCAAAAAAATTGACTTATCCGCAACAAAGTCCATGATGAGCTTTTCAAGCACAATCACCCGCCCAGGCCCAGAATTAAGCCGCAGAGCATCTTAATTGTCGTCTGTTGATTAGAGGTAGAAGCTAATTTTCAAACAGACTAAATCTTTGAGCATCCCATTTTGGCAAATATATTCCCTAGGGCCGAAGCATTGTGGCCGTAAGTCTATGCTGATAACTCATAACTGATCTGATCGAATGCTTCGCCCCTCCACTCATTGAGAGACTACGCCCCCAGCCTCAGTAAGTTTCCATATAATTAAATTTAACTAAATTATGTTTCTAGCAAACATTTTATCGCTAATTGTTAAGTTCGGGGTGAACATTAACAACTAGCAATTTCCCAGAAATTTGGTTCAGTATTCATAGACAAGTTGTACTATTTACCTGAGCGGTCTGCTTCAAGTTGCGCTGTTGACCCGTTAGCATGGCTCTGGTTGTCGTAGTTGTAGATGTGAGCATCACTCTGGGAAATATAATTTATAGAACTCGCCGCATAGTAGATCAGCGCTAGCAGCGACACTAGATTAAGAATGCGATGAATTGGTTTCTCTGACATTTCGTGCATTGTACTCCTACTTTGCATCCAAATAGCAAGGTTGGATATAGTGACTGCACTTTTTTTGACAAGTTCCCAAAAATGCAGCACCAGATCAAATATCCATTCCATCGCGTTATGCACTCCCGATTCTCGATCGCCTAAAACAAGTCTTACTCCAGATTGAACAGAAATTGCAGTTCTAATTAGCATGGCAATCTCTGCCTTTAAATGTCTTATACAGCATATTCCATGTAGATGTAGTATAGAGAAACCGGGTTTCTTGAACAGCATCATTTTCTACGCGAGAACTGTAAAGAAACCCGGTTTCTGAGGTGTACTATTTGGACTATATCGAACTCTACAATTACCTGAGCGAGAGCTGCCAAAATTAAAAAAATGAGTTGTAAAAGCTTGCACCGCAAAGAACAAAGCTGTTTTAAAATAGTAAGCAAAGATTTTACTAAATTCGATCGATCGTCCACAATGGTCGAAAGCAATAAAAATGATCGAGGTTGAACAAACACAAAAATATATCTAAAATTAGAGTTTTGTAAGTGATAAGGTAATTTGTAGGGTGTGCACTGCGCACCAGTTGACTTTGATACCTATCGAAATATGTACTGTTTGACTTTTTCGGTAGACATTGCACAGGTTACAAGATGAGCCGGTGCGCATTGCGCACCCTACAAACTACGATATTTTAGATGTTTGAGAGACTTTGATTCAGACTCAACAGACACGCCAGACAGCCCTGTGTGCGCACCCTACATACAGCGGTTCTGTGTAAATCCTGATTAAGTCATGATGTTACAGAAAAAAGTGGCATAAAAAACACAATCTAGAATTTGAACGTCGTAAAAAATTACTGTTTGGTAATTCAGCATTTTTATTGTATTCGACTTTCTAGCTGCATTTTGTTGCCACTATAGTGATGATTTGTTGGCTGCGAGGAGCCATAGGTCGGGGATAATCTATGACGAGAAAACAGATTATGTTTAAGTCAGTTACTTAAACAGTTTATTATAAGTTTTGCTCGGATTTAGCAGCCTGTACAGCCGACTTTTTGCTAGTAATCTGCAAAATAGATAGGGGCAGGACAACAGGCCAAAACAGAGGCCCGATTACTAAGGCGATCCAAGAAATCAAGTCTTTTTTAGATGTTGCAGTATCTTGCAAAAAACTTTTGAACCAAACAAAAAAAACGATTAAGGCAATCGAAAAGTAGCCTATGATTATCATTGTTTTACTGACCAGCCCATAGATGGGATTAAACTATTTATCATTATTGTAAGCTGTCGCGCATTTAAATTGTATGTTCAGGGCGGGCTCTCCCGCCCACCCCGCAAGACTTTGCTTTTTTTTTGACATATATTTTGACATACAGTTTAAATGCAAAACAGCTTATGTCAGTCGATCGCCAGTTTCGACTACCAAAGCTGCAAATGTCCACAGCCCAAAGTTTCAAAAGTCGCCGGATCTAGATTGTGCCATACGATCGATCGCACCGCACTCAAAATCTTGTACTCAGGACTTTTCGACGTTTCATCGAACTTTGAGCCGATCGACCCCAGTTACACCAAATGCGAGCTGTCTCATGTATTGTGACTTGAATCACATACACTCGCAGACTGCGATCGCAAGTTGAGCTAAGAACGATCACATAGGTTAGCCGACTGCCATCACCATACTCTGTTTTCAAATGCTCGATATTAGAGTAGTTGAGTTAAAAAGTATTTCATGCAAGCTTTGACTTTAAAATCCGACTGCGCGATCGCTGAATTGTTCTACCAAGTCACCCATTCAGGCAATCTGACTCGGACCCAAAGCCACGGACTGCGGGCGCTCTGTGAAAGCGCTCTCAGCCAAGACGACCGAGATGCAGTCAACCGCCTGCTTCATGCAATCCGCCGCGGATGGGTTAGGATTTCCGATTAGTCCCCTCAGACAGCAACTTGAGACTGGTATTTCTACTTTCTCTCCTCCAAAACTTTGCCAGCAATCAGATTTTCGTGAGTGTGCCCCTCCATTAACCATCTGACAAAACATCGTCCTGCGATCGTTTCAATCGAACCCGGTTTCTCGAAGAAGCCGGGATTTTTGATCTAAAGCAGTCAGCAGTAATATCAATTCCGGTTACACCCATACCGAAATTGTTGACAGTTGACTGTTGACTGTTTGAAAAATACCGATGCAACCGGAAATGCTCTAATTAAGGAATGAGAATTAAATAACTTCCACAAGTTTGTGGGATGGGTGTCCCGCCCGTCTTGAACAGGCTCTCCGGCCTGTTCCACAATAACAATTAAAATTGTAAGTTATTGAATTTGCGATCCTAAGTAGATATACGGAAAAAAATCACACCAAGACACTCAGTAAATATAGCCAAATCCGAGTTCTTAAATATAGTTAGAGTTTTACGTTTAATTAAGTCGATCGATATTATTTAGCAGTCATTATAATTTATTTGTTAATAAATATCATTTTATTTATTATGTTCTATTAACAAAAACTACAGATGTCATAGTCACCAAAATTCAGGAATGTAGACAGAGCTTGTATTTCGAGTTGCAGAGCGATCGAGCAAATATCCGATATCCAAGTCAGGCTGACACAAATCACCAATTAAGAGCGAATCGATCACATTTAATCTCGTTGTTAAATCACATAAACATTCAGAAAATCAGTCAATACTGTTAAAACCGAGTTCAGTAAAAAATCAATGATGACACAAACGCTTTTACCTCAATTTACTATTGCAGAGCTAGTTTTTCAGGTATATCACTCCGGTCTGTTGACCCCCACTCACAGACAACAGCTCAAAACAGCACTCTTAGATGACTGCCTTACCGAAGAAGATCAAACAGCCATCAACCGCTTGCTCCACGCCGTTCGGCGGGGCTGGCTGAAAGTAGTAGATTAGACTGTACACCAATATTTTTTGCCACTCCTCTTTCAAATACACTGCATCACCTGAAGGCAAAATTAAATCTCCTCAGCCAATAGATTCAGGAATTAGGTTAAATGTAGGGTGCGCTACCAGCACCCTGTGGTTTTAAATTCTGTTTTACCAGCTTATTTAATCAGAAATTTTACCGTCAGGCATCATCGCTTCTCTCAAATTCGCCTCCTTCAAATTTGTTCCCCGCAAATTGGCTTGATGCAAGTTTGCTCCCCGGAGATTTGCTCCCTTCAAAGAAACTCCGCTCAAATCTGCTAGATGAAGATTTCCACAGCTCAAGTTAACTCCGCTCAAATCGGCTCCCTTCAAATCCGCTTTTTCGAGATTTGCTTCCGTCAAATTTGCCCAACTAAGATTTGCTTGAGTTAGGTTAGCAAAACTGAGGTCAGCTTGTGTTAGGTTGGCATCGGTTAAATTTGCTTTGCTGAGGTTGATTTTGGAAAGTTTGACTTCGGTCAAGTTGGCACCTTGCAAGTTAGCATTAACCGCGTAAACTTGGATCAAAATTGCCCGTTGAAGGTTGGCATCTTTCATGTCTGCACCCCTGAGACTTACCCCCGTTAAATCGGCTCCGCTGAGCACTGCACTCCGCAAGACGGCTCCGCTTAAATTCGCTCCTACCGCACTGCATTCGCCGAAATTAGCCGACATAAGGTTGGCTTGGGAGAGGTTGGCTTGGCTGATATCTGCTTGATACAGATTGGCTCTGTAGAGTGTTATACCGATCGCACTTGCACCTTTTAAATTAGCCCCACTCAGGTCAATATCGCGCAAATTTATCCTTGACAGATTGACTCCGGCTAGGTCTACTTTGCGAAAAACCCGCTCTCCGGCTGCATATCTCTTCAGAAGTTCTTCTGCATTCATGTCATTTTCCCCAAAATATTGAATAATGTCTTTGATATATTTCAATAATATTAGGCATGATCGACCTTTACATTTCTTGGTCTGAGTACCATCGGAAAATTGAGGATTTGGCTGTAAAAATTTACGAATCTCAATGGAAATTCGATCGCATTGTCTGTCTCGCTAGGGGAGGGCTGCGCGTCGGTGATACTTTGTCGCGGATTTTTGACAAGCCTCTGGCGATTTTAGCGGCCTCGTCCTATGGTGGGGCGGAGGGAAAAGTCCGGCGGGCGATCGAATTTGGGCGCGATTTGACAATGGTGGGCGATAATTTGGGCAGCCGCATTCTGCTAGTTGATGATTTAGTAGATTCGGGAATTAGTTTGGAACAAGGTATCGCTTGGCTGAAGAGTCGTTACGGCGAGGATATTCAGGAAATTCGGACTGCTGTGCTTTGGTACAAGGCTTGTTCTGTGGCGAAACCGGATTATTATGTAGATTATTTGCCGGATAATCCTTGGATTCACCAACCTTTTGAAGTGTACGAAAAGATGAGTGCGGCTGATTTGGCTGCAAAAGTGGGGAGTGAAGAGGGCGGGTTTGTGTAGATATCGGGTGAAAGTCAAAGATTGTGGGTGAAACCCGCCCCTACGAGTGTTTTGTTTGAAGTTGCTCTTTTACCCAAGCTCGAAATGCTCTGATTGTGGGGCTTCTTCCTTGGGTGTTGCTGCGATCGACATATTCGGGAATTACATGAATAATGGGAAAGTCGGGAAAACTTGGGCTGGTATCAGACTGAAGATATTTGCCGTCTTGAAGTACATAGATTTTCAGGATTCGCCCGTCATATCTCCAAAGTTCCGGCACTTTCAAAGCTTGATAGCTATTTAAACTGGTTTGTGAAGAGTTGTCAATCTCGATCGCCAAATCGGGAGGCGGATCTACTGTTAAATCTATTCTATCTTTACCTCTAATAGCAGCTTCATTCTGAATGTAGAAACAATCATCAGGTTCTACACCGCTCTGCATTTCTTTGCTTTTGAAGGTAGTGGAACCTAAAACATCACAATCAATATTAAGCTCTTCCAGAAGCACGTTGACAAAGTATCCAATCAATGATTTAGCTTTTTCATGTTCTAGTAGTAGCCTCCTAATTTCCAGTGTTTCTTGGTAATAAGTAAGTCGAATTGCGTAACCTTCCCCTAACTCATCTAGGATAGCTTCGTACATTTCCCAGCTAACGTTTTGTAACTTTATTTTATTACCTGGTGGGATAATTAATTGATTTAGCTCAAATACTGTTGGTTTGGTTTCTGTTTGCATCGGTTGCTTCCTGGAATAGGACTCATAGCTCTATTCTATCAAGGATTCAAGAAAAATAGAAGACGGCGGTTGAAACTGCTTTTGAGATCGAACTTGTATGTGGCGAAGCGCCCGTCATACGAGTTCGATCTCAAACTACAAAAACGAAGAAGGCGCGGTTGAAACCGCGCCTACAAAAACGAAGAAGACGGCGGTTGAAACCGCGCCTACAGAAACGAATTCCGCCTCCGCGGAATGAATAAAATAAATGAATAAAATAACGTAATTTTCACGGCTAGTTCTTCAACCCGCGGAGGCGGGTTTTGTTTGTATAGACGCGGTTTCAACCGCCGTCTACATCTAAGAATTAGCGAAGCGAAAGAATCCTATCCCCCAATACGACACTTTCTGCCAAAACTTCCTGCCGCGCCCACTTATCCGCCGCCAAAATATCATCTAAGCCAGGAGTTTCACAGTTATCCGCTCGATGTTTGTCGCATACTTTCTCAATCAACTTCGGAATATCTAAAAATGTAATTTTTTCCTCCAAAAATAGTGCTACAGCTTGTTCGTTTGCCGCATTCAGCACCGCAGGCATCGAGCCGCCCGCACGTCCCGCCGCATAGGCTAACTGCATACAAGGATACTTTTCGTGATCGGGTTCTCGGAAAGTTAAATCACCAGATTTTACCAAATCTAGCCGCGGCCAATCTGTCAGAATTCGCTCGGGCCAAGACAAAGCGTAAAGTAGTGGCAAACGCATATCCGGCCAGCCCAATTGTGCCAAAACTGATGTATCTTGTAGCTCAATTAACGAGTGAATGATACTCTGGGGATGGATGACAATATCGATGTCATCATAATCCATGCCGAACAAGTAATGAGCCTCAATTACTTCCAATCCTTTATTCATCAAAGTAGCAGAATCAATGGTGATTTTCTGCCCCATCGACCAATTCGGATGTTTCAAGGCATCGGCGACTGTTACTCCTGCTAATTTGTCGATCGGCAAATCTCGAAAAGAACCACCCGAAGCTGTGAGAATAATTCGGCGTAAACTTCCCGCCGGTATACCTTGGAGGCACTGAAAAATTGCCGAATGTTCCGAGTCAGCTGGCAATATTTTAACGCCGTATTTTTCGACTAAGGGGTTGACAACGGGGCCGCCGGCGATTAATGTTTCTTTATTGGCTAAGGCAATATCTTTGCCTGCTTTAATAGCGGCAATTGTTGGCAGCAAACCGGCACAGCCAACTATGCCCGTGACGACGGCTTCAGCATCGCCATATTTGGCAACTTCGACAACACCTGACTCGCCAGCCAGTACAATAGGTTGAGGATCGATATCGGCGATCGCCTCCTGCAATTCCTGTAATTTATCTTCGTCACAAATCGCGACAATTTCCGGTTTAAACTGGCGAGTTTGCTGTGCGAGTAACGTGACATTTCGTCCGGCGGTTAACCCGACAATCCGAAATTGTTCCGGGTATTGAGCTACAATATCCAGAGTTTGAGTGCCGATGGAGCCTGTCGAGCCGAGAAGAGTTATTGCTTTCACAATTTTTTAAGGTTTTGTGGATTATTCTAATATTACGATTACTGGAACTCAAATTAGCGGTTAACTATGGCGTAGCAAGCATATTTGAGGGAATCATATTTTGAGTAGTCAGTTAGTGCCAGATTTCATGGAGAATGGGGAAAATTTTGCTGATTCTAATCAGGATATCAGCATTTCAATTGCCGAAAATATAGAAGAAGGTCGATCGCACTTACCGTCGAGTTTGGTTTGGGCGATCGCGATTGCTGCGGTAATTTTGTTTGTGTGTAGCAGTTTACGGCACGCTTTATTCCAATCCACAGCCTTCGATTTGGGCATTTTTGACCAAGCAATCTACTTACTCAGTCAAAACCAAACGCCGTTTTCTTCCTTGATGGGGATTCATATTTTGGGAGATCACGCAGCGGTAATCTATTATCCACTGGCTTTGCTGTACAAAATTCACCCGGATGTGCATTGGCTGCTGTTGGTACAAGCCGTTGCTTTATCGCTAGGAGCTTTCCCTAGCTGGAGTTTAGCGCGTTTGGCGGGTTTAGATCAAGTGCAGTCTCGTGCGATCGCATTTATTTATTTGCTATATCCGGTAGTATTCAACATCAACTTATTTGATTTTCACCCGGAGGTAATCGCCTTACCCGCACTGTTAGCAGCAATTTTAGCAGCGCGCTTAAATAAACTGGTGTGGTTTTGTACCGCCATTCTGCTGGTGTTGAGTTGCAAGGCAGTTTTGTCTATAACCATTGCTGCGATTGGTTTATGGCTGTTTTTCTGCGAGAAAAAGCAACGGTTTGGGGCGATCGGACTTTTACTCGGTATAGCATGGTTTGTGATAGCTTCGCAAAAAATCATCCCCTACTTTAGCGGTAGCGAAGTCGCCGGAGTCGGGCGTTACAGCTATTTAGGCAAATCAGTCCTAGAAATCATCATCAATCTCCTATTAAAACCACAGCTAGTATTAGGAAAAATTCTTTCCTTCGACACATTCAAATACTTATTTGTTCTCACCTTACCCGTGATTTGGCTGATACTGCCATTCTCCCGCAAAATTGACCTCAAATATTTAACAGCCCTAATTCCAGCCATCCCGACATTAATCATCAATATCCTCTCCGACTTACCATTTCAACGCAGTTTAGCCTATCAATATTCAGTCCCAATAATTCCCTTTTTGATTTTAGCAATTATAGCCAAAGAACAAGCAATAAAAAACACAGAAATACTCAATCAACCGTTATCCAACGCACCAAATACCGCAAACCCACAATTAAAAAAAATGCAAATCCCGCAACTGTGGCTCGGAATACAATTACCCAAAGCAATGATAATTTGGTCATTAATCATATTCCTATTACTGGGAGAATCCAAAGACTTTATTCTGTACGCAAATAGACTAGATACCTGGCAATCCACACGAGAAGCAATCGCCCAAGTTCAACCCCAAAGCAGTATTTTAACAGATAATAGACTTGCACCTCACTTTGCCCACCGCCCCATAGTCAAACTACTTTCACAAATTACACCTCAAACAAATCTAGCTGAATTTAAATACATATTATTAAATCTCCGCCATCCGTGGCCAGATACTGAAAAAATTGGTAATACTTTAGCAACTCAACTTAAAAACGATCGCACTTTTGAATTAACTTATCAAAAAAACCAAGTTCTACTATTTAAACGCATCGCCGATTAAACAAAAAAATGCTAACCTTACAATCCTCAAAATCCCATCCAGTATTGTTAATGATTGTCGTCACAACGATAATCTTATTTGCCGCCAGCAGCGCCCGCCACGCTTTGTTTCATTCCACTGCATACGACTTAGCCATTTTTGACCAAGCAATTTACTTAATCTCCCAAAATCAAACACCATTTTCCTCATTAATGGAAATCAATATTTTAGGAGATCATACTGCCTTTATCTTCTATCCCCTAGCCTTACTTTACAAAATATATCCCGATGTCCACTGGCTGTTATTCGTGCAAGCTTTTGCCTTAGCTTTAGGTGCTTGGCCTAGCTGGAGTTTAGCACGTCAAGCGGGATTAAGCGAACCAAGGGCGATCGCAATTTCAGCCATGTATCTGCTATATCCCGTAGTATTTAACGTCAATCTGTTCGACTTCCACCCCGAAGTAATTGCCTTACCCGCAATCTTAGCAGCAATCCTCGCCGCCAGACTCAATCAAACATTGTGGTTTTGTGCAGCCATCCTCTTAATCTTAAGCTGCAAAGCCGTGCTATCTTTGACAGTTTTGATGATGGGAGTTTGGCTATTCTTCTTTGAGAAAACCCGCAAATGCGGACTCATCGCGATATTTATCGGTGCAGCTTGGTTTTTGATAGCTACTCAAGCAATCGTACCATATTTCAATCAAGGCAAACAACACGCAGGTGTCGGGCGATATCAATATTTAGGAAACTCAGTTTTAGAAATAGCTGTTAATTTAATCTTGAAACCAAATCTAATTTTAGGGCGTTTATTTTCGACTGATACTTTGGGATATTTAATTTTATTGTTTTTGCCTGTAATCTGGTGGCTTTCCCCACGTCACCTGTCGCCATTAATTGGCGCTTTTCCCATCCTAGTGATGAATATTCTTTCGGATATTGGCGCTCAGCGAGATTTGATTCACCAGTATTCAGTGCCGATATTTCCCTTTGTATTAACTGTAGTCATTTCTACCATAGCAGACAGACAGAGAAGAGGCAAGAATTTTTGGAAAAATGCCAGGAATTATCTATGGAATCACCGCCACTTAACGCCGCGAATTTGGAAGCCAGTATCGAAACGGATTTCGATTAAATCTATCAAACATATCTGGATGCGCCGTCTGTCGATTCGCCGCAGTTGGAGGTGGGGAAAATTGCTGTTTGCTAATTTGTCAAAATTGTTGATTTTGTGGTCGATTTTAAGTTTCTTGATTTTAGCAAAGTATGGGTATTTTGGAACAATTTATTTAGAGTCTCTCGATACTTGGCAAGCGACGCGGCAGGCAATTAATTTAGTGCAAACTAAAGGCAATGTCTTAACAGATAATTCCCTAGCAACTCATCTCGCTCATCGTACAACAATTAAATTGTTGCATCAAGTTGCCAACGGGCAAAGTTTGAATGAATTTGAGTATGTACTATTAAATATGCGCCATCCTTGGCATGATACTGCGGATACGGCTGTGAGTGTCGTGACTCAACTTAAAAAATCTGCTGAATTTAAAATCAGCTATCAGCAGGATGATGTGTTTTTGTTTCAGAAAGTTCACAAATAATACTATTTGTAAGAATTATTGATACAATATATTCCAATACGGTTTACTTAACACTATTTATGCGCCGGAGATCCCCCTAAATCCCCCTTAAGAAGGGGGACTTTAAGAGCTTCTTGTCCCCCCCTTATTAAGGGGGGTTAGGGGGGATCTGTCTTAAGTGAACCGTATTGCAATATATTCTTGGATTTGTTTACAAGAGTTTTTGAATGATGCTGGTGCGTCGCTACTCGAAAAGTCGATTTTTATGCAGAGATTTTTAATGGCGACACACCCTACGACTAATGTAGGATTTTTCGGTGCTGGTATGAGTAGTAACAATGAATAAATTTAACTATTTTAAACATCTAAAATCTTATCCTATAATTTTAGTAGTTGCCCTTTTTGCCCTAATATTTTTCCTATGCAGCAGTGTACGCCACGCCCTGCTGGAATCTAATGCCTTTGAGCTCGGAATTTACGATCAAGTAGCCTATCTCATCAGTCAAGGACAAACGCCGTTTTCCTCATTTCTGGAAATTCACCACCTGGGAAATCACGCCGCTGGGGTGATGTATCCCGTGGCTTTGCTGTACAAAATATATCCCGATGTGCATTGGCTGTTGTTAGTGCAAGCAGTCGCCCTGACATCGGGTGCTTTGCCAGTTTGGGGTTTGGCGAGTCAAGCTGGGTTAAAGAATAGTATAGCTTGGGCGATCGCCTGTATCTACCTTTTTTATCCCCTAGTCTTCAATGTCAACCTCTTCGACTTCCACCCAGAAGTAATTGCCTTACCCGCACTCCTAGCAGCAATCCTCGCCGCCAGACTCAATAAAACCCTATGGTTTTGCGCTGCCATCGTCTTAGTTTTGAGCTGCAAAGCCGTGCTATCTTTAACTGTGGCTGCGATGGGATTGTGGCTCTTGTGTTTTGACAAAAAACGCAATTGCGGGCTGATAGCTCTATTTCTCGGCGTGAGTTGGTTTCTGGTAGTTACTCAGGGAGTTATACCGTATTTCAATCAGGGAAGAGAGCACGCAGGAATTGGGCGATATCAATATTTAGGAAACTCGGTTTTAGAAATAGCTGTTAATGTAATCTTGAAACCAAATCTCATTTTAGGGCGAATTTTTTCTGGTGATACTTTTGAATATTTAGCCTTATTAATATTACCTGTAATTTGGTGGCTTTCGCCACGGCATCTGACACCTTTAATTAGCGCTGCACCAATGTTGGCGATGAATATTCTTTCGGACATTCCGGCTCAACGAGATTTGATTCATCAATATTCTATTCCGATATTGCCGTTTCTATTGGTGGCGGTAATTTCTAGTTTAGCAGCTAGGAATCAGCAACAAGTAGAGACAATATTTGATAGATTGCCAATTCCCGATGATCAATTGCCGAGATTGATTGTAATTTGGTCGTTGATTGGTTTCTTGGCTTTAGCAAAATATGGCTATTTTTGGACTATTTATGTAGATTCCCTCGATACCTTGTCGGCTAGCAGAGAAGCTATCGCCCTCGTCAACACAAAAGGCAGTGTTTTGACCACTTCTCACATGGCTCCGCACTTGACGCACCGCCCTGTAGTACGCTTAACTCAGGCTCAGACAGCTCCTGGAAATCTCGCAGAGTTTGAGTATGTCTTGCTGAATCTGAGGTATCCTGGCTGGATGAGCGATCGAGCTTTTGTCGAAAACCTCATAACTCAACTCAGAAATAACCCTCAATTTCAACTCAAATATCAGCGGGATGACATTTATCTATTTACCAAAAAGGCAAACAAATAAATCATTTCTCTTCCTTCGCGCCCTTTGCACCTCAGCGGTTCATAACATAAATCTTATTCACAAATCAATTTGACATCAATCTTCCGCTTTCAAAGCTCTTATTGCAAACTTCACCTAAGTTTTCAGCGTGCAAACCAATATTTGAGTGCGCTGGTAGGGGCGGGTTTAGCAAATAATCTCTGAAACCAGCCAGTTGATCAAGGCAAAACCCGCCCTCCCCATCTCATGTTTATTTGTACCCACCTACTTAGCTAACAGCGTGAGAGATGAATTTTAACATTAATCTGACAAACTCCCAGTCAGCGAGCAAAATCAGCCAGTAGGGAGGAGATTTTGATAGCCGGTGGGCTCCGGGGAAATTGTCATCAGATGCTGGTCACAAGGACAGGGCTGTGGTGTATTATCTCATTTATATCCGCTTTGGGCGATGATTTTTGAGGGCGTGCGATCGCCCAAATCTTGGGCTGCTCCAAAAACCGGGTGTGTCGCCAGTTTCCCAAACCGGGATGGAGAGAGAAAAATCATTAAAAAATCCACAACCTAAAACCCAATTTTTGTCAAGGTTTTAGTCCTTGTAACTAAACAGAAATATCAAGTGTTTAAAGTCACATTCTGGGGTACAATTGTCAAAAGCTCGAAGCATCCTCAACTCCGATCCTAAACTATGAACACAACAGAAAAATCAAAACTCTCCAACCAAAAAACTTTGGAGGCGATGAAGAATTTCTCCGAAACCTACGCCAAGCGCACCGGAACTTACTTTTGTTCCGAGCTTTCTGTCACTGCTGTAGTAATTGAAGGACTAGCAAAAAACAAAGACGAACTAGGCGCTCCCTTATGCCCTTGTCGTCACTACGAAGATAAAGAAGCCGAAGTAAAAGCCGCTTACTGGAACTGTCCCTGCATTCCGATGCGCGAGCGCAAAGAGTGTCACTGTATGTTATTTTTGACGCCCGATAACGATTTCGCTGGAACTAATCAAGAAATTGGCATGGATCAGCTCCAGGCTGTCAGAGATACTATGTAATCGGTTAAGTAGGCGGTATTCAGTTGACATAAGTTTTGAAAACAGATCGTTGTTGTTCCTATTTTTAAGACTTAGCTATTAACAAAACCGATCGCCGCCTACTCAAACACGCATCCCCACTCGAAAATCCCCATATTCAATCGAATGACAGAGGAAATGCCGATCGAGTTTTGGCACGGTATCGAACAATTTAACAGCCAAGATTTTTACGCTTGTCACGATACTTTAGAGGCTTTGTGGATGGAAGCCGGCGAGCCGGATAAAAGGTTTTATCAGGGAATATTGCAAATTGCCGTTGCGCTCTATCACTTAGGAAATCTAAACTGGCGCGGTGCAGTAATCTTGCTGGGAGAAGGCATAAATCGGCTCAGTTATTATCAGCCGAGTTATGCCGGAATTGCTGTTGAAGAGTTGCTGGGACAAAGTGTTAAACTTTTGAGCGCTTTGCAGCAAGCCGGCCCGGAAAAAGTCGCTGAATTTGTACCGTTATTAACAGGTACAGAAGTTGCAGGCTTGCAATTGCCATACATTTTGAAAGATCAGACGGTTGAAACTTCTTGAAATTATCTGCGTGGATCTGCGTGGATCTGCCTTATATCTGCGGTTGATTTATCAATCGAAAAATTATCCAACAACTTTATTGACTAAAAGCCACGCCAGAAAGGACTGAAGTCCGAATGATCAGTAAATCTGCCAGACAAGTCATGAAAGTGGCTGCTGTCTTGCTAGGATAATTGGTTGACGCTCTCGGGCAGGTCGATCGACCTCCTGAGCATTTTTCACGGCCGTTAAGATATAATATCCAACCGATCGGGTGTGGTGGATCTAATCTCCCTAGAGAAAAATCAGGGGTGAGATAATGCCCTTCAGCAATTTCATAAATTTTGAGGCTTGCCAAGCTATGATGCCCTCCGCTAAACTACTCAATTCCCGAATATTCAAAGGATTATCGCTGCTTTTGCCCCTGACTCTGGCTGGCGCGATCGCCTCTCCCACCTACCCGCAAGCCGCCCCGCCTCGCACTCTTTCCGTGCGATCGGACATTCAAGAAGCCGACTCCAAAACCGGCATCGTGACAGCCCGCGGCAACGTCCAAATCAACTATCCAGCCCGTCAAATGCAAGCCACCGCAGCTCAAGCACAATACTTCAGCCGCGAGCGCCGGATTATTCTCAGCGGCGACGTTTATGTATTGCAGCAGGGAAACAGCCTGCGCGGCGAAACCATCACATACTTGATTGACGAAGGGCGGTTTATTGCGCTCCCAGACAAGCCAGGACAGGTAGAATCCGTCTATCTGGTGGCGCCGGAACAAGATTCAGCCGCTCAAAACTCGATCGGCTCCCCACGTCCCCCAGTAAGCCCTCAGCCCGCTGCTAAACCGCCGGTACGTCGCACAACTCCCAAGTAAAAGCTGCTGGTAGCAGCAAAATTTCGCATCGGCAAAAACATACTACTTGGGATAGATGCGAAATTTCCTCATTTTAAAAATAAGAAGTTTGAGTGTGTAGGATATAGACTTGAGGCTCGATCGCCCAAACCCACAGTTTCAAATTTAGCTGGTAGAAGTTCCCCAGGGCGAAAATGAAAATTGTACTCGAAAATATTCACAAATCCTACGGAAAACGTCATGTCGTCAGTCGCGTCAACCTTTCCGTAGCCCAAGGAGAAATCGTAGGACTCCTCGGCCCTAACGGCGCAGGGAAAACCACAACATTCTACATAGCAACTGGATTAGAAAAACCCAATCAAGGGACTGTTTGGCTCAACGATTTAGACATCACTAAATTGCCGATGCACCAGCGAGCACATTTGGGAATTGGCTATCTCGCTCAAGAAGCCAGCATTTTCCAAAACATGAGCGTGCGTGACAACATTTTGTTAGTCCTAGAACAAACTCAAGTGCCACGCTGGGAATGGAAAAATCGAGTCGATTCCCTGTTGCAAGAATTTCGCTTAGAAAAAATAGCATCTAGTTTGGGAATTCAAATATCCGGGGGAGAAAGACGCCGAACTGAACTGGCGAGAGCCTTAGCCGCCGGGCGAGACGGGCCGATGTTCCTATTTTTAGACGAACCGTTTGCCGGGGTAGATCCGATCGCGGTTGACGAAATTCAAACGATTATTGCCAAACTGCGCGATCGGCAAATTGGCATCCTGATCACGGATCACAACGTCCGAGAAACCCTCGAAATTACCGATCGAGCCTACATCATGCGAGACGGCCAAATATTAGCATCCGGCGCAGAAGAAGAACTTTACAGCAACCCTTTAGTGCGGCAATATTACTTGGGGGACAGCTTCGTGCGATAAGTTATTCTGTATTTGAATTGTGTATCAAGAACCAATCAAAGTCTTGTGGTACGTTGCTCTGAGCATCGTCCCGAATATTCAATTTAAATGTGCAACAGTTTAGTCATTTAAAAGCATTCGGTATTCGGCAGAACTTTAAATTTTAGATTAAGGAGGAGTCAGCGACAACGCGCAACTATGAAAATAGCAATATCCAAATCATTCAATCCCCTCAACTGGCTGCCGAGAATTTCGGTAATGGACTGGTATATTACCAAAGAATTAATCGGCCCATTTCTGTTTGGAGTCGGACTATTTACATCCGTCGCCGTCACAGTTGGAGCCTTATTTGAATTAGTCCGCAAAGTCACAGAATCTGGCCTCCCCTACGGCGCAGCCCTAGAAATTTTTCTGCTACAAATTCCCTACTTTGTAGTATTAGCTTTCCCGATGTCAATGCTGCTAGCAACCTTAATGGCCTACAGCCGAATGTCCAGCGACAGCGAACTAATCGCCCTCCGCAGTTGCGGAGTTAGCGTTTACCGACTGGTAATGCCAGCAGTGATTATGAGTTTAATTGTTGCCGGCTTCACCTTTGCTTTGCAAGAATTAGTCGTACCTGCCGCCAGCTACAGAGCGACTTTAACTTTAGACAGAGCCCTGAAGCGAGAAAAACCCACATTTCAAGATAGAAATATTGTCTACACAGAATTTCGCAAACCAGAAAAAGGCGGCGACGAAACCCTAGCCCGCTTTTTTTATGCAGAACAATTTGACGGCCAGCAAATGAAAGGTTTAACAATTATCGATCGTTCCACCCCAGGCCTCAATCAAATCGTTTCTTCCGAATCAGCTACTTGGAATCCCTCAGAAAACACCTGGGATTTTTTCAACGGAACCGCCTATATAGTAGCTCCTGATGGCTCTTATCGCAATATAGTTAGATTTCAACATCAACAGTTGAAACTCCCGCGCACGCCTTTAGATTTAGCTGCTAGAGTGCGGGATTTCAAAGAGATGAATATTGCCCAAGCTCAGGAGCGTTTGGATATTATTAAAAACAGCGGCGACGCACCGCAAATTCGCAAATTAAAGGTGCGAATTCAAGAAAAATATGCTTTTCCTTTCGTGTGCATGGTATTTGGTTTAGTAGGAGCAGCTTTGGGAACTCAACCGCGCCGATCCGGCCGGGGTACGAGTTTTGGGATTAGCGTAATTGTGATTTTCACTTACTATGTATTTGGTTTCATCACCAGTTCAATGGGCGTAAAAGCTGTTTTGACTCCGATGATTTCGGCTTGGTTGCCGATCGCATTTGGCTTTGGAATCGGCGGATTATTGTTAGTAAGAGCGGCTGCTAGGTAAGTTGTATCAAGTGGGCATTGGGCATTGGGCATTGGGCATTGGAGACTGTTAACTGTTAACCAATAGACCTCTTGCAAAATTCATTTTAATCAAATTTTGCAACAGGCAAGATGCCTGTTCCACAAGAAAAAATGTTTTTTGTGGAACAGGCATCTTGCCTGTTCTAGTTATTTTTGCAA
>CASBQF010000172.1 GCA_949127775.1 Oscillatoriales cyanobacterium PMM_0080
GGAGGGCGGGTTTTGCCTTCAAAAAATGGCTGGTATCATAGATTCTTAGAGAAGAGAAGAGAAGAGGGCGGGTTTTGCCTTCAAAAATTGGCTGGTATCATAGATTTTTAGCTGAACCCGCCCCTACCAAATAATATGGTTTTTTCGCAATGACCTACTTAAGGTTTTGCCTTCAAAAACTGGCTGGTATCATAGATTTTTAGAGAAGAGAAAAGGGCGGGTTTTGCCTTCAAAAATTGGCTGGTATCATAGATTTTTAGCTGAACCCGCCCCTACAAAATACTATGGTTTTTTCGCAATGACCTACTTAAGACTGTCTAAAAAGCTTCCGGCAAATCAGGCATAAATATTTAGTAAACAAGATTGCACTCATTCGCTCTCCCATCTTAAAATTATCTGCGTTAATCTGTGTTGATCTGCCTTGCATCTGCGGTCGATCTATCAATCAAAGAATCATGAAATAAGTCTAGTACAATTTAAACAATTTTCACCACTCCCAATCATTCAAGACATCAGTATTGATTTAAATAGAATATCTACAAACTCAAGCAAAAAGCAGCAGCATTTTTTTCAAATATTTTTTTAACTGAATCTTAACTTAGCGCTATGCTTTGGTATGATCGACAGGGATTCTACCAAAAATGTGAAACTAGATAGCAATTTACCAGTAGGCGATCGATGCAACCAGCCCTAACGAATCAGTTAAACAATGCTTTTACCCTTTTTCTCAGCTTGTTAGTAGAAGCAATACCTTTTCTGCTGCTGGGAGTTTTATTCTCAGGTTTGCTGCTGGGGTTTGTAGACGAACGCAAACTCGTATCCCGCATTCCGCGAAACCCGCTGCTGGGGGCTTTTGTGGGTAGTTTGATCGGCTTTTTGTTTCCGGTGTGCGAGTGCGGTAACGTACCCGTAGCGCGCAGGTTGCTGATGCAGGGAGTCCCCGCACCAGTGGCGATCGGCTTTTTGCTCGCCGCCCCCACCATCAACCCCGTAGTAATTTGGGCAACTTGGACGGCATTTCGCGATCAGCCAGAAATTGTAGTTTTACGGGTGGTATTTTCGCTGATCACAGCAACTATCATCGGCTGGGTGTTCAGCGCCCAAGCAGACTTGCGCCCTCTGCTACACCCTTCTGTAGCCCGCGCGATTCCCCTCCCAAAACCAGAGTTGTCGGAAAAAGAACTCGCCCAAGCCAACACTCCGCTACTGTTGCAGTCGGGGACATTTATGCTCGGTCAGCCGGGAGGTGCAGTGCCGATCGCATCTTTGCTACAAGATGACTGGAAGCCCTTAAAAACAGGCAAAACAGACAAAACCTCGAAACGTTCCTCCATGTTCCACCCTGTTTCTAGAGAGCGTCTGCGGTTGCTTTTGGACAGTATGGTGCAGGAGTTGCGGGAATTGGGAGGAGTGTTGGTGATCGGAAGTGCGATCGCAGCTATCATTCAAGTTGGCGCACCTCGCGAACTAATTCTCAACCTCGGCCAAGGCCCCGTTTCCTCGATTCTCGCCATGCTGCTATTAGCCGCAGTCGTATCAATTTGTTCTACAGTTGACGCTTTTTTTGCTTTATCTTTTGCTTCCACATTTACCAGCGGTTCGCTATTAGCATTTCTCGTTTTCGGCCCGATGATTGACCTCAAAGGTATCGGTTTGATGTTGTCGATTTTCAAAGGTAGAGCCGTCATTTACTTAATGATTTTGGCAGCTCAGTTAACCTTTTTGATGACTCTGGCTGTTAACTTGTATCTAGGCTAATCACCGATCCTGAACGGACGAATAATTCCAAATTCCAAATTCCAAATTCTCAATTCTCAATTCTCAATTCTCAATTCTCAATTCTCAATTCCCAATAACTATCAAAAAATGAACCTGAAAAAATTTAGCCCTTGGCTAGATGCCCTAGCTATCTTAGGATGGGGAATATTGCTCCTCAAATATTGGATCACGGGCAAATTAAGCATTCTGATTCACCCGAATTACTTTGGCTTGACTGTAGCGGGAGGAATTGGCTTAATGGTGATTGGTGGGTTTAAAGTTTGGGAACTCTTAAAGCTCGATCGCACCGCCAAGCAATCGCGGACATCGCCAGCCAATAAGTCTCCCAGAATTACAGAAGTCGAACACGTTACCTTATTTCCCCCCAGTGTCGGCAGCACCTTAATGTTAAGCGTCGCATTAATCGGTTTAATCGTAACGCCGCGCACATTTACCAGTCAGACGGCACTGGAACGAGGCCTCACCGAATCCCTGCCCATCACCAGACTGCAACCGCAAGAATTTCGCAATACTACAAAACCCGAAAAGCGATCGCTCGTCGAATGGGTGCGACTGTTAAATTTCAATCCAGAACCCGATACATATAGAGGTCAAAAGGTCAAAGTTCAAGGGTTTGTAATTCACCCGCCCAACATCGCAGAACAATATATGTGGATCGGGCGTTTTATCATTACCTGCTGCGCAGCGGACGCTTATCCGATCGGGTTGCCGGTCAAATTAGCGATCGGTCAAACCCGCGCCGCCTTTCCCCCAGACAGTTGGCTAGAAATAGAAGGAGAAACGATCGTAGAAGAACTCCAAGGCAAGCGCAAATTGACAATTCAGGCTGTTTCCCTCAAACCAATTCCTGAACCCAAAAATCCTTATGATTACTAAATGTGAGGTAAGCTATGAGATTGAATTTTACCTTTCTAGTTGTGGGAGTCTCGCCAGTCCCTAGCACAATTAAGATACGGTAAGGTAAAGTCAGCTATAAAAGTGGCAGCAGCATCCTGTAGAAGTTGCCAACAGCAAATTCAGGAACTAGACTCGTAATGAGCAAATAAGTTTTCACTATATGTCATCAGAAAAAAAATTAGCGATCAAAGGTGCTATCTGGACGATCGCCAGCTATGGCAGCAGTCAAATTATCCGATTTGCTAGCAACCTAATCCTGACTCGTCTGCTTTTGCCAGAACTATTTGGCTTGGTAGGTCTAGCCTACGTATTTATCACAGGCATCCACCTATTCACAGACATCGGTTTAGGCCCAAGCATCGTCCAAAACAAGCGTGGAGAAGAGACAGAATTTCTCAACACCGCTTGGACAATGCAAGTTGTTCGCAGCTTGTTTGTGTGGTTGTGTTTAATTTCAATCACCTGGCCAGTCGCTAATTTCTATGAAGAACCCCGTCTCCTATGGTTGCTTCCAATCATCAGTATAAATACTCTAATCGGAGGGTTCAAATCCACTTCCGTATCCACCCTCGAACGCAAAATGAGCGTTAAGCGAGTAGTGCTTTTTGAGTTGGGTACACAGATAGTTTCTACTACAGTGATGGTTGTGTGGGCTTGGTTCGATCGCAGTATCTGGGCCATCATCGCAGGCGGTTTTATCGGCTCTTTAATGGAGTTAGTATGGAGCCATTTTTTGATTCCTGGCAAGTCAAACCGCTTTGCTTGGGAGAAAGAAGCAGTTAAAGAAATATTTTCTTATGGCAAATGGATATTTTTATCTACGCTTTTATTTTTCTTGTGTTCTCAAGCCGATCGACTCATCCTCGGAAAAATATTTACCTTAACAATGTTGGGTATTTACGGCATCGCTTTTACCCTCGGCGATATGCCGCGCCAAGTTATCATCGCCATTAGCGGCAGGGTGATTTTTCCCTCAATTTCGATGCTAGCAGACTTGCCTCGCGAGGAATTGCGCGCCAAAATCCTCAAAAACCGCAACTTGATTCTGATCCCTTTAGCCATAGGTTTAGCAATTTTTGTGAGTTTTGGAGATCAGTTGATTTTACTACTGTACAGAAAAGAGTATGTAGCAGCATCTTGGATGATGCCAATCTTAGCTTTAGGTATCTGGCACACGACTATCCACTGTTTGATGGGTTCTTGTCTGTTAGCCATCGGAAAATCTCAGTACGGAGCTATGGGCAATCTCGTAACTTTCTTGAGTATCTCTATTGGCATCCCAATAGGATATCATTTTATGGGTAATTTAGGTGCTGTGATTGCTGTAGCTGTTGGTGACATTCCTACTTATTTGGTAGTTACCTACGGTCTTTGGAAAGAAGGGCTAACTTGTTTTTGGGATGATATGAAGTTGACAGCAATGTTTTTAGGGGTATTAGCAATCATACTTTTTGTGAGAATGTCTGTGGGTGGTGGGCTACCGATCGATCGCCTTTCACCTGAAGATATAAGACGGAGCCATGACATATTTGTCTCTACAGTTCAGAGCGGCATAATCTGACCTCTAAAATATGCCTATATTTCCCATAAAATCCTGAGAAGCAAGTCGTTGGATATCGATAACTCAAGTGTATTGATATTTAAGTAATACCATTTTTCTAAAATCGTGCAACACTCTTCGACCCCCCTTGCAAAGGGGGGGGACAAGAATACTGTTGCATTCTTTCTTAAAATTGGTATAAATTCTCAGGAGGTTAGGAATGAGAATTAAATAACTTAAACTTTGATGATTCTTGTGGGATGTCCCGCCCGTCATTTCTGCACGGGCGGGACATCCTACTTTCCTTATGTAAATTATTTAATTTGCGATCCTAAGAATCGGGAGTGCGTCTTGGACTGTAAAATTTAATGCAGGGAAAATTGGGCAGTTAATTTTCAGCAGAAATAAGAGAGAAAAATTTGTGAATATTTTTAACAAAAAAATTAATCCTTCACCCTTGGCTATTGGGCTATTCAAACAGCCGATCGACCGCGTGGCGATTATCCTCATGCTAGTCTTGAGCGTCTTAATGGGACTGCTGCTGCTGTCGGGCGATCGCACAGCACCCAAAGTGCGAGAATTTACCTGGGAAAACAAACAAATCGGCGCCACAGATACCGGCTTTATCCTCACCTTTTTTCGGCCGATGAACCACGCCAGCGTCGAGGAAAACCTCAAGCTAGAACCCTCACTCCCCGGTAAATTTAGCTGGGCTGGCCGCCGTATGGCTTACACCCTCAAAGATCCAGCACCCTACGGCGTTACCTACACAGTAAAGCTCGCTGGAGCAACCGACAAGTATTTCGGAGAAAATAACCAAAATAAAGGAACGCCAATTCAACCATTTAGCAGTTCCTTTCGCAGTCGCGATCGAGCTTTTGCTTATATCGGCGTCCAAGGCGAAACAGAAAGCAGACTAATGTTAGTCAATCTCACCAGCCGCGAATCGAAACCAATATCGCTGACTCCCAAAGATTTAGTTGTCACCGATTTTAAACCGTATCCCCAGGGCGATCGCATTTTATTTTCAGCCACAGATCGATCGGTCACCCGTACTCGCGGCACCCTAAATCAAGAACTATTTACAGTCACCACCGGCATCAATCCCCAATCCCCCGGAGAAGAGCCAGGGCGAACGCAGCCAGCAGGTACAATCACCAAAATTCTAGACTCCAAAGATTACCAAAACCTCAAATTTGACCTCTCAGCCGACGGAAAAATCATCGTTATCCAGCGCGTCAACCGCCGCAATCCCGCCGATTTCAGCCCTTGGATTTTAGAAGAAAAAATGGCGCCCCGCCCCTTGGAAAATCAACAAGGCGGAGATTTTATGATTCGGGCCGACAGCAAATCGATGGTAATGTCTCAAAAACAAGGATTAGCGATCGTTCCCCTCACACCAGAAGCAGATCCAGTAGAATTTTTGCCAAAATACGAACAAGTATTAGGTATGGCCCGCGACAACTCCGCCGCCGCCTATGTTAAATACAACGCTGATTTTACTCGATCGCTTTACATCTTAGACAACCAAGGCGCAGAACAAGAAATACTGCGAATTCCCGGTAGCATTCTCGCCGTCTATTTCGACCCCCGCAAAAACAAAGACAATCAATTTCAGCGTCTCTACTGCTTGTTAGCCCAACGCCTCAAAACAGAAAGCTACAAAGAACAGCCTTTCATCGCCACCATCGACCTCAAAAAAGATGGTAATCGTTTGGTAGGAACCATCAAACCGCTGTTGATTTTGCCCAATCAATTAGATACCCAAATCAGTGTATCTCCCGACGGAATGGCATTAATTTTCGACCAATCAGTCACCACAAAAAATCCGTCAACAGTAGACAGTCCCCGCAATGACAGCGGACAGTCGATCGCCACCAGCCGCCTCTGGGTGCTACCCTTACTAGAAATACCCGCAGACGGATCTCCGGCAAAAGTACAGCCAGAAGAACTTCCCTTTGCCGGCTATCACCCTCGCTGGCTCCCCTAAGTTACTCTGCATTAAGCTGTCGCACATTTAAATTGTATATTTAGAGCGGGCTACAAAAGCCCACCCCACTGATTGATTTTTTTGATATGCAATTTAAATGCAGAACAGCTTACCAATTACCAGCAATAATTGGTTTAAAGCCGGAACCCTTTAAGGTAGAAATTAAAAGCAGACTATTCATTGCTTCAATCCTCTTCCTTCCAGGTTTAGCCAAGCTGTCAACTGTCAACTGTCAACTGTCAACTGAATTACCAACTACCGACTACCATGAATCCCGAAGAAATTAGCAAGATCCTTAAAGACTTATTCGGCGAAAGTGTTGAGATGCCAGCCCCTACTTCTTGGCAAGTACAAACCTCCAAATTTCGCCTCTTAGTCCTGCTTTCAGACGATGGGAGTTGGCTGCGGATTTTACTGCCGATCGCCGATGCCCAAGAAGCTCAACCATTTTTCGCTCAACTGCTAGAAGCTAACTTTGACACAACCCTCGAAACTCGCTACGCCATACATCAAAACGTTTTGTGGGGAGTATTTCAGCACAACAGTGCCACACTCGCCGCCCCAGATTTTTCGGACGCCATCGCTAGGCTAATGGCTTTGCAAGAGCGAGGTTTGTCCGACTTTTTTGGCGGTTTGATCGAAAGCCGCATCCGTCAAATCATCAAAGCAGCCAAGATGCAGGGCCAGTCTATAGAAACTACCCTTCAGACTTTAGACCGTTTCTACGCAGAGGGATTGATGGGCGAAATGGAACTCGGGCGAGAGTCTCGCGAACAGACTCTCACGGCTTGGCGGAATCAGCTAGAACGCCTCTGGCCCCTTGTCGAACCCTAGTCCCAGTCTTGACCGTTGGGGCCTCAAGTCCCTTAGACGATCGTCAACAATCCGAGCCTTCGATCCCTCCGAGGATACTCGTATATTTACTGATAATCGGCGATTTATTCTCCAATTCCCTAGCAGCAACGAAAAACTTGTATCAAAGATCGCAAAAATTCTTGATAAATTTTGAATATTTTGGGAAAACACGCGATCGCAGGGTATATCATGGTAAAAAGTTTATATAAAGTCTCCGTAAGTTCCGCAAAAGCTTCGATCGTCTAACACCAATTTGGAGACAGCATCTTTAGCAGACAATGGTAGTGCGATCGAACTTTCCCATCGGATGCTGTTGTCATTTGACAAATTAGCAATTACTCCCTACCAATTACCTGTTACCAATTAATAGCAACTTAAGTGCTCGTCAAGAACAATTTAACAGGGGTTTCATCTATGTTTGCTGTGCATGATATTAGCTCGGAGTTATCAGTGTTGCATATACCTGAGATTTGTACTTGGAACATATCCTTAGAATCCACTCTCTTAGACCTACCGCTCTACAACTGCCAAATTGAATTAACTCAACAGGCAAAAGAAGTAGCCCAGGCTTTTGAAGGACATCCTATGCTTCCAGGCATCATTTTGACCGATCGGGGTAATTTTGTCGGCATAATATCCAGGCGTCTATTTTTTGAAAAAGTTAACCGCCGCTATGGATTAGAAATGTTTTTCAAGCGACCCATAGAGGTATTATATAGGTTTTCCAAGCAAGAGTTGCTGCTGCTTCCAGGCAGTAAATTAATCGTAGAAGCTGCCCAAGAATCGCTTTACAGATCAGCAGAATTAGTTTATGAACCCGTCGTAGTCGAAATAGCACCCCAGACTTACAGACTGTTGGACGTACACCAATTAATGGTAGCTCAATCCAGAATTCACCAAATCACAAATAAGTTACTCAAAAAACAAACCCAATCCAAACTCATCCAAACAGAAAAGATGGCGAGTTTGGGAAGAATTGTAGCAGGAGTAGCCCACGAAATTAGAAATCCGCTGAACTGTATTTGGGGAAATTTAACTTTTCTGCTGTCCTATTTTGAAAGCTTGCTTCAGCTAATGTCGGCTTATCAAGAAGAATATCCAGAATCGTGTCCCCGAATTGATGCCATCAAAGAAGAAATAGAATTTGATTTTTTGAAAGAAGATTTGCCAGTCACCTTAGAAGGGATGAAGTTGGGAGCCACGCAATTGCTAAATATAGTTAACGGGCTGCACCACTTCTCTCACATGGATGAGACAAAGCGAGTGCAAATAGACATTCACGAATCCCTGGATGTGACGCTGTTAATTCTGAAAAACCGCTTTAAAAATGGCATAGAAGTGGTAAAAAATTACGGCGAACTGTCGCTAGTTAAAGGCTACTCCGGTCAGTTGAGTCAAGTATTTTTGAATTTGTTAGTTAACGCTCTAGACGCCCTAACAGAGCAAATAGCCGATCGAGAAACAGAGCCCCAGTGCCTGGACGAGTGGCAGCCCCAAATCGAAATCACCACTAAAGTCATAGAAACCGCAGACGGCAAATGGGCAGGAATTTGGATTTGCGATAACGGGCCAGGCATTCCCCTGGAAAACCAGCAGCACATATTTGACACATTTTTTACCACCAAACCAGTAGGCAAAGGCAGTGGTATGGGGCTGGCTATCTGCGATCAAATCGTCACAGAAAAGCACGGCGGCAAACTGAAATTGCGATCGCAAATCGGTCAAAAAACCGAATTTGAAATTCTCCTGCCAATAGTCTGCTAAACATGATTATCTCGGCTTTAAAAGAACTTCGGTAACGGGCAATATACCGGATGTAAGGCATAGATGGAAGAGGAAAGTTCGGCATTACCCTTTAATGTCTAATTGAGTCCCGCACATTTTGCAAAATTTAGCATTAGCATCATGTACAGACCAACCACAGCCTGTACAAATAGTTTCTACTTGATTAGCAGTTTTAACTAATTGTTTGATTAAATCCCCCAATTGCCAAGGAATCAGGGCAATTCCGGTCAAAATCATCAAAATAGTCAAAAAGCGGCCAGTTTCTGAAATCGGAGTAACATCACCAAATCCCACCGTTGTCATCGTCACAACGGAGAAATAAACAGCATCCAAAAAAGTGCCAAAACCTTCGGGATTTGTCGGATGTTCGACTTGATAAATCAAACCAGAATAAACAAAGATTATTGCCAATAAAGTAAACAAAATCCGCGAAAAAATCACCCCATCTTCGCTGCTGACACGAAAAATAGAATTTTTCAATTCTAGAAAACGGATGAGTCGAAGAATTCTAAACCAGCGGAAGATGCGGATAAAACTCACATTGACAAATCCCAATAAAAATGGTAAGATTGCCACCAAATCAACGATTGAGAAAAAACTAAAAACAAATTTAAATTTATTGTCAGCGCACCACAATCGGACTAAATACTCGATCGCAAAAACAACTAAAAGCGCTGTATCGAGAGTTTGCAAATTAATTCTAATAGGTTCGGCAAGCGGGTAAGTTTCGGCGATGAAGCTGGCGGAAGATAGGAGAATGAGTCCGGTGAGAGTTAAATTGACGGTTCTACCAATTGGGGTTTCGATGTCTTCGAGATAAAATCCAATTTGCGATCGGGTTAACATAAATAACCTTTCTTGTAGGATGGGTAGGAACATAACATTGTAGGACTTACGCATCAATACTCCTCAAAACCCAGTTTCGACTTCGCTCAGCCAGCAATTTTTTTGCCAAACCTGCGGGCTGAAACGAAATATTTTCGAGAAAAACCCCGGTTTCTAGCCTTCGCGCGTAAGTCGCTCTAGTTGTCTTGTTCCATGAGTTCGGTGAGAGTTGTAAAAATTCGATCGCACTCTGAAGAAGCCTTGCGAACTTTCTCAACATTCAACATTTCTAACAGCTTGGAAGCGTGCTGTATCTTTTGATATTCGCCTTTCGATTTTGTGTCACGGGTAGCTGCTTTCAGACTTGGTTCTAACAAATGCTTTTCAATCTTCTCTACATTCGTATTTTTAGGAATCGCATTTTCTTTGAATCCCTGCCCGTAAAATCTTTTCAAAGTATCAATATCAGCAATCAACCAAGCTTCCATCGTTTGAACCATGAGATAGCAATGAGTGTCATCAACCCCAGGCGAATCCCAATTATCCCTCGACTTCAAATGCTCCCAAGGCGACTGATTTTCAACAGGTGCTTCTGAGTCAACCAGAAGGATGACAAAGGCATTTGGGTGATCTGCTAAAGCATTCTTAAAATTCCTGAAAGCATGATTCCTAGAACCGCAGAGAATAATCTGCCACTTGATTTTCTTGCTTTGGGCAACCTGCACAAGTTCTTTGAAAAAACTGCTAAATCCTTGTCGGAGCAATTGCTTTGTATTCTTGCCATCGCCACCACCTTCGATGTAAATGCGAACCTCTTTTATCATCGGTTTCCCCCGATTTCTCCCATCCGCCAGAGGTCTCCCAAAGTGTAATTCTCAAGCCATTTTTTTAGTCGTTCTGGATCGAGGCGGCTCAGGTGACTTCCTCGATTATCCCGATCGCATATTAACACAGACTCAGGACTCAGCGCCGACACCAAAGCATCCGAATGAGTTGTCACAATCAGTTGTGTGCGCTGTGAGGCTTCGATCAGCATTTCAGCAATCGCAGGCAAAATGTCGGGATGCAAGCCAATCTCCGGTTCTTCAATACAGATAAGTGGCGGTGGTGTTGGATCGAGGAGTAAAGCTATTAAGAATAAATAACGCAGCGTACCGTCTGATAAACGAGTTGCGGGAATTGGCTGAATCAATCCGGTTTCGCGGATGAATATCTGGACAGTACCGCCATAAATCTTGATGCTCAGTTCTTCGGCTGCATCGTAGAAAAGTTTTAATTTTTCAATAATTTGCCTACTTCCTAATTGATACTGTAAGTTGTTTAAAACCAGTCCTAAGTTGCCACCATCTTCTAGCAGTGGATGTTCTGGCAAGTCAGTTTGCTGAGCTTTTCTAGATACTGAATCTCTCCCTGTCTGCCAGTTACGATATAAACCTATTTCGGAAAATTTATTTCCCAGATATGATAGTTCTGGATATTGTTCTGGATCTTTTCTTTGAGATAAGATTGATTGATCTGGAATGATATCTTCTCGGCGCAGAGTCCGCAGCTTTCTTGTTTGCTCGTTGTCCTCTGTAACGTTGATAACTGGGCGTCCCCGATCGCTATAACGGTAGTAAAAAAATGGCTCGCTTTCTGAACTATCGCGCGGTTCCATATCTTCTATAACTTCGTCCACTATCTCAAGTCTCTGACCAGATGTGGTAAAACTAATCTGATAGCGCAGTGGCATCGATCGTTCTGGATAATCTAAAATAGCCTCTATTTTGGCTGTGGGAATACCTTTTTCACCTTTCCACAAAAAATCGCTGATGCCTCCGCCTTGACGAATCGGAGTAGGTAAGTCTGTAGGTGTTGCCTTCAAAAGTGCGATCGCTTCGATTAAGTTAGACTTGCCCGATGCGTTAGTACCGATCAACACGTTTAAGGGTTGCAGTTCAATTGTTTCTCCCTCACTTCCATAGGAAAGGAAGTTTTGTAGTTTCAGGGAGCGAATAAATCTCTTGCCTTCCACCTTGTCCTCCTAGGCCAATTCTCAACTATTATACATTGCGGAAGCTTTCGTTTTTAGTGTTGAATTAAGTAAGTCTCAAAACTACAATGTTTGTAGTGAGGACTTCAGTCCTTAAAAATAGAAGGACTGAAGTCCTCACTACGAACCTGTAAGGACTGAAGTCCTTAAAAATAGAAGGACTGAAGTCCTCACTACGAACCTGAAAGTCGATCGCCTTCCCCCCATTCCCCCTTCCTCCTCTCTTCCTTCGCGCCCTTTGCATCTTCGCACTCCAAAATCCTCTCCATCTCCACGCGCATCTCCCAGCCATTACAATAAATTCAGGAAAAAATCTTTACACATAAGAACTCATGCAGCTCAAGTCAACAACCCGCCATATTCGCATATACACCGCCATCCTCGAAGACAACGAACTCGTACCCAGCAATGACCTTTTGACTCTGGACATTGACCCAGATAACGAACTCAACTGGAATGACGAGTCTGTCAAACAGGTTTATGCCAAATTCGACCAACTCGTAGACGCCTACGAGGGCGAAGATTTGACCGAATACAATCTCCGTCGCATTGGTTCGGAATTGGAACACTTAATTCGATCGTTCTTGCAAAAAGGCGAAGTCAGCTATAACCTCAACAGCCGCGCTGTCAACTACAGCATGGGATTACCGAGAGTTGACGCCAAAATTAACCTGTAATATTGTTTCCGCTGACATCGGAATTATTAGTAGCCTAAATCAGGACACGGCATTGCCTTTCGGAGTGTCAATAATCGCCTGAAAGCCGTGGTATATCTCGCTTTTGCCACGGCTACTCTGATTGTTTGCTCAATTTCACCCCGTTACTGATCATGTCAACGGATAGAGTGCGGGACTTCCCACTCGTATTAGTTAAATTTTTGAAATCCAGTGCCGAACTTCGCTTCAACGGCGTTGCTGAATTTAGATATGATTCACTCACTTAGGCAATCCCTGAAATTTAGAGTAGGGGCAATTCATGAATTGCCTCTACTAAATTTCGGAGGCAAATCATACTCCTTTCTCAGCAACACCCGCTTCAACCTTCTTCTTCCTCAATCCCGCTGGTTTCTGGAGCTTTGTCGGCATCATTGGGATCTACCGCACAATTTGGATCGCGATCGCGCTGCAAAAAGTGTTTTAGTGCTACTTGGCGGTTAGTCATAAATTCACCCCAAGCGCCGGGAAACACTCCATCCAAGGTTTCCACTAGCGCCCACACCTCAATATTCATCATTTTGTAGTAGTAACTGTGAGAATGTTGAATGCTAGCAAGCATTTCGTCTATCTCAATGGCAGGTGGCAGATTCTGATCTGGCAAATTCTCGGAAAAGGCGCTTGACTCACGTGGGGGCATGATTAAGTAACTCAACAGTTAGGATCGATCGGTTGATTGGAGATTGACTCCACAAGACATCGACCATGTTTCTTGTGGAACCGGCAGATAAGCCTGTTCAAAACTGGCAATTCTGGCGATGTCTACAGATGAATCTGCGGGCTTGTTACCTGTTGCGCATCTAAATCAAGTTTTTATGGCGGGCTACAAGAGCCTACCCCACAAGACTTTTAATCAAAATTACTCTTTCAAATTAGATGCACGCCAACTTATTCGTCTTTTGGTAAGGTTAAATTTAACTTTAGTTGCTGCGCTCGATCGCACTGTGCCGATCGCCCGATCGACTTTTGCGGAGAATTGATGTTTATTTATACCTATCGGATCGGCTAATTTCTAGGTATGTCGATCGTAGCATTACAATTAGTCCAAAATCTCAAGCCCTTGACTTCGGCGTAGCGCCAGCGCCAGCGTCCTGAAATCTGATACCAAGATTTATGCGGGGGTCAACAAAATGGTAGACTATTCGTGTCAGTACAAGACTTTAAAACCTACCCCTAAACTGGGGGGAAATCACGCCTAAAATATTGTCAGGAGATATCGCTACGCACATAAAAGTGCTTTTGTAGTGAGCCTGGGAACCTGGAAAATCAGGATAATAGGACTGTGAAGCCTTAAGCATCCCCGTCTGCTGAGAAAACGGGGTGTACAATAATCACCACGTATCAACCCGTCGAGGTTCAAGCGCTAAAATAGTTCAGATCAGCACTGGGCCCAAAGGCGTCAGGAACCCTTATGCAAAACTCTGTGCCAAAACACTACTTGTGGGCTGTAGGTGAAGGGATCAAAGCTTCTAAGCCAGGCGATCTAATTTCGGGTCGCTATTTGGTCAAGCGCGATCGACTTCTTGTCGATACTCAACCCGAACAGTTGCCGGAACTTCCCGAAGATATTCCGAGTGCGATCTCTCCTTATCTAAGATTGTTTGCCTATCAGTTGCACGTGCCTCAAGTATACGGCCTGATATCGTCTGCGACGAGCAAACTCCCGGGAGATATCTGGCTGCTGGAAAACGGGCCTATTTTGAAGGTGACGGAATCTTTAATGCCGGAATTGGCGGACTCCTGGAAAGGAGCCGAGGCGATGCGACAGCTCAATTGGCTGTGGCAAATGGCTCAGTTGTGGCAGCCTTGTATCGCTCAGGGCGTGGCTTCGACGATGCTGACACCGGAACTGCTGCGCGTGGAAGGGCAATTAGTCCGGTTTCTGGAATTGCAGCCCGATCGCAAACCTCCTAGTTTGTCGCAGTTGGGCAAATTGTGGCAGCAATCGCTCGAAGATGCTCATCCAGCGATTGGCAATTTTTTGAGGCAACTTTGCCAGCAAATGGTAGCCGGTCAAGTGCGCCACGGTGAACAATTGATGGGCCAGTTGGATAAAGCTCTGGCAAAATGCGGTCGATCGTACGATCGTACCGTGGCAATTGCCACGGGCACGGATGTGGGTAGAGCGCGGGCTCACAACGAAGATGCTTGTTATCCGCCCAGCGGTACGGTATTGGCAGGACAACCAGGCTCGTCGGCTTGTGCGATCGTCTGTGACGGTATCGGCGGACAAGACGGCGGCGAAGTCGCTTCGGAAGAAGCGATTGCTGTGCTCTGCGACAAGTTGCAGCAAATGCCTCTACATCAAGCTAATTGGGACCCCAAAAGCTTGACTTCCAAGCTGGAACGGGCCGCTTGTGCTGCTAACGACAAAATAGCCGATCGCAACGATACGGAACACCGCCAAGGCCGCCAGCGGATGGGAACTACCCTAGTTATGGCTTTAGCACACATTCACGAGCTCTATGTCGCCCACGTCGGAGACAGTCGGGCTTATTGGATTACTCGCACCGGCTGCTATCAAGTTACTCTCGACGACGATGTGGCTTGTCGCGAGGTGCGTTTGGGCTATTCGCTTTACCGGGATGCTTTGGAACAAGTAGCCGCTGGAGCTCTGATTCAAGCTTTGGGCATTACTTCGTCCAACACTCTGCACCCGACTGTGCAGCGTTTTCCGGTGGATGAGGATTGCGTTTTGCTGCTGTGCTCGGACGGTTTGAGCGATAAAGACCGGGTTGAGGAATGTTGGGAAACCGAGATTTTGCCAATCCTCGACGGTAGCATTGATGTGGCGAAGGCGCGCGATCGGCTGATCGAGATTGCTAATACTAGAAACGGTCACGATAATGTCACTGTTGCTTTGATTCACTGTCAAGCACACTTGAAGGAAAATGGCAATACTTTCACAGAACTGTCGATCGCACCTTTAGATGTGCCGATCGAACTAATTGCCGACAGCGAGGATATGCCAACCGATTTGACGGATAGCACCAGCCTTGGCGATGGAAACTCTCAACTTAAGACGCAGTTGGTACAGCAGCCCGATCGAGGTAAAAGTCCATTTTTGCTGCTGATCAAAATAGTCTTTTTGTTAGGTTTGGGAGGTGTATTTGCTTATTTTTTCATTCCTCCGGTGGGTCGGGCGATCGATACTACCGGGACATCAATTTTCGGAAAACTGGGTTTAATTAATGCTCGAAGCAAGTCGGATAAAAAAGTTGAATCTGTACCTTCTCCCGTCAAATCTTTAGAAAAAGGCTCGTTTATAGAGATTAAAAGTTCCGTGGCTGGGGAATTGGGAAAAGAGGTCGGTAGCTTGGATTTACGAGCCACAATCGGTGAGTTGACTGTCAAAGGAACAGTCCCTGTCGGCAGCATTTTGCAGGTGACAAAAACAGAAGGTAGTTGGTTGGAACTGAAAGTTTGTTCGATTCCAGAAATAGTCGTATCTACTTCTCCTAAGCCCAAGTCAAATAAAGATTTTTCTACTGTTTCAAAACCTGTACTAAATCCATCTCCTGCTGTGGTAACTCCCTCGCCTTCGCCCAGAGTTAATTCAACAGTTGGAGTAGAAATTATCAAGCTACAAGCAGGAGAAATCGGATGGATTCAAGAACAAGATGCCATTTCTAAGATAGTATCTAACCCAAATCCCAACCTCACTCAACAGGGTAAATGTGTTGTTGCTTCTGACTCAAATCCTAATGCTAATTAATTGATAGCTGATCAGTTCCGGCTGCGGCGGAATTGATCAGCTATCGCACATTTAAACTGTATGTTTAGGGCGGGCTGGACACCCCACAACAGTTTATTTTTTTTGATAATTTAAATGCGCGAGAGCTTATAAGGTGCTTATGCCCAATCCTGTCTGGCGTGTTTTTCGAGCTTGGTTCTTAGTGCCGAAAATGCTTGAAATTTGGTAATTTGTCGGGTGTGCACTGCGCACCAGTTAATTTTGATACCCATCGAAATGCGTACTGGTTGACTTTTTCAATGCTTTTTGACGCACCCTACAAGATGACCTAAAATAAAATTGGGGCCCGCTTAAGCCGAATATTAGTCAACTTCTTGATTCGAGATTAAACTATGACAAAAATCACAGACTATTTCCAGGGAGTTTATGCGGTAAATCTCCCTGAGAGGAGAGACAGATGCGAACTCATAGTGAAGGAATTAGAGAAAGCAGGAATGCCCCTCGCACCCGCTCAGGTTGAGATATTTCCCGCAATCCGCCCAGACGAAGCAGGAGGTTTCCCTAGCATTGGGGCAAGGGGATGCTTTTCCAGTCATGTAGCTATCCTCAAACAGGCTAAACAGAAAGGGTTGAGCAATATCCTGATTGTGGAAGATGACCTAGAAATTTCAGAAAAGTTCAGAACAGATCAAGCTTTTATCCTGGAACAACTGTGTCAGCAAGATTGGGATTTCGTCTACTTCGGACACATCGAAGAAGTTACAGAAAAGTCTCCTGTCGCCCTTGTTCCCTTTTCTGATGGGGTGATGACTGCTCATTTTTATGCTGTAAATGGCAAGATTTTCGATCGCCTTTTGCGCTTTCTAGAAGAACTGCAACAGCGACCTGCGGGACATCCCGACGGCGGGCCTATGCACCTTGACGGCGCTTATTCTACTTTCCGAGCACAAAATCCCGATGTTCTCACCTTGATTGCTTCCCCAAACCTGGGGTGGCAAAAAAGTTCCCGTAGTGACATCTATCCTAATCAGTGGTTTGACCGTGTACCTGGGATCATGCAATTGGCAGGTGCAGCAAGAACTAGCAAAATATGGCTGAAGCGTCGGCTTTCTAGTTAATTGAATTCTACTCAAATTTGTTAGTACAATTGCGAGGAAAAGAATGAAGTGCAACCGGAATTGATATTAGATCAAATCCGGTGGCATCGGAATGATATAGAGAAGACGGCACTGCCCATTAGTGTCAACAATCGCCTGAAAGCCTTGATAAATCTCGTTTTTACCTATGTATCAGCAGAATTGAGATGATTGCTAGCCTAATTTCTTAGATACTTCTGCAAGTTTAGTCACCATTTGCGATACGGCTTTATCAACGGCCGCGCTCAAAAGTGTATCCTCATTATTACTACTGCCGGAATTACTGCTGATACCTCGCACAGAAATATTAGAATCGCTTTGATCCGCTTCTCCTACTGCTTTGGCGGTGGCCAGAATATCTCCCGAAGCTGTACCGATTAACCGCACGTCAATTTGAACGGTAGCTTTGGTTTTTTGCGAACCGCCACCGATTCCCATGAAACTGCCGCCGCCAGATTGTTTTTCGATATTAAACTTAGTAATAGTGCCGATGAGTACGGCATCAACTCCTAATTGTTTGCCAATTTCGGCTGCGGTACCGGCATCCATTGAACCTGTGCGATTTTGCTGTTTGAGAGCTTGTTCGAGTTTGCTGCGATCGACTACAGTATAAGTGCCATTGTTGACCAGTTCGTTAATGAGCAGTTCGCTGATGCCTTTGGCTGCACCGACTCCCCTGTAGGAGCTATAGTAACTATTGGTAGTGCCGTAGTCGAAGTCCATGACCACGAGACGCTTTTTCGCAGTAGCTTGGGCTGTTTGGAGAGTTTTGGATTGGATAGTGGCTGGTGTGGCGATCGCGCTTACACAAACACCTGTTAGCATTAGCGCAGCGAGAGAAATGCTGGTCAAACGAGACATAGGAGTTATTTTCATAAATTTTTCCTCACAGTTTTTTTGTTCCGACTCTAGAATAGTTCACAGAAGAGGCTGATGTCAGTCAATTTGAGCATCTAGCTTTCAACTTCCTTGACACTCCCGGGCGTGAACGCACGGGGATTCTTTAATCTACGATATAGCTTGTTCAAGCAGGATTTCTCCAGCAAGAATAGAGGCTTCATCTCCTAAAGCGTTGCTTGCATCAAGTGCAAAGGTTCCGGTATGCCCTACCGTACCCAATCCTCGATTCAGGATATTCCTAGCTGCATTGAAATCTCTATCCATCACACAGCCACACTTACAAACGTGTGTCCGAGTGGATAGCGTTTTCTTCACAATTGCACCACAACTAGAGCATTCTTGGCTAGTATATGCTGGGTTGACAGCAACCGTGACTCTTTTAAATACTTTGCCAAAATATTCAATCCAGATACGGAACTGATACCAAGATGCGTCATTAATTGACTTAGCTAGGCAATGATTTTTCACCATATTTTTAATCCTCAAATTTTCATAAGCTATCAAGTCGTTTGACTGAACTACGCACCGTGCAAGTTTGATTGCATGATCTTTGCGCTGCCTACTTATCTTGAGATGGCGCTTGCCTAGAATCTGCCTAGCCTTGCTTCTGTTTTCTGAACCTTTGATTTTTCTGGATGTTCGACGTTGACAACGCTTAAGAACTTTTTCAGATTGGGGGAGGAATCTTGGATTTTCAACCATCACCCCGTTTGAATCGGTGTAATATTCCTTTAAACCCACGTCTAACCCAATGGTATTACCAGAGGGTTCTATGTTTTCCGAACGGTCAATATCAATACAAAACTGAACGTATATACCGTCTGCACGTTTTACTAATCGAACCCGTTTTATTTGGCTGATTTCGTAAAAGTGTAAGTCGCGCGTTCCTTTTAGCTTGAGTTTCCCAATTCCTTTCTTGTCGGTAAATTTGATTGATTTACGATCATTCGCTAGCTTCCATCCAGTTGATTTATACTCAACTGAGCGACAATCTTTCTGAAATTGTGGATATCCCTTTTTGCCAGGAGTTCCCTTTTTGCAGTTATGATAGAATTGGGAGATAGCAGACCAGGTTCGTTCAGCACTAGCTTGTCTGGCTTGAGAATTGAGTTCCGAGGCAAACGGAAAATTCTTGGCGAGTTCTGCACAGTATTTGTTCAAATCGTACTTATCGACTTTCTGGTTGTCCATCCAATAGCGTAAACAGCTATTTCTGACAAATTTGGCTGTACGAATTGCTTCATCTACTGCTGTGAACTGACTTGATTTCCCGTAGGTTTTGAACTCAAAAACTAGCATTGCCTTACCTCCTAATTTAGGCTACTCTACTTGGCACAAGATATTTGGTGTTACAACAAAGCTTTACAATTAAAGCCGTCCTATAAGGACGGGGTTTTCAGCCCAATTTCTTGATAAAACCCATCAACCAATTAGCCATCGTCGCCCTGCGAGTCTGTCTCGGCCCGAATTCCCCAATTTTATAGCCCTGAAAGCCCAATTTTTCCTTCAGTAACTGCTTATTTTCTGGAATGATCGATCGAGTCAATTTCACTGTCGCCGGCCGAGAATCGATAAAATCAGGCGGTTCAGGATACTCTAGACACCATTCCTCGGCAACATTTTCACTGTTCCACAGCCCAGTTTTTGCATCGCAGCGATAACCGAGATATTGCCAAACTAGCTGATTGACAGCAGCATCATCGATTTCTTCGTTGAGGATAGCCCAAATAGTTTCGTTGTTGAGAGATGGCAATCCAGACATATCTAATACCATTTTTCTAAAAATGTGCTACGGATGAAGTCTTAGCCCCCCTTACTAAGGGGGGGTAATATCTAGCGCTACTTTATGAAA
>CASBQF010000173.1 GCA_949127775.1 Oscillatoriales cyanobacterium PMM_0080
ACCGCACGTCAACCAAATAATCTGTGGCGGTACACCAAGCCGATCGACCAAATCAACAAAATCACTATCTTTAGTCATTACGATAACTCCCTGCGCTCTCGATGCCTCAAAAATTTCAGGATCTTCGGCATCTCTCAAGCCAATCTCGCGCAAGCCTACTGCTGTCACACCAAATGTATTTGTAATCCAGGTTGCGATCGCCGGTGACAGATGTGCATCTACCCAAATTATTGTCATGTCATGCAACCAATACCGGATGATTGAGTTTGCGCGAAGCATACAAAAGAGATGCTCTCAGATCGTCTGCTTCAAGATCGGGCATTTCTTCTAGTATTTGTTCCGCACTCAAACCCGCCGCAAATAAGTCTAGTACGTCGGACACCCGAATTCTCATGCCACGAATGCAAGGGCGACCACCGCACTGTCTAGGATTAACCGTGATTCTTGCGAATAGCTCCGACATTAAAGTTAGCTCCTACAACGCTTAGTTATAGTATGAATGAGATCGATCGCAATTGTCAATAACTGAATTCTCCTGATTATTAACTAATTAAGTTCTACCAATTACTTTGTTCATTACTTAAACGCACTGACTCAACGGCGGAAACTCCCATTTTTCCGAATATAAAGTAGATGGTAGCTGTAAACAATAAGCAGCAGGAAGCACTTCAATCAACCACCAATTAAACATATCTCGTCTGGCTTCAGTAAAACCAGAAATGGCATCACCAGTAATGGCATCATACATAATATCTAAGATGGCATTATAGGCTGTTTTGGTGTTGAGTGTTTGCAGCAACCCGTAGAAAATATTATAGGCTTCGTCAGTAGCTTGATATTTTCCTATTTTGTTGATATTAGGAAACAAGGTATCTGCCCAAGTTTCTGGGATTTGACAACCATCCTTCAGCCAACAAGATACAATTCCTTGAACGATATCAGCCTTGTGTTCTTCAGGAAAGTAATGTTTAATGGTCGGTTTAGCTGCTAATGCTATTCCATAAGCCATGTAGACATATCGCTGATGGGATATTGGATCATTAGGCATTCCAAAAGCCTTCATTACTTCTACAAAAGCTTCTTCTACATTGCACTTTCCACCTGTTTCATATAAATCACGATACTTTCTTTCCCAAACCGTGCGAAGTGTTTGCTGTAATTGCTCAGGAATATCTGAGTTGCTGGGCAATTTAAAATCGCTGTAATAGCCTATGTCAAACTCGATCATTGACTTTTCCTCATTATGTATTTTATTTAATCATAAACCATGAGTCAGCTAATTTTCACCTTCATATCACCTCAATTTTACTTTGGGTACAAAAGCCAGTAAAGCACTGGTAGTCTCTACTGGCTGTCTATTCTGATATGTCTACGGATATGGACGTTCGTAGAAGATAATCACTTGAATATTCGGGAACCTCATCTTAAAGTCCTCATCACAAGTAATGTTGCAACCAGAACACATATATCTCTCAGTGTAGAGGTAGAGTATTCCTTCTGCATCGAAGGAAATATCATCTCTTTCTAAATCTTCTGCAATTTTATTGAAAAGCTTGTACTCGGCGTGTTCTTTGTTGTTGCAGGATGCTATTCTGTTAAGCCTTGGCTCAAAAAATAACTTTGGCCCATCCTCTTTACCCGGAATATTTAGAGGATCTCGCTTGCTGGTAGCTTCTTGGCTATAAACTCCACCCATTTCGAGTTCTAGTTTGGCAGCAGCAGCATTACCAGAACGGGTTTTCATAATATAGCTCGATCGAGCATTTTGAACCTTAGTCCGCAGTTCCTCTACGATATCCGCATGACACTCAGGAATATCTTGGATATACTCGTAATGAGGTGTGTTTCTAGAGGGGGTTTCCTGTAGTTAAGTTTTTGTTCACAATTAAATTTAAGTCTAAAAATAAAAATATATATAACCTGACTTAGACATAAGCTTAAAGCTTCGTCTGACTTCAGGTATTTTAATTATACCACACTTTCAAATAAACTGCGCTCTGAAACTTCTAATTCAGCCCATTTTAAGCGTTCCTGAATTGACATCCCCTGCAACTTTTTACTCATTTCATATAAATCAACTTGCCGATAATCTCCCTTAAATAGCGGAATCAAAGACTCGACAACACCAGTAATTCCCTGCGGTGGAACTGCATTCCCAATCTGTCGCCGTACTTCAGTCGTAGAACCTTCAAAAACGAAATCATCGGGAAATGTTTGTAACCTGGCTCTTTCGCGATTGGTCAAAGAACGCGGTTCTAAATAATGATAACCCCAAGTTCCGCCACCGCCACCAGCAATGATTGTAGATGATGGTTTGTCTGGATGAATTCTGCGATAAACGTGGCTGATCATGCCTTTGACATAGTAGGGACTGTCCTTGGGAATATCAGCAAAATTGCCTCCCGGTTTGATTCGATTTAAAATTTCAACGGTGCGGGCTTGAATTCTATGATGTTTGTTGTTGTCAATAACTGTTTCTACATTTTTGAGTGCTTGGCCCGCAGTTTGATAGGGATATTTGCGATTTTGTCCGTATTCTGGCTGAGGATGCACAAAGTTAAATCCTGTATCCATCCGAATCCCAACTAATAAGACTCTTTGCCGAAATTGTGGCACTCCGTAATCAGCAAAGTTGTAAAGTTTTGGTTTGACTAAATAACCGGGTGCTATGCTTTCAAAGTCGGAAATTATTTGTTTAATTGCTTGATAATTATTGGCACTTAATAAACCTTTGACATTTTCTGCTACAAAAGCTTTGGGCTTTTTCTTGTTGACAAAATCGAGGAAGTATGTATATAAATTGCCTCTGGTTCCTTCAAGTCCGGGGCGCTTCCAAATTAGGGAAAAGTCTTGACAGGGGAAGCCTCCTATACATATTTCGGCTTCGGGAACTTGTGCAATGTCTATGTTTTCTATGCTGTCGTTGATGATGATATCGGCGATGTTTCTGCTGAATGTTTGGCAGGCGTATGGATTGGAGTCGATCGCCCAAACTACATCAAACCCCGCTTGGTGGAATGGCAAATCCATGCCGCCACAACCAGAAAATAAGGAAATGAGTCGCGGTTTTTTTGTCCAGGTTACGTCTTTGAGGCATTCGAGTGACATATTAGTTCGCAGTGGGACAACAGCCGGCTGAATGCCCGCAACACAGGAGTGTGATTATACCAAATACTTGTCAGGTGCGCTGTGTCAAACGTACTAAGAGTCGATCGCCTTTAAATTTTCACTCTTCGTCATCTAGTGCAATTCCAGCTTGACGTAATTTTTCTGTTAGTCTTTCAGCGCGGAGACTTTCGCGATCGGCCCGTAGCCGTTGCTCTTCAGCCCGTAGTCTTTGCTCTTCGGCCCGCAGCCGTTCTTGCTCAGCCCGCTCCTCCGACCATAATAATAACTCACCTTCGACATTCCACCACCTCAGCCAATAGCCGGTTCTATGTTCGTGTGTGCCTTCCCAAACACCCAAAAACAAGTTTAATCCAGGTATCCAAAAACGTCCGTTATTATCCGGTTCTTCCGGTTCATAACGCTCCGATCCTAAAGAATAAACCTCTAAATGAGCGGTACTCGCCCGAAAAATAACGTATCTCGGTACTTTGATGATTTGCTCATAAAAGTACCATTTACCCACTCGCTGTTTAAACTCAACGGAGTATTCTTCCCCGTAAGTTGCTGAGAGGAATTCCATCACAATTTGGGGGACAGTTCCTTCGGTATGCGGTGTGTAACTGCGGCGGACTTGCGAGATGTTTTGAGGATTGACGGGTTTTACGTACATCCAATCGGGTGCTTTGCAAATAGTCTGCGGTTCGTCGCTGGTGGAGGATGGGAAACTAATTCCCGCACACAAGGCAAAATTGGAAACTATTAAGGCATCCTGCATTAATTCAGGAAATTCTGTTAGAGCTTGGCGCAATGCTGCTGCGATCAAGGGTTGGGTTTCGTCTTCCACGGGGTCGTCCGGTAATTGAAAATCATCTGGTAATAATGGCCAGGTTACGATTAGTTTAGTGGCAGAAGGGTTTTTAGTTGCTACTAACATAGTTTATCAGATGTTATGGGGGTTTAATTTTTAATTATATCTTTTTGTCTGAAGATGCAGGCGGCGGTTGAAACCGCGCCTACAAAAACGAAGTCCGCCTCCGCGGACGGTCGAAAATAAGGTAATTTCAACCGCCCGGTTTTCTTCAACCCGCGCACCATCCGGGTTTTGTTTGTGTAGACGCGGTTTTAACCGCCGTCTCAACCGCCGTTTCAACCGCCGTCTTCGCCCTACGCAGCTTTTATCTTCTGTTTTAGCTCGTCTGTCATGGCTAGTAGTTCAGATTGTGCGATCGCACTTTGTTCACCACTCGCCAACCACTTCAATTGTACAGTCTCACTTTCAGCTTCCGCATCACCCAAAACTAAGCACGCAACCGCACCACTTCTGTCAGCTCTTTTGAACTGTTTTCCAAAAGCACTACCGCTCAAATCTATCTCCACACTAAAGCCCGCACTCCGCAATTTTTGCGCTAATAATACCGATTGCTGTTCAGCTTTTTCACCCCTAGATACCAGATAAAAATCCAAGTTTGGGGCGGGCAAAGGTTGCAACTTTTGTAGTAGGATAATCAACCTTTCGACACCCATAGCCCAACCGACTGCCGCCGTATCTGGCCCGCCCAATTCCTTGACTAAACCGTCATAGCGGCCGCCTCCGCAAACCGTTGCTTGTGCACCTAAATCGTCGGAGATAATTTCAAAGGCGGTGTAGGTATAGTAATCCAAGCCGCGAACTAATCTGGGATTTAACTGATAGCTAATTCCTAAACTTGTGAGCATTTGCTGGACTCGATCGAAGTGCGATCGCGATTCGTCACCCAAATATTCTAAAATACTCGGCGCATCTTTAACAATTTCCTGAGTTCGCTGATTTTTGCTATCCAAAATTCGCAGCGGATTGCGAGTCAATCGGTCTTGGGAATCGGCATCTAATTCGTCTTTGTACGGTGTAAAATAATCAATCAATGCTTGCCGATAATTTTGTCTGTCTTGCTTGTTTCCGACAGAGTTAATATCGAGACGCAAATTGGTTAAACCGATCGCTTGCAGGATGTCACAGGCGATCGCAATTACCTCGACATCCGCACGAGGATTCGCACTCCCCAAGACTTCCACGCCAATTTGATTGAATTGCCGCTGTCTGCCTTCTTGGGCGCGTTCGTAGCGAAACATCGGCCCAGTATACCACAGGCGCTGCACGTCTCCAGCAGCGTACAAACTATTTTGAATAAAAGCTCTAACTACTCCAGCCGTGCCTTCTGGCCGCAAAGTAGTCGATCGATCGCCTTTATCTTTAAAAGTGTACATTTCCTTGCCCACAACATCGGTAGCTTCGCCGATGCCGCGTTCAAATAAGGATGTTTGTTCAAAAATTGGTGTCCGAATTTCTCGATAAGCCGCTTTTTTCAAAATAGTTCTAGCGATTTCTTCGATATTTTGCCAATATCGAATTTCATCGGGCAAAATATCCCGCGTTCCTGGTAAAGTTTTAATTGAATTCATTTTGTTAGTCAGTAGTCATTTGTTGGTTGTTATTTGTTAACTGTTAACTGTTAACTGTTAACAATGCCCGATGCCCGATGCCCTATGCCCTATGCCCCATTCCCAATGACTAATGATTCCCAAGCTCCATATCGATCGCCATAATAAGCCAAAATGCGATCTACCCGTTCGCGATCGACCAAATCGAAGCCTTCAGGATACTGTATCCACAAAGCCCCTACTTGGCTGTCGCTGTAATCAAACCGCTGCGACTGCTGCGGAATTAAACCAGTTTCCACCCCTTCAACTTGACGCAAATGAGTCGCCACTTCGCGATACACCGCCAGCGGCAATCCAGGGCATTGAATTTGATAGCAGAGTTGTTTTTCTTGTGCCGTTTGCATCATTTCTGTGCCTGTCCCCAACCAGAACCCCTATTTAAGATACTTCTTTATCGATCGGCCCTGGTAGAGGGCAGCAGTTAATATTGTCCATACATACTTTCCCCCACTGCAAAGCCCAGCGTACCAGCGAAACTCGATTGTCAACGCGCGTCTTGTTCAAGATATTGCTAATGTGGTTGTCAACTGTACGCTTGCTAATCTCTAACTTTTCGGCAATTTTCTCATTAGTCAATCCCGCCGCGACTAATTCTACCACTTGCAATTCTCGATATGACAGAGTGACAGGGGTTTGAGAAACGCTCCCGCTCATAAATTTTTCCTATGTGTGCATATTTACCTATCTACAATTCTAAAGGATGACGGATGAAGTATGAAGAAAAAATTAAATTTGCTGTGCTATGGTTCCGGGAGATCGGTGTTTGTGGGATCGTGGCAGTTAAAGTCCAGTGCTGACTCAGCTTACTAGCGCCAGCACTTCATTCCTGTGCGATCGCCAGTCTACCGCTTGTCTAAAATCTCAAATCTAAAATCAATATGACTTATCCTCGCGTTTTGTGTCTGGGTGAAATTTTATTTGATTGTTTAGCAGACAAACCAGGAGTATCTCTACTAGAGGTAGAATCTTGGACGGCATATCCCGGCGGTGCTCCGGCTAATGTTGCCTGTGCTTTGGCTAAATTGGGGACGGCGGCGGGATTTATCGGTACTGTAGGTGTGGATGAGTTGGGGGATTCCCTAGTGCAGGTATTACGAGAAGTAGGGGTTGATACCACAGGAGTGCAGCGTCATCCGACTGCGCCAACGCGCCAAGTTTATGTCTTGCGGAATGCAGCGGGCGATCGATCTTTTGCTGGTTTTGGTAAATTGGATACTGCGGATTTTGCCGACACTCGCCTCCAGGCAGCCCAAATACCCCAAGTGCTATTGGAAAATGCCGAGTTTTTAGTCCTCGGTACTTTAGAATTGGCTTATCCTGAGAGTCGGGAAGCTGTAGAAAGAGCGATCTTCCTAGCAGAACAGTACAACATTAAAATTATAGTTGACATCAATTGGCGTCCCGTGTTTTGGCCAAATCCAGACGCAGCAAAATCCCGGATTCTAGAACTCTTAAAAAAAGTTGATTTTGTCAAGCTGTCTGACGAAGAAGCCGAATGGTTATTTGCAACTACCGACGCTGGAGCTATTACCTATCGCCTCAATTCTGTAGAAGGAGTTTTGGTGACAGCGGGCGAGAAAGGTTGCGGCTATTGTCTCTCGCAAAATGAAGGAAAAATCCCCGCCTTTAGAGTAGATGTTGAGGATACAACAGGTGCCGGCGACGGGTTTGTGGCTGGTTTTGTGCGACAGTTGTGCAAGCAGGGAATTAAGAATTTAGCAGATCCAGAAATAGCCAAAAAAGTTGTAACTTATGCCAGCGCAGTGGGTGCGATGACAACGATGAAGCCTGGGGCAATTGCAGCACAACCAACCAGCGCTGAAGTAGAAGCTTTCTTGTATTTGTACAAAAATTAGCACGCCAAACCTCTATAGGTTCGATCGTGGGTAATTAAGCGCCGATTAGATAGTTTTTAATTTGGATTACTATTACCTCTACCGTTGGGGAAGCATCTACAATAATTGCATTTTCTGGTTCTTCGAGAGTGTCTAACTGACTTGACAACAAGTCTGCTTTCATGTAATGATTTTCGCGAGTTTTCAACCGGGCTGCGAATAGATCAAAATCACCTTTGAGATAAACTATTTTGATCCGCTGGTCGTTTCGGCACAGCATTTCGCGGTAAGATGCTTTTAAAGCAGAACAAGCCAAAACCACATTTTTATTTTCCAACAGCCACTTGTCTATTGTAGCTTGTAGTTGCAACAGCCAAGGAAGGCGATCGGCATCTTCCAAATCAATCCCCCGACTCATTTTATCGATATTAGCTGATGGGTGAAAATCGTCGGCATCGCTGAAGTCGTAATTGAGAGATTGCGCCAGCAACTTACCAACAGTAGTTTTGCCCGAACCGGAGACTCCCATCACGATAATCATCACGTCTATTTATCGAATACTGGGAATTTTATCGAGTTGTGCGATCGGCAAACCGAGTTTCTTAACTTTTCTGATAAATATTGCACCAGAAAAACTGCAAGAAACTCAGTCTATTTCTAATTCTCGATTAAATTTCTTCCATCGTGGGCTTAATTAAATTATAAGCCAAAACGCCGATAACTGCACCAACGATCGGGAATAAAATAAACGCCCACAACTGTTGGATAGCCCAAGTACCTTGAAAGAGTGCAACACCGATACTTCTAGCCGGGTTAACTGAAGTATTAGTGACGGGAATTCCGACTAAGTGAATCAACACCAGCATCAAGCCGATCGGGATTCCGCCTAAACCGACAGGATATTTGGGATGGGTAGTCCCCATGATTGTAAATAATAGAAAAGCAGTGAGTACAACTTCCGTCAAAGCTGCTGCCAAAAGTCCGTAACCTGTGGGAGAATGTTCTCCAAAACCGTTTGAAGCAAATCCCGAAGCCGCCGCATCAAAACCCGGTTTTCCTGATGCGATCAGAAACACAACAAGACCGCCTAAAATTCCGCCTAAAATCTGACCTCCTATATAATAAGGAAGCATGACAGCATCGATCAGTTTGCCAACTACTAAACCGATGCTTACCGCTGGATTGATGTGGCATCCAGAGATCGGGCCGATCGTATAAGCCATGACTAAGAGGGACAAACCAAAGGCGATCGATACTCCCAAAAAGCCGATTTTGTCTCCGGCTAAAACTGCACTGCCGCATCCACCTAATACCAGCACAAAAGTGCCTAAAGCTTCAGCAACTCCAATCTTTATTTTTTTGTTCATGATCACACTCTCTAAAGTTTTAGATAGGTCAATTTTGCACCCTGACTAATCTGAAGACTTCACAATTGGATCTACATTTTTTCCCGCCAGCGCTACCATACTAAGGGAAACCTTTGATGATATGTAGCTCTACTTCTTAGAACTTGTATTGGCTTAACTGAAATTGCGGAATTTGGAATGAACAAATTTACTACTTTCTGAAAGAAATGTCAACACTTACTAATTTTTTGTATAAATTGTGCTAATTAATTGTAAATACTGAGCTAATGTTTTGATAAGTTGTGCGATTTAATCATCAACACTTAGCCAGTTTTTTGTATAAATTGTGCGAGATAGTAGTTATTAAATTCAGAATAATTTACTTGGGTTCTTGCCTAACTTGGCGATCGCAATTTTACTGATTATTGCTGTGGAAGCCGATCGCACTTACAGCTAAAATATCCGCGCCAACCGGGTTAAATTCATCCCGTAGGGTATGCCGCAAGCACCTTCTGGGGTTGTGGCATACCATACACCAGCTACTTTCTAGCGCAGGAATTCGCGCGGATCGGTGACGTGTCCCGTCAACGCCGAAGCCGCCGCCGTGTAAGGCGAAGCGAGATAAACTTGCGCTTCTTTATTCCCCATCCGGCCGGGGAAATTGCGGTTAGTTGTAGACACGCAAATTTCCGGTTCATTCATCCGCCCAAAAGTATCTTTCGGGCCTCCCAAACAAGCGGCGCAAGAAGGCGCGGCTGGTTCGATACAGCCGGCGGCCAAGAAGATTTCTGACAGGGTTTGACCGTCATATTTTGTCACAAACAAATCTTCGTAAACTTTCTGAGTTGCTGGTACTAAATATGTCGGAACTTTGACTTGATTTCCTTTGAGAATGCGGGCGGCATTCAAAAAGTCGGAGGTTTTGCCGCCGGTGCAGGAACCGATGTAAACTCGATCGATCTTGACATCGCGGCAGTTGCGGGCCAAGTCGCGGTTGTCGGGGGAATGCGGTTTGGCGACGACTGGTTCTAATTTGCTGACATCGTAGGTGCGATCGCTATAAAATGTAGCATCCGCATCGGTGTAAAATGCCTCAAACGGCACATTAGTGCGAGGATTAACGTAATCAAACGTGGTTTTGTCCGCAGCCACCGTGCCATTTTTGCCACCAGCTTCAATCACCATATTGCACAGCGTCATCCGTTCTTCCATCGTCAAACGATCGACTGTATCGCCCGCAAATTCCATCGATCGATAGTTAGCACCGGCAACGCTGATATCGCCAATAATTTGCAAAATCAGGTCTTTTGCTAACAAATAATCCGGCAGTTCGCCGTTGAGTATAAAGCGCATGGTTGCGGGAACTTTAATCAGCAATTTGCCGGTTCCCATAATAAAAGCCGCGTCCGTGTTGCCGATACCAGTGGCAAATTGTCCGAAAGCGCCGGCATTGCAGGTGTGGGAATCTGTGCCGAAAAGCACTTCGCCTGGCCGTGTGTGGCCTTCTTGGGCTAGGGCGATGTGGCAAACACCTTTGTAGTCGGGATTTGCTTTAAAGTCCGATCGATCTGTGATGTCGTAAAAGTATTTTATGCCTTGTTCCTTGGCAAAATCGCGGAGAATATCGACGTTGCGGTTAGCGCGTTCATCGTTGGTGAAAATGTAGTGATCCGGAATTAAGACGATTTTGTCAGGATTCCAGACTTTAGCATTATCGCCGAATTCCTTCTTGAAAACGCCGATCGTGCCTGGCCCACAGACATCGTGGGTCATCAACACATCTGTTTCTACCCAAATATTTTCTCCGGGCTCAACTTTAGTGCGGCCTGATGCTTTGGCCAAGATTTTTTCGGTGATGGTCATTCCCATAGTTCGATCGCTCTTTTTGATTAGATGCTACATACTGTATTGTAAGCGAAACATTCCCTGTTACCGAAGATACTGAGATAGGAAAATGTCTCGGATGTACTTCCAAATTTATAACTGACGCAGCAGACAAGCTAGTTAAAGTGTTACAATTGCGTCCAGGACTAAGACTCATTTGAAATACAGAGGATCTAAATCCTATTAATAATTGCTATTTTTTACAGCCCGTTCTCGAACCCAACGCTCTAATAATGGCACTTCAAAAACATAACCATTATCCGTTTGCTTGATCGCATGATATCGTCTCAATCGCCTGATTGCCGCATCCGTTAAATCCTGTGAATGACCCGGTGCTAACCCATTTGCCAATTCTAACAGAAATTCTTGCCCAGCGATGATTTCTGCCGGATTATTACCTGTAAATTCAGTCCAGACATTAGTAAAATAAGGTTCGCCATTGGTGAAAGCTTCAGGAATCGCAGCTTGCAATAAATCTGGTGTTACCAATTGAGTATGATTTAAGTTTGCCTGAGTGACAAGAGCAGAGCCAAGGAGTTGCAGCAGGTAGGGCTGACAGCGAGTCAGTTGAATAATGTCGTCAACAATACCGCGATCGTAATGCAGCGCAAATTCAGGGTCAGGATTAGTTAGTAAACTTTCGGCTTCATCTGGTTCTAGATAGGTCATTTCAAGGGGGACGACGCTGATAAAATAGCTACTCCAGTTGGGGCCTAGTTCGTCTAGAGTTTGGACACCGGAGAAGAGAAAAGCTAGGGAATCATAGTGCTGAATCAGGTGGCGTAGTTCGTCAAATAGGTTGAGACTTAAGCGTTTTTCCTTGATAGCAGTGCCAATTTTTTCAAATTCATCGAGGTTGAGGAGAAGCCGTCTTTCTCCAAGTCTGGGAATTGCTTGTTCGAGCCAGTCTTCTAAGGCAATATAAGGAGTTTCTAGAAAGTCTTGACGTTTGGGAGTGATTGGCAATTCGATGCCTTGACAGCGACTATCGCGGTGGATGGCACGAACTAATCCTTGACAAAATGCAGCTTCATCTGTAGTTATAGCGGAACTTTGTAAATCTAGATAAACGGGGAGTAAGCTACTCGGTAATAGGCGGGGTAAGTTGTAGAGAAATGAGGTTTTGCCACAGCGTCGGGGGCCGTGTAGGACTAGGGTGGGACGATTGCGATCGAGAATTAAGCGGACAATTTCATCGGCAAATTTTTGGCGACCTCTGAACAGGTTAGCACGGTCAGAGCGCAGTGGATTGCCGTATTGGAAGGGGTTAAGTAGTTCATCTTGAGATTGTTTCTGCTGTTCTTCCAACTCTAATTCGATTATTCGTTGCCACTTTACTAAAACTGGTTGCCAGCGTTTTATTGCTCGTGTGTTCAGTCCTAATTCAGGTAGTTGTAACTGCAATCTGAGCAGATAAGTGAGGATTGGCTCTAAGGAGCGTTTGCGTATACCAATATTCCCTGCTTTTAAGGCAGCATCAACATCTTTAGCAACTATTTGCAGGCGTGGCAATACTTTATTAATGTCTGTACCATCTTCTATATCAAATGACCACTTGTCTGCGAAATAGCTGGTCAAGATGCCTGCCATAACACTACCAACAATACTTCCAATAATTGTTTCTATTAGTTGTGTGCTTACAATTAAAATTACGCCTGTTGTTATGCTAGCTAAAGCACTTGTAAAAATAAACCATATGCGAAAGAGAGAGTTATTGCTTGAGGATACTGTTTGTATGATCTGTTTGTCTATTTCTACACTTTCTGTTTGATAAAATGTTGGTGCTAGTAAAGGTAAAAATGGATGTTCGGGTGTTGCTATGCCAATGAGTTCATAAATATTCTCAATGACACTTAATTGATCGGTGATAATTTGAGGTAATGCCTCTTTAATCGTAACTTTCAAGCCTGGTAGCGGTGATGCTTGCATTTTCTGAAAAGTTGCGAGTGTTGCTGAGGCATCGGTACGGAAGGCGGCAGCTAAAATGCGATCGTGATTGGGGAGAGGCAGCCAAAGCAATTCGGTAGAATGAGGTGGTAGTAAGTATAGTAATTGAATCGGTTTAAATGATAAACGGTTAACTAAGGGAATTGATGACAAAAAGCTGATCAATGCTAACACATAATAGTCAGGTAGTAGTCGATAATAACTTAGCAGCGAAACAAAGGCTATTAAAAGCGAGCCTAAGCCCATATGTTTAAAGCCAATCCCTACCAATATTCCAGAAAAAACAACACCGAACCACTTCCCATTTGTTGCCGAGAGGCTAACTAAAATCAGCCAGCAAACTATTAAAAATATAGGTAAGGGTAAAGTTAGCATACCCACTATGATGATTGCTAGACCAACCGCCATAATATCTGCCACAGCACCAGCTACAGTGCCAACCATGCCACCTGCCATATTGCCTGCGATAGCACCTGCTATGATGGCAGCAAAGATAAACGTTAAGAAGCCGGTGACACCAGTCACTACAGCAAATACTGAGACAACCACTACAATAACTACTAAACCCAGTGCTAAACCAACAACCACGATGACTGCATCATATGTAGATTTAATCCGACTTCGATAGCTAATCAGAAAGAGTCCTGTTCCAATGCTGATTGTTAATACAAATGGCCAGCTTTGTGTCACTAACCAGCTTCCGATCAATACACTCAGCGTGCCACCGAACGCGATTAAGTTTCGCGTCAAAACAATTTGACTTCTCTTCTTTAATAACCACACCCCTAACAGTAGGGTAAACACCAAAGACACCGTACTTACCACCAGACCAGGTACAAGCTGTTGTATTGTGGGTAAAGGACTCAATGCCTTGCTAATCGCAGGAAAATAATCTTTGGGTGTTCCGAAATAGACTAGAGCTGATAACAGTGGGGTTTGTAATCCTAATGGCAAAAACCAAAATCCAACACCATAAGCAGTCAGTAGAACCACAGGCAATAAGAGCCAATCCTGTGGTTGTTTGTAAATAGCAATAACTAATACCAGAGGTAGACTAAAAAAAAGTAAGATTAGGACATATTGCGAGATAAAACGGGAGTTTGTCCGAAGCAAAAGAATATCTCCAAACTTTGTATCCGATCGCAATCCATCCTTTTCCTCAGCAGGAGCCCACTCATTCATCCGCTGCTGAAGCCTGGAAGGACAAAACATCGCCCAGTACCACAACTCCCAAGTCTCGCGCAGAAACCTATTCATCGTTGATTCCTCACAAACTCTGCAAAACCACTGCTAAATAATCCACCATTTGATCGCAACAAACCGTGACGCTTGAGGCTATCAACTACAGCATTAGATTGAATTGAAATCTTACCAGCAGCATTTTTCATAATTTGACGTTCCGATGCAGTCAAATCAGCCCAAAGTTCTTCAAAGCGCGGAGTTGCTTGGTAAATAAACTCAGTCCGTGCTTGTTCGTAATCCCCGTACTGCCAAAACATTGATGCTGCCATTTTGACATAAAAAGGCAAACCACCAGCAAGTTCATCAATCCAGTCGATTAACTGATCGGGTACAACATCTATTTTACCGCTTTGAATAAACCCATCCTTAACTAAATTATGCCAAAATTCCCGATCCAATGCACCCAAAACTTCCGCACTAAAAATATTGGGAAAACTCGATGTAGGGAAACGAGTTTTCCAATCTTGACTTAAGGGACGTTTACTGGCAATTACCATCGCCAACATACCCGCAGAAGCTTTCGCGCGCCAATCTTCTCCCCACTCCTGAAAAAGTTCTAAGTGTCTGATAATTCCTTCAAACTCATCTAGGATCACAATCAATCGATAACCCTGTTCCCGCAGCAGTATCAAACCATCTTCCACCTCATAAGGATCGTCATTAACATCCTGCCTCCAAGGTTCAGTTCCTGTTACTTTAAAAATCTCCCGTCGCAGTCCCTCAATAATGCCTTCTGGCGTATGAAATCTGGGAGACTGTAAATCTAAAGTCACGATTAATAGTTTTTGTTGAGATTGACAAAACATCTCCGTGCGTTCTCTAATCAATCGCAAGAGGGAAGTTTTGCCATTACGTCGCATTCCTACTATATTGATGCTCTGAGAGCTGATCGCACCAATCCGGCTTTTGACCTCTAAAATAGCTTGTTTCCGTCCATAAAAGCGTTCTGGCGACACTGGTGTGCCGTAGTCAAAGGGATTGATACCTGTTTTTTGTAAGTTCTTTTGATGAAACCGCTGATTGAGTTCTGCTAGTTCAGGAAATTGGGCAAAAATTATACTTACAGGTACGGCTCGCCCTCCTAAATCCGTGTTAGGATTGCGAGAAATATTCAGAATTCCACAAACTTTTCCGGTGCGCTGATTGAGTAATGGTGAACCACTGGCTCCATAGTTTGCCTGTCCTCCTTTCAATTTGTACAGTGGTGAATGGTTTTTAGAGGTTTCACCTTCATACTTAAATGTAGAAGAATCACCATCGGGATAATCCTGGGGATAGCCATAGCTAAATAAGTCATCGTTTACTTGAGGATGTAATGATTCAAAATTGATGCAAGGATGATTTAAATCTGGGGTGTTTAACTTTAATATTGCTAAATCTAGATGATCTTCTGGTAGGATTTTTTCAAGACTGGCATTGTATTGCTGATTTTGGGATTGCCAGAATACATGGATTGTTTCAGGATTAGCTGATGCAACGACATGAGCGCAGGTGAGAATTAGTTGTGGGGCAACAAAAAAACCAGTTCCATGACCACCTCCAACGCTCACGCGCAGGGTGCATTGTTGCAATAGTTTAGCGATATCTGTCATATTTTGGTATTAGCGATCGCATAGATCGATGCAGTTGAGATATGAGGACACGGCAATGCCGTGTCCTTCGTTGCTTAGAATTACTTGCTCCACTCTAAAGTAATTTCTAGGTTGGCTTTACTAGAACCTTTGACAATTAATGTTGTAATTTGTCCCGATTCAATAGCAATCTCTAATCCAAATTTAATGGTTGCTTTATCTGGATTAACTTCTTGCAAAACTCCTGATAGTTCTTTCGCAATTGCCTTGATGGCATCTGTTGCTTCTTTGAAAGGTCGTTTCTGAAAGGCGATTTTCTGTTCGCCAATTGGTCTTGCTTCAACTCTGACGATCGTACCGTCAGAGAGTTCTAGGGGAATAATTGTTGTTTGTTCCATGCTTTTGCCTGCTGTGGTGTTGATTTTAGAGGACTTACGCACGGGTGGTCAGAAACCGGGTTTTTATGCGTTTTTGCGTACTGTAACGCGTCTTCTCTGCAAAAACCCGGTTTCTTTGGTTTTGATGCGTAAGTTCCGTTCTAGATAGATTATTCTCTAGGATAAGCTTTTTTTACTGGCATGACAATGAAGTGGGGATGTTCGTATGGTGGCTCTGGCAATGACTATATACTTGGTGAGTCCGGGAACGACACTTGCAAGCCCTTGCACAACGAAATTTAAGCATCGGCTGGGGAATTTGGCTGAATCGAGAACCAGCCTACCCACTTAACCCATAAATGTTAATCTCGATCGCGTTCAATTCACCGATGAGCAGTTTTATCAACTCTGTCTCAGTAATCCTAAATTGACGATCGAGCGCGATGCTGACTTGTAAACGGAACTGCCTTCACCTTACGAAATCATGCGTAATGTTATGTGTTGTTAAATAATTCGAGTGAATTATCAGGATGTAAAGTATATTGGACATCGACCTAATTTAAATATTCAGTTTTGGCACTCGCAAAAACTTGTAATATTTTGCGTACAAATCGCAAGGAGAAAATACTATGATTTGCGAAAAAGTTCAACATTTCAAAGTGCAGCTATTACCAAGAGATCGCCTGCCGGAATTTATGCCGATATAAAAAAAGCAGCGCCTGTTCAGCTTTCAAGCAAACAATCTCGGTCAAGCACAATTACAACTAAAAAACTGGCGTAATTGAGTTGGTGATGAATCAACCAT
>CASBQF010000174.1 GCA_949127775.1 Oscillatoriales cyanobacterium PMM_0080
CCGGCGCTTTATTAATATACTTATTTAACTAATTCTTGTCAAGCTTTTTGATAAAGTATTTTTTTGACCTTTTGAAATATACACAGAACAAGGGTTTTACCTCTTGAGTCTGCTTCAATATCCCCTCCATACCTCTCCTTTTTTCCGGATGTCACCTGTTTTGAGGCGTAAGAATAATGTTTTTTCCGAGGACTATCCTGCTAATGGGTAGAATATTTCCACGTGTAAATGTTCTATAGATAGATATTCGATCGCCCACTCATGAAAAAACCTACTCCTCGCCCTAGTGCCTTATTCATTACCTGCGCTTCACTGCTGCTCGCTTGCAGTCAGACAAACACTCCCCAAACCTCTAGCACCACAGTATCTCCGGGGACTTCCCCATCTCCAGTGACTTCGCCACAGGGTTCCAGTGAGCAGAATTCCAAGACTATATATATAGGGATTGGGGTGGCCCAAACTAGCAACGTCGCTTTACTTGGCCAGGAGCAAGTGGCTGGGGCGAAGATTGCTGAGAAGTATTTCAACGATAAGGGCGGTGTGGATGGGACGCCGATTAAACTGGTGTTCCAGGATACTGGTGGAGATGAACAAGGGGCGATCAATGCCTTCAATACTCTGATCAATCAGGATAAGGTGGTGGGTATTGTGGGGCCAACTCTCTCGCAGCAGGCTTTTAGTGCCGATCCGATCGCCGATCGCGCCAAAGTTCCCGTACTCGGGCCCTCCAACACCGCTAAAGGCATTCCCCAGATTGGTGATTATGTTGCTCGCGTTTCCGCACCTGTAGCGGTGGTGGCGCCTAATGCCGTGAAAGCTGCACTGAAGCTCAATCCCAATATTAAGAAAGTAGCCGTGTTTTTTGCTCAGAATGATGCTTTCAGCAAATCTGAGACTGAAACTTTCCAGAAGACTGTTAGAGAGATGGCGCTGGAATTGGCAACAGTCCAAAAATTCTTGACTACTGATACAGACTTCCAATCTCAAGCCACTAATGCGATCAATGTCAAGCCCGATTTGATAATTATTTCTGGGTTGGCCGCAGATGGAGGCAATTTAATTAAGCAATTGCGGGAGTTGGGCTACAAAGGCGTTATCATTGGCGGCAACGGTTTGAATACTTCCAATGTATTTACTGTTTGCAAGGCTCTTTGCGATGGGGTTTTGATTGCCCAAGCATACAGCCCGGAATATCAGAATGAAATTAATAAGGCTTTCCGCGATGCTTATCGCGCTCAATTTAAGAAGGAACCGCCTCAGTTTAGCGCTCAAGCTTTTACGGGTGTACAAGTTTTTGTGGAGTCATTAAAGGCAATTAATGCTCAGTCAAAGGTTAGCGACAAGCCTTTGGCAGAATTGCGTATAAAGCTTAATGAACAGTTGTTGACTGGCAAGTACAATACGCCTTTGGGGGAAATTTCTTTTACGCCGAAAGGTGAAATCAATCAAAAAGACTTTTATGTGGCACAAATTAAAATGGATGCGGATGGAGTTAATGGGAAGTTTGAATTTTTGAAATAAAGGAAGTTCGGCAACGGATTTTATCGCGGATTTAACGGATGTATTCAAAAAATAGGACAGTAGCTTTTTAGCCTATTTATGATTGAATGATTTAATGTTGATGCCTAATTCGTGACTGGCGATGGACTTAACTCTGTTTCTGCAACAATTTCTGAATGGTTTGTCGATCGGCAGCGTGTATGCTATTTTTGCGCTGGGATACACGCTGGTTTTTTCTATTCTCGGAATTATTAACTTTGCTCACGGTACTGTGTTTACCTTGGGTGCTTATTTCACCTATGCACTGATGGGTGGTGCTTTCGGTTTTAATGGGTTGTTGGCTAATGCTAGGATTCCTGTGCAGTTGCCTTTTGCTGTGGCGCTAATTTTGGGTAGTACGCTGGCTGGTTTGGTGGGAGTAGTTATTGAAAGAGTTGCTTTTTCACCTTTGCGCCGCAGAAACTCAGATCCTCTGCTGACGATGGTGTCGAGTTTGGGGGCTGCGGTGGCGATCGCAAATATGATTCAATATCTTGTTGGGGCTGAGATTTACACTTTTCCGGCTAATACTTACGGCAATTTGCCAGCAGCTATTAACTTTGGTACGGCGGATCAACAGATTCCGATTCGCACTGTGCAAATAGTTATTTTTGTTGTGGCTGTGACGATTGTTAGTCTCCTAACTTACTTGGTGAATTTCACTAAGTTTGGTAAGGCAATGCAGGCGGTGGCGGAAGATGCTACTACTTCTAGTCTGTTGGGTATTGATACTGACAGGTATATTGTTTTGACGTTTTTTGTGAGTAGTTTTCTGGCTGGTTTGGCGGGGAGTCTGGTGGGTTCTAGTGTGAGTATTGCGGGGCCGTATTTTGGGATTGCTTTTGGCTTGAAGGGTTTGGCTGTGATTGTGCTTGGTGGGTTGGGGAGTATTCCGGGGGCTGTTTTTGGTGGGTTTATCATTGGTTTGGTAGAGGCTTTTGTGCCGGGGGATTTTTCGGCTTATAAGGATGCTGTGGCTTTTGCGATATTGTTTGTGATGTTGTTGGTGAGGCCACAGGGTTTGTTTGGGCGACGCTTGATTGAAAAGGTGTAAGATGATTTGGCGATTGAAATCGCTTCTATATAAACGAACATGATTCTGCGATTGAAATCGCTTCTACACAAACTAAATCCGCCTGCGCGGACTAAGAAATAAAGAAAGTTATGAATGATTTTTTTACTACTTATGGGTTTTTGATTGTCTCGATGTTGCTGGGTGCAATGTTGGGATTGTCGCTATATTTGCCTCTAATGACTGGGCAATTGTCTCTCGCTAGCCCTGGTTTTTATGCGCTGGGCGGGTACATTGCGGCGATTTTGTCTACGACGGTGTTTCAAACGACGGGGGGTTTATTTCCGCTGCCGTTGCTATTAGTTGAGATGATAATTGCAGGGGCTGTTTCGGGATTTTTGGGTATTTTGGTGGGTGTTCCGGCGCTGCGGTTGAGAGGGATTTATTTGGCGATCGCAACTATTGCTTTTGTGGAGATTCTGCGGGTATTATCGCTGAATCTGGACATCACTGGCGGGGCTGTGGGGATTTTTGGGATTCCGCAACCGTTTGCAACGCCGATCGAGTATTTGTGGATTGTACTGCCTTTGCTGTTGGTCAGTATGGCGATTCTCTACCGGCTGGAACGGATTCGGGTGGGACGGGCTTTTGCGGCGATTCGGGCGGATGAGTTGGCGGCTGATGCGATCGGCATTAACCCGACTTTTTACAAGGTTCTGGCTTTTACGTTGGGTGCTATTTTAGCAGGGGTTGTCGGTGCGGTTAGCGCGCATTTTCTGAATACTTGGAACGCCCGTCAAGGTACTTTTGATGCTAGTATTATTTACTTGACTTCTGTGTTGATTGGTGGTAGTAGAACCTTTGTCGGGTCGGTTTTGGGCGGGATGGTTTTTACTGCTTTACCGGAGGTTTTGAGGGGGATGGCGACTATTCAGGGATTGCCGGTTTGGTTGGCACAATTTCTGCGGGATGGGCGGTTAATTATTTTTGGTTTGCTGATAGTCGTGGGAACGATATTTTTTCCGCAAGGGTTGGTTACGCCAGAGTTGTTGAAAAAGTGGAAGAAGGGCGATCGCACTTCTGTTTAAAATTGGAGTTTTGGTAAAAAAAGACAAAGTGCGATCGCCAACCTTATGACTTAAAATAGAAGATATCTATAGCTCTGCGGTCAAGATGGATAGGAATCCGTCAACCCTCAAATCCACTTTGGTAAACCTTCTATCTATTCTCAGTTTTATAGCAAGCACGACCACCGTCACCCACAAAAATCCGACCCTCACCATTAAAGGGATTTGCCACGTAAAAATTAGGCGAGTATTTGTTCCTGCACCAGTCGTTCAAATGATAGGAATTTTGCTGGCTTGTGAAAGTGGCTTGCCATTGTGAACCAGACTGACCGCTAGCCGTGATCGAACCTCCTAAACCTCCATTACGTGCAGATAACGAAGCGTTGGCTTCAGCTTCGCTTCGGCTAGATCCTGACGCTGAAATGGCAACCTGACATCTAACATGCGTATCAGCTAAAGTAGCGACAATCTGGCATTAGAAGCATTCATTTTGCTTGCACAGTAAGCATCCCAATCAGATTGACCCAAGTCTCCTAACTTGACATTAACTAATCCTGCCATTACTGGTGATTGCAAACCTACAAAGATGCTGGTTGCGATCACACTTGAACCTACGATGATACTTGCAGCTTTTTTCAGAATTTTCATGAATCAAAAATCGATAGATTTCCAGGACAATGGCATCACTACATTTGACAGCAATGCACTTTCATTGAATCTAAATAGCAGGCTATCGGGGCAAGCGTGACCTACTCATTTCAGAGTATGTACACCCTACGGATAGGTTTTCTGTCGCACCCTCACAGGTAACCTAGCCGTCTAACTATAGACATCGCAGAAGCATGAAAACTGCTAGATGAAATTCTGTTCACCAATACAGGCGATGAAACTAATTTTTATCTCTTTGCGTATGATAGACCGATCGCTCAAAACTGAAAAGGGAAAAAAGACGGAAAAAGACGGGTATTTCTAAAATTTGGATGCAAGGCGGATAAAGACGGATAAAGACGGATAAAGTCGGCTATACTAACTCTAGTTCTCTTGACACCTCCACTGATGGACACTGCCCATATCTTGCAATTTGTAGATGAAGTGCTCAGCGCGAAGACAGGCAAACGTCTAAATGACTTGCAGCGTAAAATTATCGAGGGAATACTGAATCGACAAAAGTATTCTGATATTGCAGATACTTATGGCTGTACGGCGGGTCATGCTAAGGATATAGGTTACAAGCTTTTGCAAATGTTATCTGATGTTTTTGATGAACCAGTTGATAAAGGTAATCTGGAATCTGTTCTAGAACGGCAATTAAATCTGAATATAAATTTGGGCGATCGCAATACTACTAATTTTGGTAATAGCAACACAACTAACTATATCAATTCTTGCTCAGAAGTACCCAATACCACCCCCGATAAAAGTCAGCCTGCGAATCCTGAATCTCAGGGCAACAAGAATCAAGTTAAGATTGAAGCGGTGGGTAAGTTACGGCAGCTTGGCTTAAGCGATGAGCAAATTGCAGAGGTGCTAGGGTTAGCCTTGGAGGTAGTGAAGCAGATGGATTGAAAAGAATAAGTTTATTTTCCGATCGCTCTTTTGTCCTTCCTCACTAGACGGCGGTACTCAAAGCTGTTAAAGAGTATGGTAGAAAAGCTAAAACGATATCATTTTCTGCAATACCTTGATCTATCAAATTTTGGGTAATGCCACATTCCATGCCATCGTATTCAATATAAAGTTTTCCATCTTGTAGGGTAATGTAAATTAAATTCCCTCTCACTCGCCGTCCTCTATCCCAACCTACTTGCATGAGAGCATAGCGATCGCGTGTTTCATCAAACACCGGATCTAGTCTAATGTCTCCATGAGAGGGACGCAATTTAGCGTATTGAAGAATCGCCTGTTTTATGATTTCTCGATAGGTCGCGCTGGTATCCATTGTTTTACCTCGGTTTTTTCAGTCCGCGCAGGCGGACTTCGTTTGTGTAGACGCGGTTTCAACCGCCGAGTCATAAAGGAACTTCTAATATTTTATCCCTTGCACCCCCAAACCTTAATACTTTTGTCACTACTACCACTAGCCAAAAACTCTCCTTCCGGGCTAAAATTCACGGAATAAACCGAATTTGTATGCCCGGAAATATTACAAATTTCTCCACCGTCTTTAACTTGCCAAATTTTGATAGTTTGATTGCTGCTGCTGGCAATAACCTCGCCATCGGGACTAAACGCGATCGAATCAACATACCAAGAATGACCTGCAATTGTTAAAACTTCTTGCCAATCTTTGACCCACCAAATTTTGATAGTATTGTCGTGACTGCCGCTGGCAAGAAACTCTCCGTTTGGACTGAAAGCCAGACAGCGAACGCAGTCTGTATGACCTGTCAGCGTGCGAATCAGTTTACCATCTTTGACTCGCCAAATCTTGATAGTTCTGTCCCAACTGCAACTAGCAATAGTTTCTCCGTCAGGACTGAAGGCGACAAAGTAAACTAAGTTAATGTGACCCGAAAATGTCCAAATTTCTTGCCCGTCTTTGACTCGCCAAAGTTTGATTGTTTTGTCCCAACTGCTGCTAGCAATAGTTTCGCCGTCGGGACTGAAAGCTAAGCCATAAACTGAGTTACTGTGACCTGCAAGTGTGCGGATTTCTTGCCCGTCTTTCATCCGCCAAAGTTTGATTGTTTTGTCGTGGCTGCTGCTGGCAAGTATCTTTCCGTCGGGGCTGAAAACTACTGTATGAACAGAGTTGGCGTGTCCTGCGAGACTCACTATTTCTTGCCCGTCTTGTACCTGCCAAAGCTTGATTGTTTTGTCATCACTGCCACTGGCGATAACTTCTCCGTTGGGGCTGAAGGCAACAGATGAAATTAAGTTTTTGTGTCCGGTTAATGTGTGAATACATTGCCAGTTATGGGTTTGCTGTGGCTGCGGATTGGGATTGGCGACGGGTTTAACTAACTTGGAATTTGTTTGAGGAATTGCTAGATCGATCGCTGCTTGGGGATTCAGTTGTTTTAATACTTCTACAGCCGTTTGATAGCGGCGGTTGGTGGCATTTTCAATCATTTTGTCTAAAATTTCCCCGAGTTCTTTACTCACCGGGTTGTTGCTTAAATACTGCCGCCAAATCCAGGCATCCTCGCCCGGATCGAATAAATCGAAGGGGGAAACTTGAGTTAACAAATACAGGCAAGTTACGCCTAAACTGTACAAATCGCTGGTAAAAAATGCTTTACCTCTGGCTTGTTCGGGGGCGATATATTCGGGGCTGCCGATGCTGGTTCCTGTTTTGAGTAAGGCTGTACCTGTGGCTATTTTGGCGGCGCCAAAGTCTACTATAACTAATTGTTGGTCGGCGCGGCGGATGATGTTTCCGGGTTTGATATCTCGGTGAATGACGTTGTGGGAATGGATGAAGTGCAGGACTGGTAGTAACCTATTTAGTAAGTCTTGAATTTGAGTTTCTGTAAATGTGCCTTCTGTTGCTACAATTTGTGCTAGGTTTTGTCCATCAATGAATTCTTGGACTACATATTGTCGGTTGTCTTGGATGGAATATGCTAAAAGTTCGGGAATTTGAGGGTGTTTTCCCAATTCGTCTAATCGCATTGCTTCTTGTTCAAAAAGTTCGGCGGCTTTTTTGCTGTTGCGATTGCTGGCTGATGGGATGAGTTGGCTTTCTGCCGGTAAAAATTGTTTGATGACGCAGCGGGGTTTGGATGGTTTGTCTTCGTCTACGGCGAGGAATGTTCTGCCAAAACCTCCTTGTCCGATCGCCTTTATGGCCCGATATCTGTCGCGCAACAGCAGTTTTGACCGACAATTTCGGCAAATTTTGGCTGTATCCGGGTTTTGGGGCTTGGAACAATTGGGGTTTAAACAGTAACTCATTCGATTTTGGATTTTGGATTTTAGATAAGGGTTTTAGATAAGACGGCGGTTGAAACCGCCCGGTCTTCTTATCCCAAGCTATTTTAGAAGTTCCACATGACGGGATTGTCGTCTAAATGATCGGTGACAGTTCGCCCGATCGCGTCAATCTCTTTTAGATCCTCATGACTCAACTTTACCTCAACAGCTTTAGCGTTATCGACTGCTTGTTCCCCGTCACGCGCGCCGACAATTGCATTAGTTTGTGGCTGTGCAATTAACCACGCTAATGCTAAGTTTCCTAAGCTTGTTTGGTGGCGATCGGCTATTGGCTTGAGTTGGTCTAATGCTGTTTGCACTCGGGCATAATTATCTTTGAGGAATAGCTTATTTTTGGCACGGTGATCTCCTTCTGCAAATTTGTGATCCGGCCCAAATTTACCTGTCAATATTCCTTGAGCTAGAGATGAATAGGCAAGGATTGAGATATGATTTTCTACACAGTAAGACATGGCGTCTTTTTCTACCCAGCGCCAAAACAGAGAATAGGGCGGTTGCAAGCTGTCAATGCGTCCGTATTGGGCGGCTTCTGCTATTTGGGCGCGGGAAAAGTTGGAAACGCCGATCGCCCGAATCTTCCCCTGTTGTTTTAACTTGTTCAGGGCGTCCATTGTTTCGGCGATCGGTATAGCTTCGGAATTCCAAGTGCCGGCGGGCCAGTGGATTTGGTAAAGGTCGATATAATCGGTATTGAGGTTTTTTAGCGATCGATCGCACGCTTCGACTAGCAAATCGGGTTTCAGGTGGTTGGCGAAGACTTTGGTGGCATAGATTACTTGCGATCGTACATCTGAAAGTGCTTGACCGACAATTTGTTCCGAATGCCCTTCTCCGTAAACCTCAGACGTATCAAAGGTAGTAATACCCGCTTCAAAAGCGGCGCGCATTGCCTTGATAGTTTCAGCATCCTCAATTCCCACCCACATCCGCTTTCCGGCTTGCCAAGCCCCCATAATTATCGGGGTTATCTGAATTTCGGATGTCCCTAATTGTCCCTTTTCCATAGCCTAAGTCCTCGCTTAGATTTTTACTATTCACTCTCAAGCTATCTAAATTTTAGCAGAAAACAACTGCTGTACTTGCTTTGACGGATTGATTTTGTTACTATTGTTAAAACAAAAATAAATTTCTATGATATCAACTACTCGGGCGCTGAAAGAATGGAATGTAGCAGTTAATGCTCTGGCAGGTGGCGAAACAATTCTGCTGTTGCGAAAAGGCGGAATTCGCGAGCAAGCAGGACAGTTTAATATTACTGACAAGCAAGTTTTGCTATATCCAACTTTTGAACACCAACAGCCGAATTTATTAAAGCCAAATTTTGCCAGTCACGTAACAGAAGTTGAATCTGGTTGGCATCCTGAAACTATTATAATTGGTAATTGGGCTGAGATTACCGATGTTTTTTTGGTAGCTTGGGAACCTGCGATTACGGCGCTTTTTCCTTACCATATTTGGAATGAAAAATTTGTCAGCGATCGCCTCAAATGGAAACAAAATCAGCCAATTTATATTTTATTGCTGCGGACTTATCGCCTCGCAGAAACGCAAGAAATTCCGTACATTTCTGAATACGGTGGTTGCCGTTCTTGGATCGATTTAGCCGATTCTATTTCGCTGGAAGGAAGCCAAGCTGTTTTGAGCGATGGAGAGTATATTGAACGCTCAAATCAAATCCGTAATCTGATTGCGAATCCTCCGAATCATTCTGGTTTGCAGAAAGCCACAACTCTAACTGTTAGTAGTGAGGAGTTCAGTCCTCATTCATAGTTTTTAATGTACTTTTCGAGAGACGACTTTCCACAAAACCCAGCCCAAAATCCGCGGCTAATGCCATCAAAGCTGCCGGAATTGCCCCAGCCAAAAGTAACTGATTGTTGACTGTAGCAACGCCCCGAAAAATAAACACGCCCAAGCCGCCGGCACCAATTGCAGCGGCGATCGTTCCTAGCCCGATCGCAATTACCGCAGCAACTCGCACGCCCGCCAAAATCACGCCCAGCGCCAGAGGAAGTTCTACTTGCCATAACAATTGCATATCGGTCATTCCCATGCCTGTTCCCGCTGCGACAATTGCTGGATCGACGCCGACAATGCCCGTGTAAGTGTTGCGGATTATCGGAAGTAGGGAATAGAGTGTGAGGGCGATGATTGCCGTGCGATCGCCTATTCCACCCAATACCGGCACCGGAATTAGCAAGCCAAACAAAGCTAAACTGGGAATTGTTTGCATAATATTAGCAAATCCCAAAATCGGCTTTTTCAATTTGGGTTTTCTCGTGACTAAAATCCCGAGGGGAATCCCCACAATAATAGCGATAAAAATTGCCACACTTACTAAATATAAATGTTCGATCGCGCGCTGAATTATCTCAGCACCATAACGGTTGATAAAAGTTATCATCTGGTAATTGGTAATTGGTAATTGGTAATTGGTAATTGCTATCCATTTTATAACAATTTGAAAAAGTATTGCTACAACCCTCAATTTTATACCACTTATTAAAACTAGAATCTCCAAGCCCAGGACACGGAAGTGTCGTGGCCTTACAGATATCACCAACAATGCAATACGGTTCACTTAACACTATTTATGCCCCGGAGATCCCCCTCGCATCCCCCTTAAGAAGGGGGACTTTGAGAGCATTCTTGTCCCCCCCTTTTTTAAGGGGTGTGCCAGGGAAATCTCTCTTAAGTGAACCGTATTGGTCAACAATGTATATGCTGTTTTGCATTTAAATTGTATGTTATAAAATAATCAAACAATGAGTGAAGTCGGCGTCCCGCCTTGAATATACAATTTAAATGCACGACAGCTTAGATAACGATACTTTTCAGAATTGGTATTAGTTACTCAAACTATATTATCAAACTTTTGCTAAGATTGTTCAAATCTAGCTCCTTGCAAACAGTCAAGGAATGCACGAGCTTCTGGATGTTGAGATTGCATAAAATCATCGGGAGATGCCAATTCAACTAACCGCCCATCTTGCATCAAACCAATTCTAGAAGCTAACACAAAAGCTTCTTGAATACCGTGGGTCACAAAAATCACTGTTTTGCCCAGTTGCTGCTGCAATTGACCGAATTCCCGCTGCAATTCTAGGCGAGTAATGGGATCTAAAGCACCAAACGGTTCGTCCATTAACAGCATCGGAGGGTCTGCTGCTAGTGCACGGGCGACGCCTACCCGCTGGCGCTGTCCGCCGGATAACTGATGGGGATAGCGTTTGGCGAAGTGCTGCGGGTCGAGGTTGACTAATTCTAGCAGTTGGCGGACGCGAGATTTAATCCGATCGCCCTCCCAACCTTCCAATTTTGGCACTAAACCAACGTTTTGCTCGACGGTAAAATGGGGAAACAAACCGATTTCTTGAATTACATAACCAATTTTTCGCCGTAGTTGAATTGGGTTCCACTGAGTTGTCGGCTTTCCCATGAAAATCACTTCGCCACTGCTTGGCGTCAGTAAATTGTTAATCAATTTCATGGTAGTAGTTTTGCCGCTACCGCTGCGTCCGAGTAATACTAAAACTTCTCCTTGGAACACTTTAAAATTTAGTTTATCAACTAAATGCCTGCGATTGAGGCGATATGTAACGTCGAGGCATTCGACAGCAATTTCATTGTTGAAAGCCATGATTAGTTTTAGTGATGTTGATTTTTAGTAATTTCAATCCTGGAGGCAGAAATTGGTTTTACGGGCTACTTTTAAGGGTAAGGTACGCAGTGTACACCCTACTAAATTTACAATAAGCATCTGGAACAATCTAAAATCTAACATCTCAAATTGTCTTGGTTTTGCCATTCTAGCAATAATGCTCGACATTGGAGGCAAGTTAATTTTTTGAGCAAGTCGTGGATTCCCTCTGGGTTTGTAGGATATGCAGCACCGATTAGTTCGGGGTTTACTGTGGCTGTGGGGTGCAATTGGGCAACAAAACCATAAAGTTTTTGATTGGAGAATGAACTATTGATTGCCCAGCCGATCGCATTGAGTGGTTCGATGCTGGCGATCGCACTTTCAGTCACACCTAATTCCTTCTTTATTATAGCTGGAACTGCCGCTGCTGGCGTCGATCCGGCCAGTAGACGACCGCCGGGGAAATCGAGGGTTGCGGATGCTACGCCCGGGCGATACATCGGTAGGGGAAACAGCAATTTGTCAGCCTGAATGGTCAAAATTACCACTGAATCTGCTCTTTCTACTCGCCAATATTCTACTGTTTGTCCTTCGGTTGTTTCGAGATGTTCGGCGATTAGTTTGACCCAATGAGAGTTGATTTCTACAAAACGGTCTAGGGTTTTCCAATCGGATGTTACAGTTTGGTTCATGTTAGAAGGAAGAAGGAAGTTCGGCAACGGATTGTGTAACGGATGTAACGGATGTAAAGGATGGAAGGGATAAGGAAGAGGCAATAAGGAAGAGGGAACCTCATAACCGTCTTGACCGTTGCTGTGAATTAGATGTTTTTTGCTATGGTAATCGATCGCTGCCGATCGCCCAAATAGCCGATCGACCTTTTCAGCTTTAAACCAGTTTTTTGCGATCGATTGTAAATTTTTGCTATGAGATACACATTTTTAGAGATAATTCCGTAACATAGACTACATAGTCAAAATTTATCTGCGCCTTCGCTCTGTGTTGTTGAAACCCCGGAAGGATTGCAGACTCTTAGCTCAACAGGAGTAGTTATGCAACTGCAAACAGATATCCGTACTTGGCAAGCGCAACCAACCCAAGCTTGCGCCACGAGTGTCCGCAACTGGGAAAAATTTGGCTGCGCCGTACCTGCGCCCAAATTGGCTCCTTCTATGTGGGTCAAAGTGTTCAATCCGCCAACAGCATTCAGTTTTGACGAAGCGTGGCTTTTGTGTGAGTGTTCGGAAGAAAAGTGGCTGGCTTGGATTCCTGATTATGGGGAAATTCTGCTCAGTGCGCATGAATTTTGCGCTACTTAACCGGGAACTATAGTGTTGAAATCCATATCTTTCGGGCCGCACAGCATATTTTTGGAAAAACCAGATTTCTGCATTATCTCGTTTGTAGTCAGGGCTTTAGTCCTCAGAAATTAAGAAGGACTGAAGTCCGAACGATCGAACCAATTAATTGAAATTTTCCCAACAAAAAGAGCAATAGGTTTTCTATTGCTCTTTTTGTTTAAAAACACTCTTTAGTTTTTATTTTCAGACAGCGAAACTTACGCGCTTATTTGCAAACTGCACGGTTATTTGCATTTCTGACAATCGTGCCTACTTTGCCATTAATCTGAATCGGGTTTTTGGTGCTAGCTCGGATCAACCGGGGCTGTTTTGC
>CASBQF010000175.1 GCA_949127775.1 Oscillatoriales cyanobacterium PMM_0080
CTGCTAGCCAGAGGGCTGTATCAAATATTGTTAGGCCTGTGCGGATGTCGAAAGTTCGAGCGCGCAGGCGTTTTGGCGTTGTCAATAGTCGTTAAGGTGCGCATGGCTCACCCTACATAATGACCAGCAGTTTGAGGGGCGATCGCACTTTTCTAAAGAATGGTTAAGATTTCTGCTCTGTAGCTATGCCTTGGTTAAGCTATATTTACTGGTTTTCACTCATCAGCTTTGCAGGCAAAGGATAATCAGCAATATTCTTGTTAACTAAAGTCTGGAGACAAGTAATTATGGCAGAAGTTGCAGTTATTGTAGAGAGTTTGTGGGAACTTGATGAGGATCAGCTAGCAGCACAGATTGGCTCTCACGCTCAAGCTATTGAGGATGATGCGGCTGGACTTGGAACAAGAGGAATAGACCCAGGTTCCCTGGATTCAATTGATGTCGGCTTTGCTACCAAAGGAGCGATCGATCTAAAGTTCCTAGAAGGTGGCCAGCGGCTGTTCGATCGCGCAAACCCCTTAGTTTACGACCTGATGTGCAAACCCCTCGGAAACGATGCAAACACTCAGAAAATCCTGGATGAAGCGATCGGCGAGAATTACACAAAAGCTGCGGGTATGTTAGCTCCTGCCCTGATCTCTGGACTGGGACTTGCTCCTGCGATTGCTACTCTCGTGGCCACGTTGATTGTCAAAAAGATTGCCAATTATACGGCTACTGGAATTTGTGAAACTTGGCAACAAAACCTGCCCAAACCCGCAAGCTGAGCTATAAACTGGAACAGGATCACTTTTTGTCGCATAGCTGGCGATCGATCTTCTCAACATTAGGGTTATGCTCCAAATAGCCGCGCACCCATTCACACCCGCGCTCCAATACCCGATCGAGATCCAAGAGCTCCAAGTTCCACAGCCGCACAGTTTGGTCATTACTCCCCGAAGCCAGCCACTTACTGTCAGGACTCCAAGCTACACTCCTGACAGCTTCGCTACGATCTTTGAGTCTCATCAATTCCTTACCCTCAAGGTTCCAGAGTTTGATGATGCCGTAATCACTCCCCGAAGCCAGCATCTTGCCATCGGGGCTGAAACTAACGCTGTACACCCAGCCATCGCTTCCATGAGATGATGTCCAGCGTTCCTTGCCATCAACCGTACTCCAGAGTTTGATAGTCTTGTCAATACTCCCCGAAACCAACCACTTGCCATCAGGACTCCAAGCGACGCTCCTGACCTGCTCCCGATGCCCATCAAGCGTTTTGAGCTCCTTGCCGTTCCTGACGTTCCAGATTTTAATAGCGCCGCCCTCACTTCCCGAAGCCAACATCTGACCGTCATGACTGAAGCTGACGCTCAAAACTTCCCGCTTATGCCCTTTGAGTGTTGTGATTTCCTTACCGTTTTTGTTCCAAAGTTTGATGTTCAAGCCACTCGTCCAAGCTAGCAGTTGGCCATCGGGGCTAAAGCTGACACTCCTGACATTCTCACCCTCTTTGTGGTTCCAGAGTTCTTTGCCGCCGTTCGCCAAGCTCCAGACTTTGATGGTATTGTCAGCACTTCCCGAAGCCAGCATCTTACCATCGGGACTCCAAGCGACGCTATAGACTTTATCGCTATGCCTCCCTTGAATCCTAGGCAATTCCTTGCCTTCAATATTCCAGAGTCTGACAGTGCCGTCATCACTCCCCGAAGCCAGCATCCTGCCATCAGCGCTGAAGTTGACGCTCCTAACCACATCGCTATGCCCTGTGAATGTCTTGAGTTCCTTGCCCTCAACAGCCCAAAGTTTAATGCTACCGTCATTACTTCCCCAAGCCAACGTCTTGCCGTCGGGACTCCAAGCTGCGCTTTGAACCCAGCTACTATTTTTAATCGTCCTGAGTTCCTTACCCTCAAGACTCCAGAGTTTGACGGTTTTGTCAATACTCGCTGAAGCCAGTATCTTGCCGTCGGGACTCCAAACTACACTCCTGACAGAATCACTATGCGCCTTCTGACTCCAAAGTTCCTTACCATCCACCGCACTCGATAGTTTGATAGTCTTTTCATCTTTTCCCGAAACCGAAGCTAGCAGTGTACGATCGGGGCTGAAGCTAATGCTCGTGACTGAATCGCTATCTTTGAGCGTCTTGAGTTCCTTGCCGTCTTTGTTCCAGAGTTTGATAGTCTTGTCAGCACTTCCCGAAACTAGCATCTTGCCATCGGGACTCCAAGCGACGCTAAGAACAACAGAGCTATGTTTGAGCGTCTTGAGTTCCTTGCCGTCTTTGTTCCAGAGTTTGATAGTGCCGTCGGCACTTCCCGAAGCTAGTATCTTGCCATCGGGACTCCAAGCGACGCTAAGAACAACAGAGCTATGCCCTTTGAGGGTCTTGAGTTCCTGACCGTCTTCGTTCCAGAGTTTGATAGTGCCGTCAGCACTTCCCGAAGCTAGCATCTTGCTATCAGGACTCCAAACAACCCTAAAGACAGAGTTATACCCTTCCAAGCGGTTACCCTCTCTCACTTCCAAGAGGTTACGCTCTCTCACCTCGTAAACTGCCTGTTGTAGTGCGGTCATAGCCCGGAACCTGGCATCATTATCCATCCCAATAGTCCTCTTCAGTTTTTCCCCTACTTTTAATCCTTCTATCAGTGCATCCAATTGTTGGTCAGAGGCAAACAGTGCTTCCGAAGATGCAGTCAAGTTCTCAATCTCAGCCATTTGATTTCGATACCACAACCCAGCAACTCCCAAGAGGACGACAAACCCGATCGCCACCAAACCAATTGTTCGGAGGCGGTTGCTATGCTGGCGCTGGAGGCTGCGCCGTACAAACTCAGCCTCTACTTGGTTGAACCAGTTATCTGTTGAATTAAGTACCTGCTTTAAGGAATCGAGGCGGGGGTTAGTATCCCAAAGAAATTTTTTCTGTTGCTTTCTTTTCCAAAACTTTTCCCAGCGATCGCGCGGATTGGCAGTCCAATCAAGCGTTGTCGATTGCTGGCTGTTCCACTCCAAAGCCACAGGCGTCAACCGCCGTTGTAAAACTAAATGTTCTTCTTCCGCTTGTTTCCAGGCTAGCAACTTTTGCCATCCTCGCACTAACGCATCATGGGCTGGTTCCACGTAGGGATTTCCATCAGCATCTTGTCCTTTCACTAACAACCTGGCTGTGCGAAAACGCTCAATTACGTCTTTGACCAAACTATTTTTTTCGGGTGGATATTCCAATTCTGATAGCGGGACTTGTCTACGCCCTAACTCACCGCCACCGAAGGCAACCATTCGCAGCATCACATGACGGATAACTTGTTCATAGGCTAGATTTTCTTGAAATAATGCCTGATATTCCTCGTCAGCCCTGCGAGTTAACGAGAGAATGACTCCTCCTAGTTCTTGATAATCTTCTTGAGTCAAAACCCGATCGATTATTGCACCTTGGGATTGTGCTTCCTGTTGTCGCTTTAAAAACTTAAGATATAGTTCGCTCAAGGCGAAAGAAAGTAGTGGCAATGCTCCGGGCATATCTGCCACTTCATCAATTAATTGTTCGACTAAATTATAGGGTTGAAAATACATTACCCGTGCTTCAGCAGGTTTTTCAATTGCTTCGCGCAGCTCCCCTCGCGTCATTGCCGGGACAATAAATCGTCCGCTTTGCCAACCTTTTGTTAATAAGGTATTGTTCAAGTTAAGTTCTTGGCAGACTAACTTTAAGCCAGCATCTCTAACTTGTGGTTCAAAGTCCGATCGGAGGCTTAATACTACCCGTAATGTATCCCCATGGGTATTAATTGCTTTCAGTATCTGTTGAAAAAATTCCTGCCGTTGATTTTCACCTGAACAGAGTGTAATGATTTCTTCGCTTTGATCGATAAAGATGAATAACTTAAAATTGGGATGATTTTTCGCCCAAATATCAATACTTTGAGTCAGAGTTTTTTGTGGGTTTCGTAACTCGATATTTTGTAATCTGGCATCAACCAGGGCATTATTTAGGGCGGAAAACGGTGTTTCTCCGGGACGGATCGGTGATAACATACACCATTTTTCGCTCTTTTCCTGTTTCAATTTGGGAATTAATCCGGCTTTGACTAAACTGGATTTCCCCGAACCCGAAGCACCTAGTACCACGGTTAGAGGATGAGTTTTGACAAAATTTTGTAATTTTTCTATGAGTTCGGTTCTCCCGAAAAATAGCTTGCTGTGTTCCTCTTCAAACGGTTGCAAACCGCGATAGGGATTTTGGGATTGATCTAATGGTGGTGCGGGAGGTAGATTTAGGGCGTGTCCTGGCGTGAGGAAAATATACTCGCCTTTGTCGTGTTTTTTGAGGGGGTAAATGCCAGGAGTTTGACGGATGGCCCGCTCTGCTGTGGCAATTTCCACCCGATCGCGCAAATATAAATAAAGTTCAGATGCCGTCATCACCCCATCCCCCGCAGGCTTGCCGGGTTCGGCTGGTGGAAAGGCATCAGCTTTACCCTGAAGTGCTTCGATCAACGCACGGGCAAACGGTGAATGCACTCCTACTCCTATTTGTCCGCGATCGTCTTTCAGGTTAAAAGCATCCAGTGCCGTTTGATCGTAAGCCGCTGAGGTGAGGATTTGCCATGCGGGGTCTTGAATAAAGCGATCGTACCGTTCTTTGTGAATCGTACCCAATTCCATCGGAATCGCTTTGCGCGTACTCGACCAGCGAAAAGCACCCGCAAAACAACAGTCGAAAATACCTAGGAAGTGGCGGCAGGAAAGCTCATTTAAGGCTTTATTTACGTCTGACATCCGCAGGTAAGTGCTCACATTGCCCAATTTCGCATCTTGAGGAACCAGATAGCCTTCAGGCCCATCCTCGCCGTTTAGGGCAATGCCATGTCCGGCGAAGTAGAAGAGAAAACGATCGCCCTTCTGGATTTTTTGCGGCAGTTCAGTTTCTAGTACGTGGCGAAGTTGGCTGAGGGTAGCCGCGCTATCGAGCAGTAGAGTAACCGTGTAGTGATATTCGCGATCGAGGAGATGGGCGATTTCTGTAGCATCACTGGCGGCAGTTTTAAGTGAAGAGATGCCGTTGATGTAGTCGTTAATCCCAATAACTAGGGCATAGCTATGTTCAAAGTCTGACATACGAATCCTCGTTCTCTGATTGGGATTTTACTCGTTATTTTCTCTGAAACATCTATCGCAGGATCGAGATATGAATCTCCTTCATTGTCCACTCTTGACTCGGATCGAATATCGGTACTGCTCGTCTCGATCGCAACGGAGGTTCGCTCACATCAGCACCGATCGCAGCCAAGAGCATTCCCAGCGGACTATTGTCACGAGCGAAGAGTTCTGACTTTGGCGCAATTTCTTCATCAAGTGACGGTAACTCCAGCCAACGAAAATCGTTTTTCCCAATCGTCGCAAAAACTTTCAGCGTTTCCCTAGCTTGGTTATATCTCTCCATATCAGGTAGCTGAAAGTTCAGTGACTCCAAAATTTCGTCATTGGGATTGAGTGGGTAAAATGAAGTTTCTTGATTTCGGATATTAATGCTAGAAACTTCCCAAGTTGCTTGGAGATTTAACACTCTAACGTTTAAAACTTGAGGCGAAATATTTTTGATTCGCAAAAATGTAGCTTCACCCGATTTCACAACTAAATTAGTTGGATCGGGAAATAGCTGTGGTTCTTTAGGCATTCCCGGTAGCCATTTTGGCTGACTCAGCAACTCCACTTCTAGCTGATTAGTCAACTCAGAAAATTGATTGCTCAACTCCTGAATCGCCTGATATTTTGCCAGGTGTATCAGACGCTGCACTACTTTTTGCGGAGCCTCAGTGTCCTCAATTTTTAGTGCGGGTAGCAGGTTTTTAATGGGCGTGCCAACGCAAATTTCATACTCACCATGTTGGTTAACTGCAACTTGATAATCTTCCTTCTGTTGGGCATCTACTAATTTCAACCAGCCATTTTCTGCGAGTGCTGACTTAACTGCATTGAGTGCCACTTCTTCCCGCTCCTTGATAGCTGGAGACAATTCATTTTCTCGATCGCCAACCTCTTTTTTGAAGAGGCGCACTCCGCGCACCAGCTCGATCGGGGCTGACAGCATCACTGCCTGAGATCCTTGCTCAATCTTGTCCTCACGCAGCACTTCAATCACATTTGCCCAGGCATCTGAAGCACCAACTTTTGAGATTTCAACGATCGCCAATTGCTGATTTTTCTGGGTAAAATCTGTAATACCAAACGGATATATCGCAAAATGAGCGCCCAAACTTAGACCGTTTGCCATCCCCGCATCCAGCCGGACTTGCTTGGGGACTTGCTGCGGTTCTGAGTCTGCCTCAGTGACTTCTTCCTCAATCACCTCAAGCACATTTACGGCATATTGTAAAGATCCGCGATCGACTCCGAAGACAAAGCGATTGCCTTCTCCCAACAGCATCGGCATCTGTGACGGGAACTTACTTTGAATTTTTGCACTGACGCGATCGTACAATGTTTTGTAAGTCAATCCCGAAGGACTACTGGTCAAAGTATCGATCGTCCAGTACGTCAGCGCCCCATGTCGCTCCTTACCACTCACCACATACTCAAAGGCAAATTCGGTCGGACGACAAGCAGCCAGCAACACGTAATCTCTAGGTTGAGGAAGCCAGTGCCCTGGGCTAATACTCGCTCCATCCGTCAGAGCCAGCCAGTTTTCGAGCAGCTCTTCCCGCGAAGCCACCAAGCTTTCTGAGTCTCGCAGTGCAGTGTCGATTTCTCCAGTTCCTCGAATTGCCACATCGCTACCACGAGTTACTTCTCCAGAGTGACAGCTATCCATAATCACTGTCACAATCAACCCTTTGTCCGTCATCCGCTTCAACAGCGTCGCCAATTCCACATCCCGCAGGTAGCGACCTCCTTCATTGCCAACATCCATTGGCACAATTCCCTCATCGGGTTGGTCATTCCCCTTCAATTCTGGATAGATAGTTGTCATCCGTCCTCCATGTCCAGAATAGTGAATGTATACCTGCTCTCCAGGCTGCGCTATTTGTGTAATGGCATGAAACTCCGCCACAATATTTTCATAAGTCGGTTCTTGATCTTTGGTTTCGATTGTTTCCGCGACTTCAGGATTCACAGAAGTCAGCTTGAAAATCTTTTCAGCAGGAATCTTCAGTGTCTTTAAGAGATAGTCCGCTACCAGATTAATGTCACGCACGGCTCCTTTAAGATTTTTGTATAATCGATTCGGCTGATAGCCGTCAATGCCAATTAATAAGGCGTAAATATTCGATGTTTGTTCAGATTGGTCAGCCATTTTTACCTCATTAATCTAGCGTATGTGTTAACGATAGTGTGATTGAATCAGCAGAGTTCTGAAGCCATAAGTCAATACGCTTGGGTTAACACTGTTTATTGCCCGGAGATCCCCCTAAATCCCCCTTAAGAAGGGGGACTTTGAGCGATTCTTGTCCCCCCCTTTTTAAGGGGGGCTAGGGGGGATCTGTCTTAACCCAAGCGTATTGAGCCATAAGTTTCTTCAGAAAGCTCTACTAATTTAGGAACGCATTTTTCAGTTAAGCCATTTGTTCGAGGGTTTTAGCCTCGACAATTCCGTCTGCCTTTAAACCGTTCTTTTGTTGAAACTGCTTTCTTCAGCGCTTCCTGAAGCTTAATCAAGCTGCTATCTCAAAACCCATCGCTGGCGATCGATATAGAGCATCCTCTGTTTGAGGCCCGTAGCCACCATTTTCATCAATCGTTTCATTCGGATGATTCTTGTTCCAGAGCTTTTGAAGAGCCAACATGGCTGTATCGCGAAGGTCTTGAGTGCCTTCACCCACATAATCAAAATGGGGAGGATCGAAATCTCCCAGTCGTCGCCAACCATGATGCTCTAGGAAAGGTTGCCAGCCATCAGGATCTGCAACATCCAACGCCAATCCACTTTGATGGTTGCTTTGGCCTGGAAGAGCCACCACAGGATAACCACAATCAATACCCCATCGATACAAAAGAAGTTGTTGGGCGATCGTCCGGTATGCTGAATTTATTGACATCTTGATGCCTCGCTCCTGAATAGCTTGCTGCAATCCCTGCTTAGCTAAAGGTTGCAGAAAGGGAAAAGCTGCATCTTCTAGTTCCACATCGAGCTCGTCAAAGCTCACTAGAGCATCTGGAAGGATGAGATTCATCTGATGAATCAATTGCTGTGACAACCCATTGACAATGGAGGTTGAGCAGCCGGGAGCATCCTGAAGCAAACCATCAAAACTAGCTCTAATTCCCGAACTGGCTTCTCCCTGATTGATTTCAACACAAGGGTCAAAGTCATAATTTCCTGTTTGGTTTGCTCTATCAACGGTTGTATCGCTCATTGCCTTCTCCAAATTTGTAATTAACTGAAATAACCGTATAAATGCACTCTGGGATTTTTTTGAATGGACTCGATCTATGTTTCTTTTTTAATTGATAACACTGGCTAGCGGTTAGTTACCAGTCGCACGTTCGAGTGACTTGCACTTTATTGGGTTTTGTGTTAACAGCATTCTAGACGCAGTTACTGCGTTATCATCACGCTAATGGCATGAAATTCACTTGCCTTAAACGCCCAATACCCTGCGAGTTTCATCACCAACAATCCCATCCGCAGTCAGTCCTTTTAGTTGTTGAAACTCTCTGACTTCTCCATCCATTCCCTTTCCAAAGATGCCATCAGCTCCGACATCAAAACCTGCTTCGATCAAAGCTTGTTGTACTTGTCGCACATCCTCACCTTGGATTATTGGCTCGGTAAGTTTGAGAACCCGAACTGTAAGCTTTCATGAAAACAGAGCTTGCTCAGCCAAGCGCCTGCGTGTCAGCCCTGGCCAGGGTTCACCATTGACTTTATTCCACACAGGAAACTGATTGGCTGCTCCTTGATAATCTCCGTCGTTCAACAGCTTCAGAAGAGTTGAACCTCCAAAACCTTCTGTTCCTGGGCCCACGTTGAAGCAGAAGCAAACCAGGGCAGAAAACTGGTTGTCATCGATCTCAACTTCAACGGCATCCTCAACATAGGATTCAAATTTTTCTAAATCTCCGATCAGCAAGTCTTCTGCTTGCTTTTGGCTAATAGTCATTTCTGGAAACACATCATCGCCAGTGTGTCCATAACCAATTGTCAAAACTCCACCGCCATCATCATAAGCAGTGAGTTCGCATCCTTCAAACGCAGTGAGAAGTTTAAAGCCTTCTTGATTGATGTGCTTTGAACCTCTGCGTTCTGCCACATCAGGCGGTTGTTTATCTGGAAGATGAATATGATATGTTTTAGCCATGCTGAACTTTAAAGCATCAATTAATGCTTTTGTTTGCCCATTAGTCTCCGTGACTTTAATAGCTAGGTCGTCTTTCATTTCGTATGCGCGACCATCGCTGAAGATTTCAAGCGATCTTTTTGGCATTTGAGTTTTTGATTTTTTAAAGGTAGATTTAGTCAAAAGATACCTGGTGAATATCAGCTAGCACAGAGTACGAGCCTGCCTCTTGCAACCAATTGGAAAGAGTGTATTTATTGATAGTTTTTTAAATTGGTTGTGATATCTTATTTTGATTATTACACTTATTGCATGGCAGTATCAAAATTTTTCTGTAAACCTTTACAAAAATTTATTTTGTCAAGGGAGGACAAACTCTTGACGGTAACAAGAAACTTGAAAAACCCAGCTACAGAATGGTTTAAGCGGATCTGCCTCAACAATATAGGTAATCGCTATTTTTTCAGCTTTTGATAAGGCAGTTGGAAGCATGAGGCGATTTACTTAACAGCATTCTCATGGGTAGTTGTAGGGTGCGGAGCGTACGAAGTTGAGAGGCTTGTTTGAAATTGCAGAAACTGACGCACCCCTAGCTGTAAGGTGCGTCAGTTCTTCAACTTTCAATTATCCACTAAAAACTCTAGCTGACACTCTACTAACTAGGTGACGCACCCTACAGAATTCGAGTTTTGCGTATTTTATATCAAGAACTAACGGAAATATTCTTTTTAGGTCGCCCGCCTTTTTTGCCATTTTGTCTTGCTGCTGCTGATTTAGAGGTTGAAGTTGCCTTTCCTCCCTTTCTACCTAATTCAGCCATCCAAGATTTTGTGCCAAAAATACCTGCGATAAGTTCGGGAATGCCAAAATCAACATCTAAACTTTCCCAGTGTACGCTGCTACCGGAAGGAGGTAGCCAAACATCAGCAAGTTGTTCTGGCGAAGCACCTTCTAAGCCTTGCGCCAGTTGTGGCGGAAAAGCAAAAATAGCACCGTTTTTGAGTTTGATCGTAATTAAATCTTCAGACTGATTATACTGCACGGATTCGGCACGGGACTCTGTAGCCTCAGCAGTTTTCCATGCTTGCTTGGCTTGAGCTATTTGATATCGGAGATTTTCTTCTGTTAACTCTTTGTTCCAGTTTCTAGATACCATTATAAGTCAAGTTGTAGGGTGCGGAGCGTACGAAGTTGAGAGGCTTGTTTGAAATTGCAGAAACTGACGCACCCCTAGCTATAAGGTGCGTCAGTTCTTCAACTTTCAATTATCCACTAAAACTCTAGCTGACGCACCCTACTAACTGCAATGTGTGTCAAAATATGCCACAAACCGGAAAAGTTGTGCGTCTGTTGAGATATTGGTATGTTAAATTGACACAATCATGAATTACAACAGAACTATTCCGGCTATTTTGAGCGCTACGATCGCCCTAAGCTCGATCGCCCTCATCCCCTTCACATCCCCTCAAATCGCCCTAGCCTTAACCCCCGACGCAGTTAAAACCATCGCCAAACAAATCACCGTGCGCATCCAGGGGCCAAAAGGCGGATCTGGAGTAATTTTAGAGAAAAAAGGTAGCACATACTATATTCTGACAAACTGGCACGTTGTCGATAAAGCAGGGGATTACGAGGTTGTAACTCCCGACGGCAAAGCTCACTCTGTATCATATAGCCTCGTGCGGCGAATGCCCGGTGCTGATTTGGCGATCGTCCCCTTCAGCAGCCCTCAAAGCTACCGTCTCGCTGAATTGGCAAATTCCCCAGCAACTCCGGGAAAAAAGGCGATCGTCGCGGGCTGGCCGACATCTGGCGGTTCCCTCAGACAGCCGATTTTCATCGCTACCGAAGGTCAGCTTACGGGTCGCCAAACTCCCTGGAACGGTTATACATTGGTATACAATAACTTGGTGAGAGCGGGGATGAGCGGCGGCCCGGTGCTCGACGATGCGGGGCGAGTTGTCGCAATTAACGGCATTGTGAGGTTAGAGGAAAATTCGGATAAGATCGTGGCGGCGGGGATAGAAATCAATACTTTCATGAAATGGCGATCGACTATTTCGCTACCAGCCCTTCCCCAATCGCCAACAGTCGCAAATCCGAAAACTCCTGTTAATAATCCGCCTCGGAAGCCCGGAAGTGCGATCGCCTTTGCTGCGACAAATACCCTGAAAGCACCTTCGGAAGTTGTGAGTTCCCTTGCCCTAGCTTCAGCTTATTTTGCCACAGGAAATAGCAACGGCACGATCTCAGTTTGGAATTTGCCCAGCGGTGCCTTGAAAAGTACGCTGCGGGGACACGCGGAAGCCGTAAATGCACTGGCTGCGAGTGCGGATGGAAAGGTGTTAGCCAGCGGCAGTGACGACAAAACGGTGAAAGTTTGGAATTTAGAAACGGGAACGTTTGTACGCACTTTGCTCGGGCATTCCGGTGCTGTTTCGAGCGTTGCCGTTAGTCCTGATGGTCAATTTATCGTGAGTGGCAGTTGGGATAAAACGATTAAGGTTTGGAATGCGAAAACGGGAGATTTAGTGCGGACTTTGACTGGGCATTCTGGATTGGTAAATGCTGTTACTATAAGTCCCGATAGCAAAATTTTAGCTAGTGGTAGCAAGGATGGTTCAATTAGGTTGTGGAATTTAACTACAGGTCAAGGAATTCGTGCGATTGGCGGCAAAAATTTGTCTGTTTTGTCCTTAGCTTTTACTCCCGATGGCAAGAGTTTGGCGGCGGGAAATAGTAACGGTACTGTTGGGTTGTGGAATGCGGGAAACGGTCAGTTGATTCGGCGTGTGAGTGGACATACTGACGGAGTTTGGTCTGTGGCTATCAGTCGGGATGGGAGTATATTGGTTACTGGGAGTTGGGATAAGACTATCAGATTGTGGGATGTGCGATCGGGTGATTTGAGGGGTACTTTGAACGGGCATTCTGGCTATGTTAGCGCTGTGGCGATTAGCGGGGATGGGAAGATGATTGTGAGTGCTGGTTGGTTGGGGCAGATTAAGATTTGGAAGAGGAGTTAAGATTTTTTAACCGCAGAGGGCGCAGAGGGCGCAGAGTGAGAGATGTAGGAGAGAGGTTGGTATTCGATTGAGGAGTGTTATATAGTAGATATTTGGCATAACAAAAAAATTATGAGCGAACTAAAGACAAAATTGCCAACAGATACCTGGGTAGTAGCTAGCTGGGAAGAATTTATCGATATGGTAGATAACCCGGCTTACAAAAAAGCCAAATGCTACTATCGCAACGGACAAATGAGGATTGAAACTATGTCAGTAGGCCCAGATCATGCTAGAGATAATGGAAGCATTTTTTTAGGAGTGAGTCTGTTCTGTATTGCGAAAGCTATCCCTTTAAATGGTTTGGATAACTGTAGCTACCGGAAAACAGGAGTGCGAGAGTGTCAACCGGATGTATCATATTATATTGGAGAAAGATCGCAATTAGCACCGAGGGGAACTTCGATCGCAAGTCTTGACGTTACTCCGCCGCCAGATTTGGTCATAGAAGTTGCTGACTCAACCTTGGCTGATGATATCGGTGAAAAACGGTTGCTTTACGAAGAACTAAAAGTCGCTGAATATTGGGTGGTAGACGTGCAAAAATCAGAAATTATTGCTTTTGCGATTATTTCGGATAATGGCAGTCGGCGGATTGTGCGATCGGAGGTTTTGCCGGGATTAACTATTGCTTTGCTAGAAGAGGCTTTGCGGCGGAGTCGCACGGAAGATCAAGCACAGGTGGGTGCTTGGTTGTTGGCTCAATTTCAGCAGCAGTAACGATTGATATAGGAATAACAAACATCATGGTTCAATCACCTCCAAGACTTATAACTATTGATGAATTTATTGTCAACTACGGCGACAGCGATTGTTACGAACTAATTGATGGTGAATTAACGGAAATGGAACCAACAGGGCCGCACGAACAAGTATCTGGGTTTCTGGGGCGAAAACTGAATGTAGAAATCGATCGTCTGGATCTATCCTACTTGATTCCCCCTCGCTGTCTCATTAAACTATTAGGAACATCGACAGCTTTTCGCCCCGATGTGCTTGTATTAGATCGAGCTAGACTAATTAACGAACCTTTATGGCAACAAGAACCTGTAATTACATCAGGTTCCTCTATTAAACTGATCGCTGAAGTCGTTAGCACCAACTGGCAGAATGACTACGCCAGAAAAGTTGAAGATTATGCCCTATTAGGAGTGCCTGAGTATTGGATTGTTGACTATTTGGGTATTGGTGGCAGAGAATATATTGGCAAACCAAAACAGCCGACAGTGACAATTTGTACGCTGCAAGAGGATAACTATCAAAAACAGTTGTTTCAAAATGACGATCGACTTATTTCTTCAATGTTTCCTGATTTGCAATTAACTGCACAACAAATCTTTGCAGCCGGCAGAATTGCTATGTAGTTGATAGTTGTATAGCCTTTCTCAAAAAGATGAGGTATGTCTGGTAATGGGTAAAACGATCGCAGTCTTAGAGATTTCAAGGGTTTGAGGCACTTTTAATCAAGATCGGCATACACGCCAGACAGGGCTGGGTACGTACTGTACACTTACATCATTAGTCCGATCGATGCACATCGACTAATCACTGCCGCGAGCCGCACCCTACTACTAGCGTCCCGCAAAGAGAGTCCGATCGACTCTTGTGATAAATTAGGTTCTGGCCAGACTACACTAGAATACAAAATCAAATTTTTAATTTCGCCATAAATGCGATCGACCTCTGTGCTAGCTGGACTCTGCACTTGGCAGAAGAGTCAATCTCAAATCTCAAACCTCAAATCGACATGGCTGCTGAAACATGATTGAAGTAGAACACTTAAGCAAAACTTACGGTTCAACCGCAGCAATCGCGGACGTGTCTTTCTCGGTCGAATCAGGAGAAATTCTCGGTTTTTTGGGCCCAAACGGCGCTGGGAAGACCACAACCATGCGGATTTTGTCGGGATATTTGCCCGCATCCAGCGGTACCGCCCGCATCAATGGCCTCGATGTTCACGAAAACTCGATGGGAGTTAGACAGCGTATCGGTTATTTGCCGGAAAATCCGCCGCTGTATCCTGAAATGAGTGTGGAAGGGTTTCTGTTTTTTGTGGCGCGGATTAAGCAAGTATCGGCGGGCGATATCGCGCGAAGAGTTACTTCGGCGATCGAACGTTGCGGCTTGGTTGAAAAACGCAAAGTTTTAATCCGTAAACTTTCCAAAGGCTTTAAGCAACGTGTCGGTATCGCCCAGGCGATCGTCCACGATCCACCTGTGATCATCTTAGACGAACCAACCGTCGGGCTCGATCCCCGGCAAATCATCGAAGTCCGTAACTTAATTAAAAGTCTGGGCGGCCAACATACAATCATTCTTTCGACTCACATTCTGCCGGAAGTCAGCATGACTTGCAACCGCGTCACCATCATCAATCGCGGTAAAATCGTCGCTGCGGGTACTCCAGACAATTTGATGGGAGAGTTGGCGGCTGGAGAGGGTTACGAGCTCGAAGTTGAAGGCGAGGCGGATTTGCTAGAGAGTCTGCTGCTACCTTCAGTGGAAAATTTGCCGGGAGTTCGATCGGTCGAATTGATTCCAAACCAGCAATTTTTAGCCAATCGCTACCGCCTGCGGGCTTTGTGCGAATCGGACATAGAACCCGGACGAGAAATTGCCGCAGCTATCATCGCCTCTGGGTTCGGACTCTGCGAAATGCGTCGCAATCGGGCTACTCTCGAAGATGTGTTTTTGAGGCTGACAGCCGCTGAAAACAAACCGGAAGAAACACTGGTGCACAGCGAACCGGAGGTCGATCGCAATCTACAAGCAGCGACAGATATTCAAGACTCGATCGTGGATGTCGATCGATTGGAATCACCATTGATTGTGGAGGATTTGCCAGTTTTAGACAGGCAAGAGTCGCCCTATGATTCTCAACCTGAACCTGAACCGGAACCAGTTGCGGAAATTGTCGAGTCGATCGAACTTCCTGAACCGGAATCTGAACCAGTTGCGGAAATTGTCGAGTCGATCGAACTTCCGGAATCCGAACCAGTTGCAGAAGTTGTAGAGTCGATCGAACTTCCCGAACCGGAATCTGAACCAGTTGCGGAAATTGTCGAGTCGATCGAACTTCCTCAACCTGAACCAGTTGCAGAAGTTGTAGAGTCGATCGAACTTCCCGAACCGGAATCCGAACCAGTCGCGGAAATTAGAGAGTCGATCGAACTTCCCGAACCGGAATCTGAACCAGTTGCGGAAATTGTCGAGTCGATCGAACTTCCTGAATCCGAACCAGTTGCGGAAATTCCAGCAACAGTAAGCGATTTAGAACCTGAATTGCAATCAGTTGCACATTTTCTGGAAATTGCAGAGAGACAAGAGTCGATCGAACTTCCTTCACCAGAAACGGTTGTCGAGACACAAAGGTCGATCGAACTTCCCGAACCGGAAGCAGCAGTTATAGAAACACTAGAATCGATTGACGATTCTCCATCCGAACCGCCTCCGGTTCCAGATTTTCTGCAAATTGCCAAAAAATCGGAGTCGATCGAACTTCCTCAACCTGAAACGGTTGTTGAGACTGTAGAGTCGATCGAACTTCCTCAACCTGAAACCGTTGTTGAGACACCAGAGTCGATCGAACTTCCTCAACCTGAAACCGTTGTTGAGACACAAAGGTCGATCGAACTTCCTCAACCTGAAACGGTTGTCGAGACACAAAGGTCGATCGAACTTCCTCAGCCTGAAACTCCACCAGTTGTCAGAAATAGACAAGCTAAGAAAAGACCACAACCGACAACTAGCGGTTCTCCAGAACAACCACCTGCTACCAGAAAGCGACAAATAGAAAAAAAGCCACAGAATAATGACGACAGCACAAAACCACCCACAGGCGACTCAACATAAACCAATTACCAATTCCCAATTCCCAATTACCAATTCCCCAATTTCCCAGGTTAGTAATGCTTAGAAACATTGTCGCCATTTACCGCAAAGAACTGCAAAGCTACTTTGCCTCACCATTAGCATATGCAATCGCCGCAGTTTTTTGGCTGATCACCGGCTACTTTTTAATCGCTATTCTCCTAGCCCCCGACGGATTAATTCCCCAAATCTCCCAGCGAGACCAAATGGGAATTACCGAACCTGCGATCGATGTAGCCTACGAATTCCTGCAACTGTTTCTGCGCATCATGGGTTCCCTTTCATTATTCGTATTACCCGCACTTTCAATGGGACTTTACGCAGAAGAACGCAAACGCGGCACCTTAGAACTTTTAGCAACATCTCCCTTAACAAACTGGGCAGTTGCTACGGGCAAACTCCTCGGTGTTTTAACATTTTACACCACAATGTTGCTGCCCCTACTCTTCTGCGAGGCGATCGCCCTAAGTTCATCAACCCCACCCGTACCTCCAGGCGTCCTACTGCTAGGACACGGCGGCTTAATCTTACTAGCAGCCGCCGTATTGTCCCTCGGAATGTTCATTTCCTCCCTCACAGACAGCACAATTCTATCAGCCATCTTCACTTTCGCTCTAGTATTATTTTTGTGGGTAATCGATGCCGTCGCCGTCAGTATCGGCGGCCCCTTCGGCTCAGCATTAGGACAGTTGTCACTCCTCACAAATTATACTAATCTTGTCAAGGGAGTTTTCGATACCAGCAGTTTAATTATGTTTGCCAGTTACATCATTTTAGGAGTGTTTCTCACCGCCCAATCCATCGACGCTTTACGATATCAGCGTTCTTAAAAACAACAACGGGCATCGGACATCGGACATCGGGCCGAAGAGCATCAGGAATTAATCTGCCTACTGACTTCTTCCTTTTTCCCATCCGTTACAAAATCCGTTGCCGAACTTCTACCCATCCGTTACATCCGTTACAAAATCCGTTGCCGAACTTCCTTCAGCTATATTTTCAGGGTAAATGATTCTACCAAGTAAATCAAACAATGAGATTTATCAATCCCAAAATCGACTTGGCGTTCAAAAAAATATTCGGTTCTAGCGAAAGTAAGGACATTCTGATTGATTTTTTAAACGCCATCCTTTATGAAGCACAACCAGTCATCGAAAACTTAGAAATAATCGACGCCCAACCAGCAGTAAATCAACCTTTTGGAATCCAAGACACACAGCTAGATGTCAAAGCCACAATTAATGGTGACAGAATCGCCCTAGTTGAAATCCAACTGATTAACGTACCTTCCTTCGGGAACAGAGCTTTGTATAATGCTGCCAAAACCTACAGCCTAAAATTAACACCAGAAGAACGCTATCAAAGACTAAAAACAGTAATTTCCTTAAAAATTGCCGACTTTGAAATGTTTGAAAATCAGCCAGAATTCATGTCCAGGTTTGTTTTCAAAGAAAAAGATCAACAGTTTGAGTCTCCAGATACTGAAATAGAATTAGTATTTATCGAACTACCAAAATTTAGCAAAGAATTAGCACAATTAGAAACAGCCGCCGATCAATGGATTTATTTCCTTCAAAATGCCAGCACTTTAGAAACATTACCAGAAATACTGAGTGCAGTTCCCGGAATTAATAAAGCTTTGAAAATTGCCAGCAAAGACAACTTCAGTAAGGCAGAATTAACCCAATTTCAAAACCAAGAAGTGTGGATTCAAGACCAGCAGATTGCTATAGATATAGCAAAAGACCAGGTGACAAAAACTGCTCAACTATCCTTAATATTGCGTCAACTCGTGCGGCGTTTAGGCGCAATCGAACCAGAAACAGAAAACTGTATTCGTCAATTAGGTTTAGAGGAATTAGAAGAATTAGGAGATGCCGTGCTAGATTTCAAGCATCTGTCAGATTTAACAGCATGGTTGCAGGCTAATGCGATATAGAATAATATTCTCGAACTGGAATTTTGTTACCCAATATTTACCTTATGAAAATTAGCAAAACAAATTGGAAATACATTTTTTGGCTGGGCCCTCTCCTCACCGCAGCCGGGTTAACAGCAAGACTCCTATCCGCAGCATGGGAACCCCTGACAGTCGGTTTAGTGATTGCGGGCATAGTGACGATCGCACTTTGGCTGCTATCTTTAACTTACGAACAAGGCTTTTGGGGAAAACGTTCCACTCAAGCCAGTACCAACGCCCTGATTGCTACCTTCGCCGTCTTCCTGATTCTCGGGGTAATTAACTTCATCGCCTTTCGCTATCCCGTCCGCATCGACTTAACCGAAAGCAAACAATTTACCCTCGCCCCCCAGACTCAACAAATCCTGCGAAACCTGCAACAACCGGTCAAAGTTTTGGTGTTTGATCCCACCCAAAATCCCCAAATTAAAGAATTACTGCAAAGCTACAAACGCGAAGGAGGCGAAAAATTCCAATTCGAGTTTGTAGACCCCCTGTCCCAACCGGGAAAAGCCCGGGAATTTAGCATTACGAGTATCGGAGAAATTTACCTACAATCCGGTGACAAAAAACAGGTACTACAAAAAGGCGGTACTGCTTTTGGTAGCGACCCAAATCAAGGACTTTCTGAAATAAAACTTACCAATGGCTTAGAAGAAATACTCAGTACCCGCAATCCCACTGTCTACTTTTTGCAAGGCAAAGGAGAACGCCCGATAAAGGAAGGTCAAGGCGGAATTCAGCAAGCTGAAAAAGCCCTGAAAGACAAATACTATAATGCCAAAACCCTAAATTTGGCAGAAAGTAAACAAATACCAGAAGATGCAGATGCTTTAATTATGGCTGGGCTGGACAAACCATTTTCAGATACAGAAATTAAAGCACTTCAAGCTTATTTCGATCGCGGCGGCAGTTTATTCTTAATGGTAGACCCGGGAATTAATACGGGATTGGACAAAATTCTGCAAGAATGGGGCGTAAAACTAGACAATCGTTTGGCTATCGATGCTTCGGGCGGTGGTCAAAGATTCGGGCTCGGCCCCACGGTTCCCACAGTCAGGCGCTACGGCGAACATCCGATTACTCAAAGTTTTGGCGCTGGGATTTCATTTTATCCCTTTGCTCGTGCTTTGGAAACCTCGCCGGTAGTAGGGATAGAGGAAAAACCGCTGATTTGGACGAGTCAGGAAAGTTGGGCGGAAAGCGATTTGACGACTAAGAAATTGGAGTTTGATCCGAAGACCGATCGACAAGGCCCGTTATTATTAGGTGTGGCTTTAGTTCGATCGGCTTCTGACAGCACTCCATCAAATCCCTCACCCTCACCAACACCAAAACCAGTCACGCCTTCACCCCAAGCATCACCGACAACCTCCCCATCACCAACAACCTCCCCATCACCGACAACATCCCCATCACCGAAACCTTCGCCATCGCCAACAACTTCGCCGAAACCTTCACCATCGCCAACAACTTCGCCGAAACCTTCACCATCGCCAACAACTTCGCCAACAACTTCGCCATCGCCAACAACTTCGCCCGTAGCTTCGCCAATTAGCTATTCGGTGATTGTTTCCCAGGAAGCTACACCTCCAGCAGTACCGACAATTTCACCAATACCCGCAGCAACTCCCACAACATCTCCCACAACATCGCCAGAAAGTTCACCAACACCGACAACATCTCCGACAACATCTCCGACACCCACAACAGAAATATTTCCCACAACATCACCCACAACATCACCCACAACATCACCCAGTCCAAAGTCAACTCCTGCTGCGCCTTCAACTCCTAGAAAAATAGCCCGCATGGTAGTTATGGGTACATCTCAATTTGTGACTAACGGTTGGTTTGACCAACAACTGAATAGCGACGTGTTTCTCAACTCAGTCAGTTGGTTGAGTAAACCAGACCAACAAAGCTTTTCTATCAGTCCGAAAAAATCGACAAACCGTCGCATTAACATGACTACCGTCCAAGTAGGATTACTGGTTTTAGGTTGGCTAATTTGGCCTTTACTCGGACTAGGAGTTGGCGGCGTTATCTGGTGGAAGAGAAGATAAATTAGTTGACTGTTGACTGTTGACTGTTGTTATTAAGTTGTAAGGTGCGCATTGCGCACCCTACTTAGGTCTAGTAAGGTGTGCATTGCGCACCCTACGTAGGTCTAACTAATAACCAATAACCAATAACCAATAACATTAATTAACAGTAAACAGTCAGTAAGGTGCGCAGTGCGCACCCTACGTAGGTCTAATTACCAATTACCAATTACCAATGCCCAATGCCCAATGCCCAATGCCCAATTCCCAATGTCCAGTTATTATGAAATTGCAGAAAAATACATTCATATTGATAGCCGTTGCGCTAAGCATGATTGGGTTAGTTTCGTTGTTCGAGATGCAAGTTTCTCCGCAACAGGAAGCGGCTAAGGATGAAAAACAAAAGATTTTTACCTTCAAGTCCGATCGCGTACAATTCTTTACAGTGAAAACTCCCGAAAAAATCTTGACTTTTGAAAGAGTTTATGCTACTAAAGGAGGCCATTCTAACTGGGAAATGAAATTGCCAGTGCAAGCACACGCGAGTCAGGCATCAGTGGATTTTTTGTTAGACAGGCTAGCAACAGGAAAGAGCGATCGTACAATTAATATTACAGCCGCTCAACTGCCAGAATTCGGTCTCGACAAGCCCCAAGCTACAGTCACAGTCAAGCTAGACAACCAAGAAACTCACCGCCTAGTGTTAGGCAAAACAGACTTTAGCGGCCGCTTCTTGTACGCTAGAGCCAATCCGGCGGAAGCGCCGCCTCAAAATTCAGCCGAAAATTTGCCCGTGCTGCTAGTGCCTTTTGACTTTAAAAATGCCGTCCAGCGACCTTTGTCAGAATGGAAAAAAGCAGAAACACCCAAACCAGAGAAACCGCAAACACCCTCACCATCTCCCACGCCAAGTCCTGAGAATCAATAGATGGCAGGTCGATCGAATTTGGTGCGGGACACAGCAGATTCGGTCTTGCCCAGCAACACTCTGAGATAGAATTTAAAGCAATACGGTTCAATTAACGTTTTGTATCGCCCGGAGATCCCCCTAAATCCCCCTTAAGAAGGGGGACTTTGAGGAATTTCTTGTCCCCCCCTTTTTAAGGGGGGCTAGGGGGGATCTGGCTTAAATGAACTGTATTAAAATCTAAAGAACAAATCCCAAAATCTCTCAATTCCAACATTCCTCGCCTAAAATACAGAAAAGTCTAAAGTTAAACTGTATTTAAGCAGCGTGCATTACTCCCAGGAAAGGGCGAATATGTTTCAGACAGCACTCAACCAAGGTACGACAGCAACGGATACAGCGCTTGACGTTGAACTCCGCAAGGTCTTTAAGGTATTTAACGGCGAAACCGCAGTCCGCGGAGTTGACCTCAGCATTCGCCAGGGAGAATTTTTTAGCATTCTCGGCCCTTCCGGCTGTGGTAAGACTACGACGCTGCGGTTAATCGCTGGTTTCGAGACTCCCTCGGCGGGCGAATTGATGATTCGCGGCCAGTCGATGACTAACACTCCGGCTTACCGCCGTCCGGTAAATACTGTGTTTCAAAGTTATGCTTTGTTCGGACACATGAATGTCTGGGACAATATTGCTTTTGGATTGCGGATTAAAAAGCTGCCGAAAGCGGAAATTGAAGAACGGGTACGGGAAGTTTTGCAATTGGTGAAAATGGAATCTTTCGCCAACAGGTTTCCTGGTCAAATGTCGGGCGGCCAGCAGCAGCGGGTGGCTTTGGCGAGAGCTCTGGTAAATCGACCGGCGGTTCTACTTCTGGATGAGCCCCTCGGTGCTCTGGATTTGAAGTTGCGGAAGCAGATGCAGTTGGAATTGTCGAATTTGCATCAAGAGTTGGGTTTGACTTTTGTGATGGTGACTCACGACCAAGAAGAGGCGATGAGTCTTTCTAACCGGATTGCGGTGATGCACGAGGGCAGGATTGAGCAAATTGGCTCTCCTGAAGAGATTTATGAGTGCCCGCAGACGGCTTTTGTGGCGGATTTTATTGGTGATACGAATTTGTTTTCTGGTACGGTGGAGTCGATCGACCGATCGACTCTCACAGTTCGCACATCCGCCAATCTGAAAATAATCGTTCAGCAGTCGGATATGTGGAGTGGTGTCATCGGCGATGCTGTGATGGTTAGCGTCCGGCCCGAAAAAGTATATTTGAATCTCTACCAGCCGGAAGTTTCGGTCAACTGTTTTGAAGGGCGACTCAAAAATATTATGTACATGGGTACGCACGTTCATTACGTGGTTGAGTTGTCGTCAGGCGATAAAATTACGGTGCGCCAGCCAAATACAGGCGGCACTTTCCCAGACCCGCATACGCCGATTTATGCCTACTGGGGAACTACTGATTGTCTCGCTTTGGGCGATCGAAAATAATTATGAAGGAAGAAGGAAGAAGGAAGAAGGAAGAAGGAAGAAGTAAGAAGGAAGAAAGAAGAAGGAAGAAGTAAGAAGGAAGAAAGAAGAAGGAAGAAGGAAAAAAATAATTCAACCTTTTTCAATTACCGATTCCCGATTCCCAATTCCCAATTCCCAATTACCAATTACCAATTCTCAATTCCCATTCCTGAATCAAAAATCAAAAATCAAAAATCAAAAATCAAACTGTGCCTCCAACTAATCTACCAATTTCCAGGTTTTGCAGGGCTAATTCTACACGTCGTCATTTCCTAAAAAATTCGGTGGCGACAATCTCCGGCTTAGCCCTTTCTAGTTGCGGCTGGAGACTTGCAGATGTACAATCTGCCCCTCCCGTCAAAGGTAATGCTGACCAACTTTTTATCTACACTTGGGCCGGCTATACGGATGAAGCTTTGCTCGATCGCTTTGCCGAAAAAACAGGCATCCGCGTAGTTGCAGACGTATTTAGCTCCAACGAAGAGATGCTGGCTAGAGTTCAAGCTGGGGGCGGCAGGGCTTACAGCATCATTTACCCGTCTGACTACATGGTGATTCAGATGGCGCAGCTAGGTCTGTTGAGCCAATTAGACCACTCGATTTTAGGCGGACTCGATCGGCTAAAAAAGCAGTTCCAAAACCCTGTATATGACCCAGGAAACCGCTACAGCGTAGCTTTGGCTTGGGGAACCACAGGCCTAATTTACAACAGCGAACAGCTCAAGGAATCTCCAGAAGATTGGAGTTATTTGTGGAAACACAAACAGGAGTTGAAAAAGCGAATGACGCTCGCCAGTGATGTTCGAGAAGTCATGGGCGCTGCGTTACGGATGCTGGGCTATTCTCTGAATTCTACGAACCCAGAGCAAGTCAAAAAAGCTTACGAAAAGTTGGTAGAGTTAAAACCGTCGATCGCCTCTTTTACGACTGACGCTTGGCGGCCGCAAATTCTGACGGGAGATTTGAAGATAGCCATGTGTTACTCTTCTGATGCCAATGAAGTAATTCCAGATAATGACAAATTGCGCTACGTTGTGCCAAGCAGCGGTTCTTCCCTATGGACTGACACTTTAGTAATTCCTAAAGGTGCTCCGAATCCCGAAGCAGCTTATAAATGGATTAACTTTATGCTGCAACCAGATGTTGCTGCTTCTTTAGTAGAGCGGTTGAGTTTTTCAACTCCTTCGGAAGATGCTTTTAGTTTATTGTCGCCGGAAGTGAGAGAAAATCCAATTCTTTTCCCCTCGGAAGCTATTTTGAAAAATTGCGAAGGTGTTGCTCCAGTAGGAAAATTCATCGACGTGTACGATCGCTATTGGACTAAGTTAACTAGCGGCTAATCATCAACTGTAGGGCGGACTTTACACGCAATATCTGATGATTTTCAGCCAATTTTGACATCAATCCGCCCCCATAGTCGATCGCCAAATCCATCCATATTATATCCGCGTTAATCCGCGTTAATCAGCGGTTAAAAACTCAAAAAAGATTGATTTATGGCTGTTTCCACTCAAGCTCCCCCTCCTACTCCTCCCAATGCTCCCTCGAAGCCTGAAACACTTCCCCCGTGGTCAAAATGGGCTGGGCCGCTAGCATTGCTCGGCCCTTCTGGCTTATTCCTGATTTTATTATTAGTAATACCAACTCTGGTGATTTTTCAGCTTAGCTTGGTGCCGAATATTAAGCCGGGAGATTTGGTGAATCCTTCGGGAATCGGCAATTACCTGCGAGTGTTTGAGCCGCTGAATTTGCAGGTGATGGGTCGATCGCTCTTTTTCGCCACAGGAACAACTATTCTGTGTTTACTATTGGGATTTCCCGTCGCTTACTGGATAGCCCTGAATGTCTCGCCCAAGTGGCGAAATTTAACATTGTTGGGCTTTGTGTTGCCACTGTGGACTTCTTCGCTGTTGCGATCGTATGCTTGGATTACAATTCTGCGTCCTACGGGCGTTCTCAACTCGCTCCTGGGACTTTTGGGCATTCCTCCTCTAGAATTGCTAAATCAAAGTTCCGCCGTTCTGATCGGCATGACATACAGCTATTTGCCTTATATCGTGACAGTTCTCTACGCTTCTTTAGAAAAGCTCGATCGCAGGTTGCTAGAAGCATCTCAGGATTTGGGAGCGAATCCGGTAGAAACTTTCTGGCAAGTGACAGTACCGCAGACAATGCCGGGGATTGCGGCGGGTTCTTTGCTAGTATTTATTAGCTGTTTGGGCGATTTTGTCGATCCAGAGTTGCTCGGTGGAGCTTCCAGCATGACAGCCGCTCGTTTAATCTACAATCAGTTTTTGGGGGCGACTCAAAATTGGGGGCTAGGATCGGCTCTGAGTATGGTATTAATTTTTGCAGTCAGTATCGGCATTGCACTTTTACTCAAATATGGCGATCGTAATGCAGTTTAAAGAAGTCATTAGTCAGTAGTTATTAGTCATTAGTTACTGGTTATTGGTTACTGGTTATTGGTAGTTGCAAATAACAAATAACAAATAACAAATAACTACTTACCAATTCCCCAATTACCAATTACCAATTCCCCGATTACCAATTACCAATTCCCGATTAACGAGACATGGAAAATACCGCCGACAATTCACAGGAGGAAATACAACCAGATATGTACTTAAAACCTAAATTTAAGATTTCTTGGCAGGTTATCTTTGCCGTTTTGATGTTTTTTTATATGTACCTGCCCATCATGGTACTCACATTTTACAGCTTTAACAAATCGCGTTTTAGCGCCGGCTGGGAAGGATTTACTTTAGATTGGTACGTTAAATTATTTAGCGATACGCGGATTTTAATTGCTCTGAGAAACAGTTTAACAGTGGCTGTTTGTGCAGTTGCTATCTCGGCTGTACTCGGCACTCTCATGGCTGTTGGTTTAGCCCGCTACCGCTTTCCCGGCAAAAGTTTATATCAGGGAGTTTCCTATTTGCCGATTATTATTCCAGATATTGCCAGCGCAGTTGCTACTTTGGTATTTTTAGCAGCGCTGGCTATTCCCCTCAGTTTGTGGACAATTGTCGCGGCTCACGTTGTATTTTGTTTGGCTTACATTGCTCTAGCTGTTTCTACTAGATTGGCAGATTTAAACCCGTCTTTAGAAGAAGCAGCCTTGGATTTGGGGGCGACACCAGTTGAGGCTTTTATTCAGGTTTTATTACCTCAATTATTACCTGGTATTGTTTCGGGTTGTCTGCTGTCTTTTGTTCTCAGCATGGACGATTTTTTGATTGCGAGTTTCACCGCAGGTAGCGGGACAACAACTTTGCCAATGGAGATTTTTAGCCGGATTCGGACTGGGGTGAAACCTGATATTAATGCTCTGAGCGTGCTATTGATAGTAGGTTCGGGAGGATTGGCATTTGCTGCGGAGTATTTACGCGGCCGCAGTGACCAAAAACGGGCTAATTAGTCATTAGATTGATACAATTCATCTGCGTTAATCTGTGTTTATCTGCCTGTATCTGCGGTTTAAAAACAATAATTTTGCAACCGCAGATGACAATAGATGAACGCTGATTCACGCAGATGAAGAGATATCTGAATAATTCCGATGCGAACAGATTTGATATGATGGGTAGCCCTGTTTGGCCAATGCCCAATTCACTATTTTGCTGCTGGTAATTTCACCTTACTGGCCAAACCGAGTGCTTCCATCACTTGAATTGTCACCCAAGTAAAGTCAAATTCCCACCATTTCATACCGTGACGGGCAGAGTATTGATAAGCGTGGTGGTTGTTGTGCCAGCCTTCGCCGTAAGTCAAAACCGCAACCCACCAACAGTTAGTAGAACTATCTTTTGTTTCGTATGTGCGGTAGCCAAATTTGTGAGTGGCGCTGTTGACAAACCAGGTGCAGTGATATACCAAAATTAAGCGGGCAAAAATTACCCAAACTACAAATGACCAGCCTGCTGCTAAGTAGAGCAACACGCCAAATACGATTTGCATGGGCAGAAAGTATTTTTGCAAAAATTGATAAAATGGATCGCTCGAAATGTCTTTTGTGCAGCGGGCAATTTCAGCGTGGGCTGGGCCTTTGTACAGCATCCAGCCGATGTGACTCCACCAAAAACCATTCTGGGCGTTGTGAGGGTCGATCGCATTTTGGTCAGAGTGGGTGTGATGTAAGCGGTGCAGCCCAACCCAATCAATTATGCCTCCTTGACAGGCAAGGGCCCCGCAAAATGCTAGAAAGTATTCTACAAATTTTGGTGTCTGAAAACTGCGGTGGGTTAGCATCCGATGCCATCCGAGAGTTATTCCCAAACCGCCGGTGATCCAGTGCATGAATACTGTTAAACCAACTGCTGTCCAATTGAAGTTACTCGGTAGCAGTGCGAACAAAGCGCCGATATGAAGTCCTGCTAAACTAATAACGTGCTTCCAATTGTATTGAAGTTTGTCTTGTGTTGCGATTGTCATTCTTTTTTTGATTTTTGATTAGATGCCGAGCTGGATTCACCTATAAAAGTTGGGCTTGAGTAGTGAACTTTGTTTGGCTGAACACTTGCCCAAACTAATAAAAAATGAATGATAGATTTTCGATCGGGATTGAAAAAGATTTACGGTTTTATTTGGAAATTAAAAGTTTTAGCTGCGAAACAAAATTTTTTGTTCCCAAACCAATTATAACTGATTATGGTGTTGGTTGGGCCGATCGCACCAGACGATTCAATCTCAGTTCAACCCAACCAACACCCGATCGCCAAAACAGCATTAGGCATTGGTTACGAGCCATTAGTCAAAAACTGATGACGGACAACCAACGACTAATTGCCGATCGGACTATTTCGCTGGTAATTTAACTTTGGTTGCCAAACCAAGGAATTCCAGCAGTTGAATTGTCATCCAGGTGATGTCAATTTCCCACCATTGGAGACCGTGGCGAGCGGAGTATTGGAAGGCATGATGATTGTTGTGCCAGCCTTCGCCGTAGGTGAGTACAGCCACCCACCAGCAGTTTGTGGAGCCATCACCAGACTCGTAGGTGCGATAACCGAATTTGTGGGTAGCGCTGTTCACCAGCCAAGTGCAGTGGAATACCACTACAATCCGCATAAATACGCCCCAAGCCACAAAGGACCAGCCACCTAATAAATAGATCAAGAAACCGAAGACTATTTGGATCGGGATAAAATATGCTTGGAGAAACTTGTATACTGGATCGTCGCTAATGTCTTTTGTAAAGCGGGGGATTTCAGCTCTAATCGGTATATCTGACATCATCCAACCCATGTGACTCCACCAGAAGCCTTGATTGGAATCGTGAGGGTCTTTTTCGGTGTCAGAATGTATGTGGTGTAACCGATGCATTCCTACCCAGTCGATGGGGCCGCCTTCACAGCAAAGCGTGCCGCATAAAACTAGGAAATATTCGAGCCATTTGGGTGTTTGAAAACTGCGGTGGGTGACGAGACGATGAAATCCGAGAGTAATTCCTAGGCCACCTGTTACCCAGTGTAGGAATACAGCGAAGCCGACGGCAGACCAGCTAAAGTTGGCGGGTAGGAGAGCAAATAAAGCACCGATATGGAGAAAGGCCATAAAGCCTATGACAGGCCAATCAGCAGAAGTTTTTTTGGAAGTTGCGATCGTCATGAATATATTATGTTTACAAAGTAAGGGCCGCATCTACGCGATAGTCAGCAGCGCCCACACGAATGGTGAGCGAGGTATAAATGAATAGCGTTTCACGGCTACAGGAGGCAGAACAAGCACTCTTTCAGATTTTTTCTGGTATTGACGCGACAGTCAAGCAAAATCTTCAACGAGTCTTAAAAGCTTTTCGCAGCCACCGGGTTGGAGTCCACCATTTTGCAGGTGTTACGGGTTACGGCCACGATGATTTAGGTCGGGAAACTTTGGACGGGGTGTTTGCCGAAGTTGTAGGGGCAGAAGCGGCGGCTGTGCGGGTACAGTTTGTTTCGGGTACTCACGCGATCGCCTGTGCTCTTTTTGGTATTCTGCGTCCTGGTGACGAAATGTTGGCAGTGGCTGGTTCTCCCTACGATACTTTAGAAGAGGTCATCGGCTTGCGGGGGCAAGGTCAAGGTTCACTAATTGAGTTTGGCATCCTTTACCGTGAGTTAGCTCTAACTCAGGAGGGAAGTGTGGATTGGCAGGCACTGAGCTCTGCTATTTCAGCAAAAACTCGCCTGGTTTTTATCCAGCGCTCTTGCGGTTATTCTTGGCGATCGAGTCTGTCTATTTCTGAGATTAAAAAAATCGTCACAATAGTCAAACATCAGAATCCTAACACAATTTGCTTTGTTGATAATTGTTACGGAGAATTTGTTGACGATTGTGAACCTACTGCTGTGGGTGCGGATCTGATGGCTGGTTCTTTGATCAAAAATCCGGGGGGTACGATCGTCCCTACTGGCGGTTACGTCGCCGGCCGGGCTGATTTGGTGGAAATGGCGACTTGTCGCTTGACGGCACCGGGAATTGGCAGCAGTGGTGGTGCGACTTTTGATTTGAATCGCTTGCTGTTTCAGGGTTTGTTTTTGGCCCCCGGGTTTGTGGGGGAGGCGATGAAGGGAAATCATTTGACGGCTTATGTTTTTTATAAGTTGGGTTATCGGGTGAATCCGATTCCTTTGGCGAGGCGCAGAGATGTGATTCAGGCGATCGAATTCGGTTGTCCCGATAAGTTAGTTGCCTTTTGTAAGGCGGTTCAGCAAAATTCCCCTGTGGGTTCCTATTTAGAGCCGGTGCCTGGCCCGATGCACGGCTATGAAAGTCAGTTGGTGATGGCTGGAGGTACTTTTATTGATGGGAGTACGTCGGAGTTTTCGGCTGACGGGCCGCTGCGAGAACCCTATGTGGCTTTTTGTCAAGGGGGTACTCATTGGACTCATGTGTCGATCGCCCTGGAAGCTGCGATCGAGGCTGTAGGGCCAGCCAATAAAGCGACTAATCACTAATTGCCAGACTCGGATTTGCGGCTAAACGCCCGTCTTCCATGTAGATAATGCGATCGGCAATATCGAGAATCCGATTGTCGTGCGTCACTAGCAAAATCGTGCAGCCTTGTTCCTTTGCTAGTGTCTGCATGATCTCTACCACATCTCGCCCGGATTGTTTGTCCAAAGCCGCCGTAGGTTCATCTGCTAAGACTATTTTGGGGCGACTGACTAACGCCCTGGCGATCGCCACCCTTTGTTTTTGTCCTCCCGACAGATTTTCTGGGTAATAATTTACGCGATCGGTCAAACCCACAGCTTCCAACATAGATATTGACAAAGCATCCATATTCTGATTCAGCATTTCCTTGTGCAATTCCAAAGACATCCGCACATTTTGCTTAGCCGTCAAAAATGTCATCAAGTTATGCGCTTGAAAAATATAACCAATTTGCTTTCTCAACTTAGTTAACTGACTCTTACTAGCACCGCGTATTTCCTGCCCCAGAATATTGAGACTACCTTCTTGAGCCGAACGTAGACCACCTAACATCGTCAACAAAGTTGTTTTCCCAGAACCCGAGGGCCCCGTCATTATTACTATTTCTCCAGGGTTGATATCGAGATTAATGTCAAATAAGGCTTGTTTTTTGAGCGAACCTTGACCGAAATAATGATTAAGATTCTTGACTGAAATTACAGGCTCGATTGCGGTGGCTGGGTTGAATGATGAATTTAGGGTTTGCATGGTGATTTTTGAGGTTTTTTTTGACCGCAGATGCAGGCAGATTAACGCTGATGAACGCAGATTAGAAGATGTCTGCGGGGTCGGCCGATTGGAGTTTACGGAGGGCGAGGGCGCCGGAACCAGTACACATTACGATCGTCAAACCCAACACAGTAGTCGCCCGATTTGCCGTCATCGCAATTGGCAGCAATGTAGCAGATTGCGCCACAGAATACAGCCCATTAGCCAAAACAATTCCCGGCATAAAACCCAAAACAGCTAACAACAAAGCTTCCTGAACTAAAACTCCGACCAAATAGTTATCGCTATATCCCATAGCTTTTAAAGTCGCGTACTCAGCCAAGTGATCCGAAACATCCGAGTAAAGAATTTGGTAAACAATAATCAAACCAACAATAAATCCGATAATCGTACCAAATCCAAAAATAAAACCAATCGGAGTAGCATTTCCCCAATAAGCTTTTTCAATTGCTGCAAATTCTGCTAAAGTCAGAACTTTCACATCATCCGGCAATATAGTTTTGAGCATTGACTGGACTTTTTTGATGTCAGTACCGGGTTTTAGATTGATTAAGCCGACATCAATTTGATCCGGTTTGCGATCGGGAAATAAATTCATAAACGTAGAATCGCTAGCAATCACATTACCGTCAGCCACAAAAGAAGTACCGAGAGTAAAGACTCCACCAACTTGAATATTGCGTTTATTGAGTTCAGTTTCAAGACTAGATTCTTTGTTGAAAATATTGGCAATTTCCCCATACTCAGGTCTAGAAGCTTGGTCAAATAACACATTATTGAACATTTGAATTTTAGCTAGCTTTTGATTGACATCAGGCAAATTAAATGTTATCGACCCAGGATCTATACCAAAAATCAAAATTGCTCGCGTAGTACGGTTGGTAGGATTTCGCCACTGTCCCATCCCAATATATAAAGAAGTCACAGACTTGACTCCTGCCACTCCTTGTGCCTGGTAAATTCTCTCTCTGTTGAACTGTTTTACCGCAGCAAAAGTTTCAAATTGAGGATTGATTAATACTAAATCTGTCTGTAGACTTTCGTGCGGTTTAACTGCTGAATCGAAAAGTGCATCTTGAAATCCCAGTTGCACAAAAATCAGAATATCTGCAAAGGCAATTCCGGCGATAGCAACCGCAAGACGAGTTTTTTCTCTAGTTACTTGCAACCAAGCAAGGGGTGTTTTGCGAAACATAATATTTGGGAAATTGGGAATTGGTAATTGGTAATTGAGAATTGGGAATTAGGAATTGGGAATTGGTAATTGAGAGGCAGAAACCGGGTTTTTCATAAAAATATTGCATCGCAGCGTTTAATATCGGTGAAAAACCCGGTTTCTTTGTCGGCGAGTGCCTAAGTCTGATCGGCCTTAATCAGTGCTGGAATATCAGATTGCATAATCAACTTAATATTGCGCGAAATCTTATCAATCTCCCAATCCCACCAGCGAATTGCTAACAATTGTGCAACCTCAGCATCGCTGAAACGCTGCTTAATTAAACCTGCGGGATTTCCACCAACAACCGTGTAAGCGGGAACATCTTTTACCACAACAGATTTAGCCGCAATGATTGCACCGTCGCCGATTTCAACTCCAGGCATAATTACCGATTCGTAACCGATCCAAACATCATTACCGATAACAGTATCGCCTCTACTTGGCAGTTTCATTAGATTCATCGCAGTTTCCCAATTATCACCAAAAATAGGAAATGGATAGGTAGAAATGCCGTCGAGTTTGTGGTTTGCACCGTTCATGATAAATTTGACGTTGGTGGCGATCGCACAAAATTTACCAATAATTAATTTCTCACTCCCATAATTGTAAAGTACGTTTTTCTCGAAGTTCTCAGGATCGATCGGATCGTCATAGTATGAGTAATCACCGACAATAATATTAGGTGATTTAACAAAGTTTTTGATAAAGCAAACCCGACGCTGGTTTACCATCGGATAAGGTCGGTTTGGATCTGGCCCAAATTCTGCCATTTCTCTCAATCTCCCTAATTTTGAATTGCCACTTGTACTTGCAAATTTGTCAATGTCGCAACTTGTTTGCTAGCTTCAGGATTTAGATGAATTTTCACTTCTACGACTCGGCTGTCTAAGTTTTCTCCCGGCTGGTTGCTAAACACATTTTGTTTGCTGACTTTTAACCCGATTTCTTTAACAGTCCCCGGCAATTCTCCTGAAAATGCTTGACTGGTAACACCTGCTTTTTGTCCAACCTTAATTTTGCCAATGTCCGTTTGGTAAACTTCGGCAACGACTACCATTTGCTGAGTTTCTCCCACATCTGCAATGCCGTCATCGCTAATTTTTTCCCCTGGGCGGGTGTGAATTTTGAGAATTTTTCCGGCGTTGGGAGTGCGGATGTAAGCTTGATTTAATTCGGTTTGGGCGCGCTTAACTTGGGCGGTGGCGCTATTAATTTCGGTTTGGGCTGCTTGCAAATCTACCGGGCGCACTTCGCCTATCTTGTCGAGAGTTGCTTCGGCTTCTTTCCGTTGTTCGCTGCCGCTATTGTTGATGCGATCGAGATTTGCTTCGGCTTCATTAAGTTGCTGAATTCCTGTACTATTAATGCGGGAAAGATTGGCTTCGGCTTCGTTCAGTTGCTGAATTGCTGTACTGTTAATTCGGGTGAGATTTGCTTCGCCTTCTTTAAGCTGCTGCTTTGCCGTACTATTGATGCGGCCCAGATTTGCTTCGGCTTCTTTAACTTGCTGACGACTTGTTTCTAATGTCAGCCGTTTGGTGTCCATTACGGATTTAGAAATTGCGCCTTCTGCAACAAGTTGTTTGTGCCGCAGATATTCGATTTCCGCATTATTAGACTCGGCTTTTAATTTGTTAATTGCGGCAGTTTGTGCTGTTTTTTCTCCTTCCCATTGTGCAGTTATGCGACTAATTGTGGCAGTTTGTGCTTTCCTTTCTCCTTGCCATTGTGCGGTGATGCGGCTGACAGTTGCTTGCTGTGCGGTTTTTTCACCTTGCCATTGCGCTTGGATACGATCGACTGTTGCTTGTTGTGCGGCCTGATTTCCTTGCAATTCTGCTGCTAGCTTGCCAATTGTCGCAGATTGTGCTGCAAGTTCTCCCGACTTTGCCCCGGCTTTTACCTTCGCTAAACTGGCTTCGGCAACTTTGACTTTTTCTTTGGCTTCGTCTAAAGCAGACTTTAGCCGATCGCCCGCATCCAAAATTGCGATCAACTGCCCTGCTTTGACACGATCGCCCTCTTTGACTAAAAGCTTCGCCACGCGATCGCCATCCAACGTCTGCGACACCCCCAAGCGAATCACTTCCCCCACCGGTTCCAATCTTCCCAAAGCCGTGATTTTCCTGGGCGGTGGCGTTTCTATCGGCAAAGGTTCAGCATTTTTAGCTAAAGATCCAAACTGAGAAATCCCGTAAAAAGTTGTACCGGCGCTAATAGCAACGCCAGCAATTACCAATCCCATTACCAATGGATTTTTAGGCTTGATGAAAGATTGAAAATTCATACTTATCCTCTACTTCCAGCTATTTTTTGTCTAAATAAGCGAGTAATATGTTTTTCAATACATTCGCTTGTTCTGTAAAAGATATCCTTTCACCTTGATAAAATCTTCTTGCCACCAAACCGTCAATATAACAAATGACAAACTTAGCAAGCGCTGGATCGGAGATATCTAAGTAGCAAATGAGTGCTGCTTCATAACGCTTTCCTGCTATTTGTAGTGCTTGATTGCTGTCAATCTCTTGGCGAGTCTTGTGGTGGCAAAACTCGAAGGTTATTAACAGATTCTTTAGCATATAATCTTCAATTCCGCTGAGGTAATTCATCAGCTTGTCAACTCTTTCTCCGAGAGTTGGTGGATTTCCTAACTCAGCCAGTGCTTCTTCTTTGGTATCTTCATAGCTCAAGTATTCAATTAACTGCTCGAACAGACTTTCTTTGCTAGAAAAATAGTGGTAAAGCGTACCTGTAGAAACTCCGATTTCCAAGGCAATTTCGCGCATTGTGACTGATGAATAGCCTTTTTCGGCAAAAAGCTCAAAACTCTTGTTCAGTAGTTCTTTGCGGTACAATTCGTGGTCAACTATCTTTGGCATGGGTCGATCGATCTTTTGATTTTTGATTCCAGATCCTAGGTTATCGGAGATTCAAGGGCGATCGACCAAATATTACTATATCGAACATCCGATATAGTATAAATGACTACAAGACGGGCTTTTGGTGGTTGAGCTTGGAAAAATAAGGTATATCGAACAATTGTTATAATTAATGTTGCACAGACTAGCAGAGGTTGTCAAGGGGTGCAGTAAAATTATCTTTGGAGTCCATTTGTACCGGCGAGTTGAGCCAGAAACGCAAAACATCGGCAATCAATCTCCGTCCAAAACCCGCCAATCCTGCGAATCAGCACCTGAATCATTATGAAAATCCGAACTTACGAAATCGGCGATACTGAAAAAATTGTCAAACTGTTTTACGACACCGTGCACGAAATAAATATCCGCGATTACACAACAGCCCAAGTAGATGCTTGGGCACCAGCAGATACCGACATTCAAACGTGGAGGCAAAGTTTAAGCAATAGTTTTACCTTCGTAGCCGAAGAGGGCGATATAATCGCAGGTTTTGGAGAATTAGAAATCAACGGCCATATCGATCGCTTCTACTGTCACAAAAACTTTCAGAGACAAGGAATTGGGACACTAATATTAACACAGATCAAGTCAAAAGCCCAAGACTTAGGAATTAACAAGTTATTGACCGAAGCCAGCATTACAGCTAGACATTTTTTTGAAACCCACGGATTTATGATGATCAGAAAGCAAGAAGTCGAACGGAGAGGACAAAAATTCATCAACTTTGCAATGGAAAAAGATATATAAACAAACCACCTTTTGTGTAAAATTGGATGGCAGAGTTGTGTGGAGGAGCTGCGATGGTTACGGAAGCGACAAATGTGCTGGGCGGAAAGTTAGAAACTTGCTGCACATCACCGATGACAGGCTATTATCGAGACGGCAAATGCAATACGGGTGGCGGAGATTTGGGGGCTCATACCGTTTGCGCCCAACTGACAGAAGACTTTTTGAAATACACAAAAAGAATGGGAAACGATTTGAGCACCCCGGTTCCCGAGTTTAAATTTCCGGGCTTGAAACCAGGAGATTGTTGGTGTTTGTGCGCTTCTCGCTGGAAGGAAGCAATGGATGCTGGATGTGCACCACTTGTGGTTTTGTCGGCGACTCACGCTTTAACTTTGGAATACGTTTCTTTGGACGAATTGAAGGAACACGCTGCGGATTTGTAGGAATGTGCGATCGGGTGCATCTGGTTTTTGAAGAGGGCGAAGCATGACCGCATATAAGTTATTACTGATAATCTCATATTTAGTGCGGTCATGCTTCGCCCCTACAGACGTATTTGCTGGTACAGAAATGCACCCGTGCGATCGCCATTTTCATACAAACTGTAGGGTGCGTCAGTTAGTGTTAGTGTTTGAATAATCCCACTGGAGTTCACAATGATTCGATCGACTACGCCCGATGATTCGATCGCCCTAATCGCCCTAGCCGAAGCGACTGGCTTGTTCGAGGCGAACCAACTCGACGAAGTTAGTGAAATGCTGGCTGATTACTTCGGCGGTAACAGCGACAGCGATCGCTTCTGGATTACCGATGACGACGGCGGGCCCGTGGGTGTCGCCTACTGCGAACTGGAACCGATGACCGATCGCACGTGGAACCTACAATTGATCGCCATCCAACCCGATCGCCAGGGACAAGGACGCGGTGCGACATTACTCCGGTACGTTGAACAAACGTTGACGGCGCGGGGCGGGCGTGTGTTGCTGGTGGAAACGTCGGGACTCCCAGAATTCGATCATGTGCGATCGTTCTACCGCAAGTGCGGCTTTGACGAAGAAGCGCGGATTCGCGACTTCTACAAAGCAGGCGATGACAAGATAGTTTACCGCAAGGCGATCGGCACTCAGGCGTAGACTCGTAGGGTGCGTCAGTAGCATTATTTGTTCAATCATCCAACAGTTTCTGACGCTCCGCACCCTACAAGTTTACTAAAGTTTTATGATTTAGTTGGCGCTGCCCAATTGCAGATAGACTCTGGCTTGAGAGGACAAGTTTTGGGAGCGGGATTTCCGCTGAGGGAAAGTGTAGTTAGTTTAGTCAAAGATTTTAGTGATTTGATATCACCGATTTGATTTCCGCTGAGGTTGAGTTCAGTCAGTTTAGTCAAAGATTCCAAGGATTTGATGTCGCTCATTTTATTGTTGTTGAGATATAGCCAATTCAGCTTAGTCAAAGATGGCAAAGGTGTGACATCGCTGATTTGATTGAATCCGAGGTAAAGCCAAGTTAGATTAGTCAAGGATTCCAGCGGTTTGAGGTCACTAATTTGATTGCCACCGAGGTTTAGACTCGTCAGTTGAGTCAAATATTTTAAGGGTTTGATATCGCTAATTTTATTGTTTTTGAGATCGAGTTCGGTGATAATTAACAGTTTTTGATTAGCCACATCGCACTCAGTAGTCCCTGCTATCTTCAGCAACACCTCAACAGTATTTTTGGTTTCAGGACTCAAAGAAGCCTTTTCGCGACACAGTTGAGCAAATGTTTGTTCACCGTTTCCCGATTTCGGCTCAGTAGCTGACTCGGAAGGTTTACTTCCACATGATGCGAGGATCGCACAACAAGCAAGTGCGATCGACTTTTGTAAATTCATCTGTTTCTGTGAAACTATAAGTGTCATAATCTTGTGCCTCTAATTTTCAGGAACTGCATACAACCAGGACACGACAATGCCATGTCCCTGCAAAACATCTATTATAAACTCTCCTAATATCCTCACTCTGGCAACTTATACTGACTAACAATCCGCTTCGCATATTCCGGCACATGAGCCTCCAATTTCTCCGGGTAATTGCGCTGTACATACAGATAATTGCGAGTGAAATGAGAATCAATCGAAAAACGCGCATATTCCAAACCCTTCGGCCCAATTCTCTCAATAAAAACTCCCATCAACTTCGCCGCCCACATCGGCAAAGTCACCCCTTTTTCGTAAGCCGGAATGCTTTGCTGAACCGCTTCTTTTCGATTTCCCTGAGACATCACCGGTTGAGTGTTTAGCTGATCCGTTACCAAGTCTAACATCTCTTGTCCAGTGTCATTTCGCACCACAATCCACTGCCAGCCAAAAGGTGCTCCCATGTAGCCGACAACTAAATCTGCCAAGGAATTCACATAATCAAAACAGCTCAAACAAGAAGGAGCAAAAACATCTTTCAATTCCTTCGTATTCAATCCGAAAAATGGCACTTTTTCGGTAGAACCGTCTTCGTGTTTGAAGTGAACATTAAAATCTTGCATAAACTCGTAAGACAGCACCGTTTCAGGAGAACGGCTAGTCGTGTCTAGGAATTTCTGTAATCCCGCACGACTGACATTATCCACACAGGGAGTTCCCAAAACGTAGAGCTTTTCTAAACCAAGTTTTTTCTCGACTGTTCGCAATGCTTGAATTTGACAGCCAACGCCAATAACTAACAGCCGCTTCATCCCCGACTTTTCGATTTGTTCCAATACTGAAAGGTTGGGAGACAGTGTTGGTTTGTTGACTTTTGCTGCGAGAATTTCTTCGCGATTTCTAGCAATGATCGGCATCGGTTGAAAGCGGTCTTCCTTGGTGTTTTGGACGCAAACAACACCTTCTACAATCCCTTTTTCGAGCATTTCAATGGCAATTGTGCTGACAATTCCCGTCCACTGAGCGCCCTCAATTGGTTCTTTTTTCTTAGCGGACATCATATTTTGACTAACGCCGAAGTACCAATCGTCGGGATTGTCGAGATTTCGCGATCGCCCGTGAATCTCCTCTTCCAGTTCTGCGATATGCTGTGTTAAGAAAGCACAAGATTCCTTGACATAATGGATGTAATATGTATCGCACAAACCGCACTCGCTGCAAAGTTCTTTGGCGGGGCGGCGGCTACCCGGTTTCAGGGCTTTAGATTTTTGGTGCTTAGTAGAATCTATTGCGGTCATCTAAATTACTTATTTTATGCGGATATGATACTTACGAGAATATCATACCAATTCGGGCTAATTTATTTCTTTATTCTTTCTTTCAGTTCGCATCGGCTGGCTTTGTTTGCGTACAAGCGAATTATCTTCGCCGGGAATCCGCCGCTCAAACATTAGCATTTATCCCGAAATAGCAGGCAATCGCAGTAATTATTTAATAAATAAAGCTATGAGATAAATCATAAAAATGTTTGTAAAAGCAGCTCTCGCCGCCATCATTTGCAATTTCGCAGTTTCTTGCTTAGGATTTGCTGTTTTAGTTCGTCCTCTTGCTGCGATGAATCCTACTCTTACTACTTTAGAAAAAATGCTGACAGCGACAGAAAAGCCTTCTAACCAACAGCAAACGTTCAGATGAATTGCAGCACTCAGAAAGTCTGCTAGAATTTCAGCTTTTTGTCGATCGCTCTTGCGATCGGATTGTGTACCACATATAGGTCATATGCTGTATCGTTTGGAGGATTTAACCGCAGAGAGCGCAGAGAACACAGAGGAAGAGAAGAGAGATACCCATACAAAGAAGTAGAGACGCGATATCGCATCTCTACATACATTTGAAAGTAAAGTGCGCCTCAGCGCACCCTACAAATTAGTAGTTTTGGGGAACAGGAGCACTCGGTGTTCCTGAAAAAGTCGGCGTTGCAGAATTACTGGGCGCGCCACTCTTAGCCCGCTTTTTGATCAAGATTGGCTTGACGCTGTTTTCTCCACCAATCGGGGGATCTTCTTGTTGAGCGTAATCAGCACCCATCCAAGCCGGGCGGCTTTGATCGAAGGCCATTTGCAAAGCAGCAGCGGCGATCGCGTGGGAGTCGTACTCCTCGGACAACTGAGACACCAGAGGTAAGAAAGATGCCATCCGTTCGCCAGCCAAAGCTTCGCGAACTTTACCCTGCATCTTTTCCAACTGACGCGCTTCGATTTGGGCGCGTGTCGGAATGTTTCGTACTGTCAAGCTCGATCGCACGTGGCGTTCAATCAAGCGTAATTTGCGGCGATCGACCGGTTGAATCAACGTGATCGCAGTTCCTTCGCGGCCAGCCCGGCCCGTGCGTCCGATCCGGTGAACGTAGCTTTCCACGCTATCGGGTAAATCGTAGTTAATCACGTGAGTCAAGTGATCCACGTCCAAACCGCGCGCCGCAATATCAGTCGCCACTACCCAGCGGACTTGACATTGGCGGAACCGATGCAGCAAGCGTTCCCGCTGTGCTTGGTTCAAATTACCGTGATATTCATCAACACTGTGACCGGCGGCTTGCAGTTGGCTGGTGAGTTCCGCCGCCGACTGCCGAGTCCGCACAAAAATCAGTGCAGATTCTGGGTCTTCCATTTCGAGAATTGGCTGCAAAGCTCTTGCCTTCGTCCAACCACGAGGAATCATATACACGCCTTGGCTGATCCGCTTCGGCGTTGCTTTTGGCTGTTCTACGGTGACGTTGACTGGGTTGCGCAAATGGCGCGTTACCAATTTCCGAATGGAAGCTTCCATCGTCGCCGAGAAAAATGCCGTTTGACGATCTTTTGGTGCAGCATCCAAGATTTTTTCCACATCTTGGATAAAGCCCATGCTCAACATTTCGTCAGCTTCATCCAAAACTAGCCATTTTACTTTGTCTAGTTTCAGGCTGCCGCGGCTGAGCATATCCAATATGCGTCCGGGTGTACCGACAACGATGTGAACGCCGCGCTTCAAACGCTGCATTTGGCGATCGATCGATTGACCGCCGTACACTGTCAGAACTTGCAAAGAGCGACCGACTTTTACCGGGCCGTCGCTGCTGATACCGCTCAAATCGCGGATGGCTTCAGTTACCTGCATCGCCAATTCGCGAGTCGGTGTCAGCACCAATGCTTGTACCGCAGTTACATCTAAATCAATCCGCTCCAAGATGGGCAATGAAAATGCTGCCGTTTTGCCAGTTCCTGTTTGGGCTTGACCCACAACATCGCGACCTGCTAGCAGGTGTGGAATGGCTTGTACTTGGATGGGAGTAGGTTCTGTAAAGCCGAGTGTTTCCAGATGGAGAACGAGTTCTTCCGAAAGACCCAAGCCTTCAAACAATAAATTCATTAATGCTCCTAATAACGAGTCTTAGCCTTCTAAGTCGCCCAACTCGGATGCGGATTTCTGCTCTAGGGCAGGAACTCATCTATGAGTTCTGTATGGTGCTGCGCCTGCGCGCACCTTCTTAAATAGCAATCGAGTATAGGGCAGCTCCGTCGATGGTGACTAAATTTACCGATTCGACAGCCGTCTTTGATTTTGTGACATCACCGATACCAACCGCCAGCGATCGGGTTATCGACTTCCAACATTCTTAAAATAGTACATTGGACTTCCTTTGAGGTACTTGCAAGCTTTCTCTCTAGGGCATTTTATAGTGAGGATGATGACCAGCCCCACTGAACTGCACTACATAGTAGTTACAGGTTTGTTAGTTCAGGCGCTATCCCGCAATCCGTCGCCTGCGGGACTCAACAGGGGATGCAGCCACCGTTACCGCCTATCCATCTCAACACTCTTTCGGGATACCGTTGTGGTGTAGGGCGGACGGCGAAGCAATTTCAAATCATCCCCGCTGGTTTCTGACTTTATATTAGCATAACTCTTTACATTCAGAAACAAAACAGTGAACTACCCGACGGTGACCTGCTCTACAGCACGGGCTTCCCAATTCATTGGCAACAGCCGCCAGAACTCCGTAATTCTATTGGTCTTACATTGCCTCCAAGGGCAGGAGTCCTGGTTTCCAAGACCCATACTTTTTCTGGCAACACGTACCTATGAGCTTGGTTTTTGCTTAGGATCAAAAATTAAATAACTTACAATTTTAATTATTATTGTGGAACAGGCATCCTGCCTGTTCAAGACGGGCGAGACGCCCATCCCACAAACTTGTGGAAGTTATTTAATTCTGATTCTTTACGGCATTGGTGGTAAAGATGTACCAATTTTATCAGAAGAATTGCTCGTTTCCTGATCCACCCGTCGCTGTTCCACAGCACGGCTTGGAATTCGACTCGCGGGAGTGGAATCGTCAACTCACTGGCACTCATCCCGACGCGAGGCTACATTCCTAGCGCGGGGCTGATGTTGCTTTGGCTAACGAGACAGTTGCAGCAAGACTTATATTTGACCGTAGAGGTCGTAGACATCGGCACTTGTAATTTTCACCGGTACGATCGAACCCAGCCGCGCTTCTCCGGTCACATAGACGAGTCCATCTACTTCTGGGGAAAATCTGGCGGATCTACCAATCAATTCGCCTGTCTCTGGCTGTTCTTGTTCTATCAGGACATCAACTACCTGACCGACAGACTCTTGATTCTTTTTCAATGATATAGGTTGTTGTGCCGCCATTACCGAATTTCGCCAAACTTCCATTTTTTCTGGTGGCAGTTGATTTGGCAAGCTGAAGGCTGGAGTGCCTTCTTCGGCGGAAAATGTGAATACTCCGACGTGATCGAATTCGTGGCGCTTGACAAATTCCAGCAAATGTGATGCGTGTTCGTCAGTTTCGCCGGGGAAGCCGACTATAAAAGTTGTCCGCATGACTGCGCCGGGAATTGTGGCTTTGAGCCGATCGACTATGGCATCATTGATCCCAGCTTGGAAAGGCCGATTCATCGCCCGCAGAACTTCGGGATGCGAATGTTGAAGAGGTAAATCCAAATATGGCAAAACGTTGTGCGTTTCGCGGATGGCTGCGACAACTTGCGGAGTTAAACCCGTAGGATAGGCGTAGTGCATCCGAATCCAAGGTACATCTACCTCACCCAAAGCGCGAAGCAGTTCGGCTAGTTTCGGTTCGCCATAAATATCTTTGCCGTAGTTGGTAGTAATTTGAGAAATTAGGATAATTTCTTTTACCCCTTCGGAGGCTAATTGCTTAGCTTCAGCGACAATAGACTCGATCGTGCGCGATCGTTGATTTCCGCGCAAGTGCGGGATAATGCAAAAAGCGCAACGGTAGTCACAGCCTTCAGCTATTCGCAGATAAGCGACACCTTCCGATGTCGTGCGATAGCGGGGAGTAGTTTCGTCAGCGATGTAAGTTGGTTCACTAGAGACGAGGGAAACTCGATCGCCCTTTTCGACCCTTTGCATCACATCGACAATTTTATGATAATCACCAGTGCCGACAATTGCGACGGCTTCCGGCAATTCATCCAGCAATTGCTGCTGAAAATGCTGTGCCATGCAGCCAGTGATGACTACTTTTTTATTAGCTTCTGCCAATTCTACCAAGGTGCGGACTGATTCTTCTCGCGCAGCTTGGATAAAACTGCAAGTATTGACGACGACGTAATCCGCTAATTCTTCATTAGAATCGACTTCATAGCCTGCTTGAGCCAGCAAGCCAATCATGTGTTCGGTATCAATGCGATTTTTTTCGCAACCGAGGTGAGTAAATGCGATCGTTGGCTTCGTTGCCATGCAGTAATATTTGTTGTTGCGCTATTTCTAAGAACGTTTTACGATATCACACAATTTCAAAAATTGCAAGGTAGCGTGGATTTTATCTGGAAATTCAGCATTAAAACCAAATAAACCGGGTTTTTACTACTGTCAACTGTCAACTAAAGTAATATCCCAGACCGATCGTTCTTCAAGTTCTTCTCGCCAAGCCTCGGAGTTATTGCGTAGAGCAATATAAGCTTGGTTTGCTGCTTCTAAAAACTGTTGTCTTCGGTATTGTTCGATTGCTTGTTCGAGAACTGCTTGGATTGATTTTCCAGAGCTTGCAGAGAGTTCTGCGAGGATTTGATAAAATGTATCGCCGATCGTAACTGTAGAAATTTGATTCATGTTAGTTTTTTACTTGCTCCAACATTACCCAACTATTATAGCTTGTATTGAAAATACATTTTTATCAAGGGACTCAATACTAAAATGACTTTACATCTTCGCCCTTGTAGCGACCGATCGCTTGTTTTGGCAAAACTCAGGTTAGCACGGCTCAGGCGATCGCGGATCGGAGGCGCATCTCCCCCAAAGGAGACAATTTTGATCTGGATAATGTCGATCGAGCTTTGTCGATCGCAGGGCACAAGCGAGACGCCCATGCCAAAATGAATGCACAGGGGAAAAGGGCGATCGCCGTAAAATTATGATAAACTGAGAAAAATATCTAGGGTAAAATTATGGCATCAGAAACAGCCGTTACTTTAGAAGTAGTTCTGAACTTGGCAAAGCAGCTAAACCTAATAGACAAGGTGCGTTTGATTGAGCGAGTGACTCCTCAAATCGAGCAGGAATTGGCAAAGCAAATGCCTGTACAACGTAAGTCTTTACGCGGTTTGTGGCGAGGAATTGACATCACTGAGTCAGACATTGCTGAAGTTCGCAGTCAAATGTGGGGACATTTTCCCAGAAAGGATATTTAATGTCTAATGCTGTAACTGATACCCATGCTTTAATTTGGTATCTTGAAGATAGTCCGCGTTTGGGTGCTGCCGCTAATCGGGTTTTTAATGAATGCGATCGCGGAGAAATTGTTATTTACATTCCTACCGTTTGTTTGGTGGAAATTGTTTATTTGCAAGAAAGAGGACGTATTTCGCCTGATTTGAGAACTCAACTCGATGCTGAACTGCTGACTGGTACTAGCGGTTTGGTTATATTTGATTTAACAGTTGAAGTAGTCAATGCTTTAGCAATGATACCGCCTGCAAGCGTTCCTGATATGCCCGATCGCATAATTGCAGCGACAGCTTTGCATTTAAATCTGCCACTAATTACTCGGGATAGCAGGATGCCGTTGACGGGTTTAAATTTGATTTGGTAAAAGTCGTGTACACACTTTTTCGATCGCATTTCAATACTTTGTCGATATCCTAAATGCGATCGGAACTCGGCAGACCGGCTCTAAAAATCTGCTCGACAGTCAACCTCAACTCTGGAAACGCCAGCGACTCAACTGTGTCATCTCCCTTAAACTGTTTTACCTGATACTCGCCGTCAACTAACTGGTAAACCGAGATAGTAGGTTGTTTCGGATTGCCAATGAAGCGTCTGCCGCCCAAAGCAGCATAATCCACAACCCAATATTCCGGGATACCTAATCTTTCATAATCAGCGACTTTAACTAGGTAATCATCTTGCCAGTTCGTACTGACTACTTCTACAGCCAGTCGTACAGAAGTACCCATCATGATGATGGATTCTCTCTCCCAGCGCAATTCGTTTACCAGCGCCACTTCGTCTAAGACAATCGCATCGGGCTGATAGCCTGCCTCATCACGAGTGGGTTTAAGCAGGCAGTCACCGGGGATAAAGTAAGGCAATTTCAGCCGCCTGATTTCTGCGCTGATTTCGTCCCTGGTAAACCCTGTCACACGGGAATGGCGGCCGGTTCCTAAAGGCATTTCAACAATTACTCCTTTGTGCAATTCGTACTTATGGACAGAGTTCTCTGGATACCAAGTAACGAACTCATCAAACGTGATTGTTTTCGATATGGTTTGGATCATGTTGTGGTTTCCTCTGTCTGGTGATTAGTATACGGAAAGCTCAAAGATGGCACAAGGATTTTTAGCTTGACATAGGAAGTGAAGTTTGCTATGCCGCGTCCACAATGTCAAAATACCGATCGACTAAATCTAAAATCAGTATCTAGGCGAGCGATCGTTGTGAGCGATTGTATCTTATTTTTAAATTAGGCTGGAAATACCAAAGATAAATCCAGAGACAAATCGGGAAAGCCCGGAATTGCAACAGATTCATCGGGAAGAACAACTTTTTGCGATCGATAATTGAAATCCCCTTGTCTTTTTTGATACGGTTCGCTGTACATTTCCAGTTGATTATCAACCAAGTTAAATATCCAATAACTAGAAATCCCTGCTTCTGCATAGAGAGATAACTTAGTTTTGCGATCTGGAAACCATTTGGTAGGGGCAATTCATGAATTGCCCTGACGCTCTACCCAACCTACTAGATATATTTGAGAAACACGGCTTTGCTTGTTTCAGAATTGAGGAGTGAAACCCCTCAGACAGATTCGCGAACAGTCTCTTTCAATCGCCGAGTCATCTGAGGAGATGCACCCAATACATCAAGCCCGATTAGTTTCTCCCGACAGCACTTGAACAGCAGTAGTTGCAGGTAATTGCTCGTAAGAACTTCCACCCAAACCATTAACTTGGCGCATCAAAGTTCCCATTTCCAAAGCATTCATTGCATAATTCCAGCCCAAATTGCTCTTGATTCCGGCCCTTTCCAAAGCTTGCTGCATCGTGTCAGTTGTCAGCACTCCAAAAATTACCGGCACCCCACTTTGAAAAGCAGCCGCAGCAATTCCCTTAGAAACTTCGCCAGCTACAAAATCGAAATGAGGAGTTTGGCCGCGAATTACCGCACCCAGACAAATGACTACATCGTAGCGACGGGAAAAAGCAGCTTGGCGCGCCACTAAAGGAATCTCAAAACATCCTGGAACCCAATAAAAATCAACTTGATTTCCATGAGGATTGATATCAACTCCGTGGCGTTTCAAACAATCTTGACATCCTTCCAAAAGTTTGTTTACCACCATGTCGTTAAAACGACCAATGACGATCGCAAATCGCAAAGATTCAGTCTGAGTAAAACTTCCCTCGAATATAGTCATAGTTTTCTAGTTTAGATTTTAGGTTTTAGATTTTAGTTTTTTGTTGACGAGAAGGCAAAAGTTAGAAAGCCGAAACATTTCATCTGAACTTCAAATGCAAAGATATATAGGTTCGCACGGCCTAAGAAAATCCGAGTTTCTACCAAATAATGAATGCTTTTAATCGCTGGCGAATGCCTTCAGATTTCTACTTTTTACCTTCTTAATTCGATAGTATTGAGTGGGTTTAAACCACCAAAAAGTTCAAAACACCTACTGCGATAACCAGTAAGAACCAGAGGCCAGAACCCACGAAAATTAGGGTTTTAGACTGATTCCAATTTTGGGGAGAGGCATAGGCAACTGGCACACCAACAACCATCACAAAAGATAGCAGTACGAGACCGAGTAAAACGGCTTGAAACAGAATTGATAACATCTTTTCTCCTTTCGATATGGCGGTGGATTGATAAGAATTGTCACTCCCCAGCATGAATATGTGGGGATTCTACAGTTTTTGAAAGTCTTGCAACGATCAATCGGGAGATTATCGGTTTATAAAATTCGACTCGCCCGTGCAAATTCTCAGTTGCGCAAACAGGCGTTAGCGGCTCTTGAGATTTTAATCAATTTTATCATTGTTCGCTACAGCGCAGAAAACTGGAAAGGTTAAAGCCCGATCGCCCACTCCAGCCTCAAAGCGCCAGAAATTGCTACTGTGGGAGTGAGAGATGCGAGATTTTCGGCTATGGACTTAGTTTTGTGTCACACAACAGCAGATTTTGACAGCTTGGGCGCGGCGGTGGGACTTTGCGTGCTGCGCCCCGGTAGCAGAATTGTGCTGACTGGCGGTTGTCACCCGACGGTGCGAGATTTTTTGGCGCTACACCGCGATGAGTACCCGCTGATTGAACGTCGATCGGTCAATCCGCAACAAATTAGATCTATTAGTATAGTGGATGCCTCACAGCGCGATCGATTAGGAAAAGCCGCCGAATGGCTAGACTTGCCACACATCAACGAAATAGCGGTTTTCGATCACCATCTCCAAGCCGATTTGGACATCCCCGCCACGGTTACACAGATTGAAGCAGTTGGCGCCACCACCACATTAATTGTCGAAAAACTCCGCGAAAAACTCCAAAAAGCAGCCGAAAACGGCGATACAACATCCCGGCTTTTACCTTCAGAAGCCACAGTCATGGCTCTTGGAATCCATGTCGATACCGGTTCCCTCACCTTTGAGGGCGCAACCGCGCGAGATGCTATGGCTTTGGCGTGGTTGATGGAACAAGGAGCAAGTTTGCGGGTAATCTCTGAATATGCAGAACCCGGTTTGTCTCCGCAATTGCAGGATTTGCTGAGAGAATCGTTGGAGAATTTACGATCGCAAACCTTACACGGTTATACAGTAGCTTCAGTCTTGCTATCCACTGAAGCCTACGTGCCCGGACTTTCGGTACTGGCTTCTCGCTTGCTCGATTTAACTGAAACTGATGCTCTACTTTTGGGTAACGTTTATAAATTTAGCGAAAACGACAATCGCAACATCGCCCAATTGCCAGTTTCCAACCGCTTAGCTATTATCGGTCGATCGCGCATCGAAGGCACAAACCTCAGCGAATTGTTCAAACCTTTCGGTGGCGGAGGGCACGCCCGCGCCGCATCCCTCGCCACCCGCGATGTTGACGCCCTGCTGACTTTGAATCAATTAGCTGACGAACTCAAAGCTCAAATCCCGCATCCTCCCACCGCCCGCGAATTAATGTCGTCTCCAGTGAGGAGCATTCGCCCGGAAACTTCCGTCGGAGAGGCTCACCGTATCCTCCTACGTTACGGACATTCTGGGCTTTCGGTTGTCGATGCGGGCGATGGCGTCCCGCCCCGCAAGCTACGGCTGGCAGGCATTATCTCGCGCCGCGACATTGACATTGCCTTGCACCACGGTTTCAGTCACGCCCCAGTTAAGGGTTACATGACTCCGCAGCTAAAAACGATCGCCCCGGATACCTTGTTGCCAGAAATTGAAGCTTTAATGGTGACATACGATATCGGGCGTTTGCCAGTATTGGAAAACGGCCAACTGGTGGGAATTGTGACTCGCACTGACGTGTTGCGGGAATTACATCAGCAAAAAGGGCGAGATAGCGGAAGTAATACTGAGTTGTCTAATTGTCCCATGCCCGAATCCGTTGAGCAATTGTTGCGATCGGGCATTAGTAGCGAATTATGGCAATTATTGTCGATCGCAGCCAACATTGCACGAGAACGCGGCTGGCAACTGTATATTGTCGGTGGAGCAGTCCGAGATTTACTGTTAGCCACGGATGATAAACTAACGCTTACAGACATTGATTTGGTTGTGGATGGAAACTGCGGCGCTAACGATTCCGGTGCCGGAGTCCAACTAGCCTCAGCCCTGCAAAAGCTTTACCCCAACTCGCGTTTAGACATTCACGGACAATTCCAAACCTGCGCCTTGTTGTGGCACAAAGACTCTACTTTCGGCTCGCTGTGGCTGGATATCGCTACGGCTCGTACTGAATTTTACCCTTATCCGGCCGCAAATCCTGAAGTTGAAGCGAGTTCGATTCGTCAAGATTTGTACCGCAGGGATTTTACAATTAATGCGCTGGCTGTGCGGTTGGGTGTGCCGCGCAGTGGCGAATTGTTGGATTTTTTTGGCGGTTTGCTAGATTTGGAAGCGCGACAAATTCGAGTTTTGCACGCTAACAGTTTTATCGAAGATCCGACGCGAATTTATCGGGCTGTGCGGTTTGCGGTGCGGTTAGGATTTTCCATTGAGTCGCAGACTGAAGGATACATCCGCCACGCTTTGGAAAGCGGGATTTATTACCGTATTCAAGGGGAAAATGGCAGAGCTCCGGCTTTGGAAACTCGCCTCAAAAGTGAGTTGAAGTACATTTTGCAAGCTCCTTATTGGCAGGCTGCTTTGCAAATGTTGGGAGATTTGCAGGCTTTGCGCTGTATTCATCCTACTCTGGATTTGGATCGAGAGTTGTGGCGGCGACTGCGTTTACTCGATCGATGTTTGAATGGCAGGTGCGCCCCACAGTTGCTGAATTCGGAAAGTTTTATGACTCGCGGAAGGGGGGATAAAAACCCGGTTTCTATTAGTTTTTCGGCGACGATTGAGAAATCCAGGAAGAAACCGGGTTTTTTAGACCAATACCCAATTCCCAATTCCCAATTCCCAATTATCAATATTCCCGATTGGCTGATGCGGCTGGAAGTTTTGATCGCTTATTTAGCACCGGAATATCGGGTTAAGGTGGCGGGAAATCTTCAGTTACCTGCTGACAGTATTAAACGCCTGGAAGTTTTGGAAACGGGAAATCAGGAATTAGCAAAGGGTTTACTGAAGTGTAATTTACCCAGTCAATTGGTGTTTTTGTTGAGAAATTATGAGTTGCCGCTGCTAATTGCGATCGCCCTACAAAGCCCCCGAAGTGTCCGCCGCCAGATTTGGGAATATCTCACCAAGTGGGCAAATGTTGAGTCGCCTTTAAACGGCAACGACTTGAAGGCATTGGGTTACAAGCCGGGGCCTGGGTTTAAACGGATGTTGGATGATTTGTTGGCTGCGAGGTTGGATGGCGATTTGGGCGATCGGGCTACTGCGATCTCTTTTTTAGCACAACATTATCCTCAATCTTAGCATAGTGTGTCAGCAGCGCGTTATTTTCCCTATAATTGATTAGCTAATTGCTGACACACCATACTCAACATTTACCATCCGTTAAATCCGTGACAAAATCCGTTGCCAATCTTCCTTATTCCATCCGTTAAATCCGTGATAAAATCCGTTGCCAATCTTCCTTCACAAGCCGATCGCACATTATTGATATTTCGATAATTCACGTGAAAATACAGCGTCCTCCTGGTTTAATTGCAATTGTCCTTTACAAAAGTTTTGTCGCTTCCCTCTTGACAGTAACTTCAATAGCTTTGCTACTTGCATTAAAAAATCATCAAGCCTTGGCAAATTTTTCCGAATCTTATTTATTAGAAAGCAAAATAAAAATTGTTGAATTTCTATTAGATAAAGTTCTCAGTATTCAGCCTAAAACCTTACTATTTAGCGGACTAGCTGCCGGAATTTATGCAGCTTTAACTGCTGTTGAAGCGGTTGGATTGTGGTACGAAAAAGGCTGGGCAACTATTTTAGTATTAGTGCTGGTAGGAATTAGTATCCCGCCAGAAATATATGAGTTGTTTCAGGGTGTGACTGTACTTAAGTTAGCGGTATTTGTCGCAAATGTAGCCATGTTATGGTACTTGCTGCACCATTTGCCGAAGCACGGTAAGTAGTCGTAGAGTGCGTCGCCATCAAAAATCTCTCGCCTTGCATATCAACAATCTCATAGCGACGCACCTGACAAACAGGGTTGAGTAGACTTGAATTACATTCAATCGAAAAATATTTTGAATACATTTGCGTTGATCCGTGTTGATCTGCCTGGCATCTGCGGTTAACCTATCAATTTAAAACTATAAAATTGTTCATAAGTCAAGTAAAAACCTAAATCTTTACAAAAATCCACTAATTGTAAAGATTTGTTAAATAAAAGAGGGGTCACACCCCCCATAACGTATAGTCAAATTAATAGATGCACCCTGATGGCTTTCCCGTTCCACAAGAGCGGGATTTTTATTGAGTAAATACTGTGTTAAGTTTTAAGACGACTGCTACAGATAGAACTCGGTAGAACATTTTAATAAAATGATCGCCAGATCGAAAAATATTAGACCTGTCATCCAAGCCGTGGGTTCGGATCGATCGTTTCGGTGCATCATAACTCTGGGAAATAACCCAAAGGCGGTAGCATAGTTTGGGAACCGGCATCAACTGAAGATGAACTTAGCGACACCAACAGTCCTGCAACAGGGCAAATACACAATCAACGCGACTTTAGGCGTAGGAGGGTTCGGCATTACTTACCGAGCTATCCACACCCATCTGAATAAAACAGTCGTACTCAAAACCCTCAACGAAAGTCTGCGCCAACACCCAGCATCAGCCCAGTTTCAGCAGCAGTTTATTGCCGAAGCCCAACGCCTGTCACGATGCCAGCATTCTAACATCGTAGCGGCGATCGACTTTTTCCAAGAAGCCGGACATTCTTTTGTCGCGATGGACTACATTCCCGGCAAAACTCTCGCCCAAATAGTCGAAACCGATGGGCCGCTAGCAGAAGCCGAGGCCCTGTACTACATTCGGCAAATAGCCTCAGCCTTAAGCACAGTTCACCACAGCGGATTGGTGCACGGAGACATCAATCCCGAAAATATGATCCGGCGAGCCGATTCTCACCTGGTAATGTTAATAGACTTTGGCATTGCTCGCGACTTTACCATCGGCACAAAACAAACCCACACTAACTGGCTGTGTCCAGGGTATGCGCCGATCGAGCAATACCTCTCTGACGGTAAATGTACACCTGCTACAGACATCTATGCGATCGCAGCCACCCTCTACTACTTGCTCTCCGGCGTGCCGCCCGTAGCAGCACCCCTGCGCGATCGAATTCCCCTCACCGAGTTGCGCCAATTTCAGCCCAACCTCAGCCCGGGAATCGAGCAAGCAATCCTTCAGGGACTCGAAACCGACCCCCAAAAACGCCCCCAGACAGTGGAACATTGGCTTACCATGCTGCAAGAAACAGAGCGATTACCAGCAGAGAAAAAAGGGAAGCAAAGTTTGCGATTGCCCGCACCTCCCCCGCCGCAGTTAACTTTCCTGGCCTTTGTCGTAACGGCTGTAATTGCAGGCTGGATGGGTTTTGACCTAGCTTGGCGGTACAACAGCACCAGTCTCAGCAGCAACCGATCGACAACTCCATCCTTCCCATCTCTGGAAGATTTGCTCAAATCCCGGGACTTGTCTGGGCCGATGTTCGGGCAGCCGTCTGTCGAAAGCAGCCCTCTCCCCGCGATCGACGAACTCAACAAGGACTCCCAACCCACGTCAGACAGCAGCAAAATTCCCGAACCGATCGATCCATCAACAGCTAGCGCCCAACCTTCTGCGCTCCCTAGTCCAGAAACCCCCGCTCCAGAACCCGAAACGTCACCTTCACCATCCCCGACGCCCGAGTCCGAAACGCAGCCTTCTGAACCCCCAATTCCACAGCCTAAAGCCCGAATCGAACCCTTACCCCAGCCAGCATCCGCACCAGTACCGGAAGTTGCGCCCCTGCCATCGGCAGCGCCACTGCCGGGCTACTCCCCTCCGGCATCCGTTCAGCCTGCTACCACAAGTGCTGAAACCTTACCGCCGTTGGAATCCGAACCCCCAGGACTACCATCGCCCACCGTGCGATCGGCCCAACCACCAATACCAAGCCGCAGTGGCAGCAATTCAGATAGTTCGATCGTCCCTTACTCCCCGCCCCCTGTTGCCGAACCGACAGTGCCTTTGGCAGAACCTGGGACAAATTAGGATTATTTTGGTTCTAAGTGCCGATAAACACTTAATTTTATCAGTCAGTAAATATCCATTGATTGTGATCAAATAACGCCCTTCCGTGCCACCGACTATCTCGCAAAATCCGCAATTGACTGAAAAAATTCTAATAGTCCGGGGCTAAGTTTATCAAATATTTTCTATTCCTTCTACAATCCAAATGTTCGTCGGAAAAATTTGCATAAACATTTGATATTTTGATTTGATTTATGTTAAGCTTAAGGCACGAGACAAATTATATAATGTCGCTCATTAACTTTGGCGAAATTTATCAAGGTTGAGAAAAAAATGAGCAGCAACACTGGCTCTGAAAAGCATCAGAGGTGGTCGAGGTGAGGCTGGGAAGGCGATCGGGATCGTTCGATCGCGCCCCATAAAAAAAGTCGTTTTTTTTTGCAAGCTCCAAGTCAGGCATTATTTTCCACAAACTTTCTCTCTTTCTTTCTTTAGCTCGCGCAGACGGGAATCCCCACGCACTTGTCGCTTCGATTAGGGTGAGACCAGAGGCGCGGTGAGACTCCTGATTCCACCTCTTCACAACCTTATAAGCGCGAGCTTTAAGCCGTGGGCGGGTGGATGACTTTAGAAGAGCACTCATTGTAATAATTCTGGTAGAATGTTCATATCTTGGATCAAAGAATCACAATCTGGGTCTAAGTAAAAAACTTTTCATGGGACAACAAGTGGGGCGGGACGTTTTCCTCACTATAAAACGCAGTAGAGGGAAACAGTTGGAGTACCTTGAATGAAGTTCTAGATATCCTTAACCGGACTCTGAAGCCCAGACCATACCATAAGGGTTGGCGTGGGATCGTCACAAGCAAGCACCATCGGGGATAAGCAAGTTATAATTTGTTGCGGAAGCCCACAGAGATTTTTTATGAGTAAACCCCCAGTTCATGCTTTTTTTGTAGGCAGAGCACTTGCCGAAGCACTGTACGAGCAATTAGAAGGCGCAGCAACCAACGCTTTCTCTGAACTTGGCAAATTTGACGCCGAACAAAGAGAACGGCTCCGCCAATTCACCGATCGAGTTGTGGAACGGGCAAATCGAGCAGCCGATGGGGCGATGCAGACCAGAACTGGCACTGCAACCACCATTCAAGACATCCCACCCACCGACTTGCAAGCAACTATTGACGAGCTACGCGCCGAAGTGGCATTGGTGCGATCGGAATTGCAGCGCTACCGCAGCAGTTTGCCTTAATTAGGGCTGCCACAAAAACTATTTACTACATGACGAGCGCAAAGCGATAATGCTCTCCTGCGCTCCTTCCTACCTGCCATCAAAGCAACAACATAAAATAAGCAATTTGGGAACCCAAGTGTCTGCTCTCCTTGATGACTCTGTTAATCGCCAGCGATCCCCCAAGCGTACTAGCGACGCCGATGAGCCAAAAACTACTGGTAAATCCTACAAAACTAAAGCTTATCGCTGGAATCGCGAAAAATATTCCCGGCAGCGACGCTTCTTCGACATTTGGGCCTTTGTCTTACTCTGGCTGGCTTCACTGTGGTTCGACAGCAAAAACTGGAGCTACTGGGGAGGCGTAACTGAAGAAAAGAAAGTTGCCAGACGCCGCTTTCAAGCTATCTGGGTTCGAGAAACACTGTTGGATTTGGGCCCGACTTTCATTAAAGTTGGACAACTATTTTCTACCCGCGCCGACTTGTTTCCCGCAGAGTTTGTCGAAGAACTTTCTAAGCTGCAAGACAAAGTGCCTGCTTTCAGCTACGAGCAGTTAGAGGTAATTGTCGAGCAAGATTTGGGCAAGACAGTTCAGGAACTCTACCGCAGCTTTGACCCCGTGCCCCTGGCTGCTGCCAGTCTGGGCCAGGTACACAAAGCTCAACTACACTCCGGCCCGGAAGTTGTGGTAAAGGTGCAGCGCCCGGGGCTGCGGAAGCTGTTTGAGATAGATTTGCAAATTCTCAAGGGCATTGCTCGCTATTTTCAAAACCATCCTAAGTGGGGCCGCGGCCGAGATTGGATGGGGATTTATGAGGAATGCTGTCGCATTCTGTGGCTGGAAATTGACTATCTCCATGAAGGCCGCAATGCTGATACTTTTCGCCGCAATTTTAGCAACTGCGACTGGGTACAAGTTCCACGAGTTTATTGGCGATACGCCGCTCCGCGAGTGCTGACTTTGGAATACCTGCCGGGGATTAAAATCAGCCACTATGAAGCTTTGGAAGCCGCTGGTATCGATCGTAAATTAATCGCTCAGTTGGGCGCGAAAGCTTATTTGCGGCAGTTGCTCAACGATGGCTTTTTCCACGCAGATCCACACCCAGGCAATATTGCTGTTAGTGCTGACGGATCTCTGATTTTCTACGATTTCGGCATGATGGGGCAAATCCAGTCAAATGTCCGCGAAGGACTGATGGAGACTCTCTACGGCATTGCTTCCAAGGACGGACAACGCATTATGGATTCTCTGATCAACTTGGGAGCTTTGGTTCCTACGGGCGATATGAGTCCGGTGCGTCGCAGCATCCAGTATATGCTGGATAACTTCATGGACAAGCCTTTTGAAGAGCAGTCGGTAAGCGCGATTACTGGCGACCTTTACGATATTGCTTACGACCAACCTTTTCGCTTCCCAGCTACCTTTACTTTTGTAATGCGAGCTTTTTCGACGATTGAAGGTGTGGGCAGGGGTTTAGATCCCGAGTTTAACTTTATGGAGGTGGCACAACCTTTTGCCATGCAGCTTATGACTAATGGAAATGGGCCTGATGCAACGAGCAGTATTTTTAACGAACTCGGCCGTCAAGCGGCTCAGGTGAGTTCAACCGCTTTGGGTTTGCCGCGCCGGATTGAGGAGACTATTGATAAACTCGAACAGGGAGATTTACGGATTCGCGTCCGTTCTGCCGAAGCTGAGCGGTTGATGCGCCGCATGACCAGCGTTCAAATGGGCACGAACTATACTTTGATGATGAGTGCTTTTACTTTGTCGGCGACAATTTTGTTTGTCAGCAATCAAGTCTGGCCTGCTGTCGCTGTGGCTTTGCTAGCTGCTGGTGCTGGGTTTGCTCTGCTGCGTTTGTTCAGACGGATCGATCGATTGGACAGGATGTCATGATTGTGCTATCGGGGATTTGAAATTTCCGGTTTGAGATTTCTCGCCAGCCAAAAATTAACCTCGAATGTTACGTTTTGGCTGGCTGACAACGGAGTGGTAAAATTGAGAGCAGTTATCGACTGGCTAAAAACCCGTTGATTGCTATATTTATCGTCAGCTACACCTCTAATTTTTTAGAGAAATCCAGTTTTTTTTGCAGCCTCTGCTGAACATACTTGATTTACGGAAATTTTAAGACGGAATTAGGATCAGACAATCTACGATATAAGATTAAAGAAGTGCAATTTTTCCAGAACTGCCGATCGCGGGCGGCAGAAATTTCAAGTTCTGTTCGGGATTTAAGTTTTGGAAACAAAGGTTGTAACAGTTAAATCAAGCTTTTAAGTTCGATGAGTCCCATCACCCAATCTATGAAACGCTCTTTCGCAGGTAAGACAGACACAGGGTTAGTTCGTTCCGTAAATCAGGATTCGTACTACATAGACTCTGACGGGCGATTTTTCATAGTTGCAGACGGCATGGGAGGACACGCCGGAGGTCAAGAAGCCAGCCGGATTGCAACTGGGGCGATTCAATCTTATTTGCTCGAACATTGGGAAGAGCCTGAAGATACTCCGCTGTTGTTGGAAAAGGCTTTTTTAATTGCGAATCAAGCAATTTTGACGGATCAGCTTGACCATCCCGAGCGTGCTGATATGGGTACTACGGCTGTGGTTCTCGTTTTTAGGGATGAGGGTAGACCTTGGTGTGCCAATATCGGTGACTCTCGCTTGTACAAGCTGCGTGGAGCTCGCTTGGAGCAAATTACTGAAGACCAGACTTGGGTGGCTCAGGCAGTAAAAAGAAAAGCTCTGACTGTTGACCAGGCTCGCAGTCACCCTTGGCGTCACGTTTTGTCCCAGTGTCTAGGTCGCGATGATTTGCGCGAAATAGATATTCTGCCGATCGACGTAAAACCTGGGGATCGCTTGCTACTCTGTAGTGACGGATTGACTGAAGAACTTTCCGATCCTTTGATTGCTTCTCCTCTGAAGTCCATTCGCGCTTGCGAGGGTGCTGCAACTGCTTTGATTGAGGCAGCTAAGGATAAAGGGGGACGCGACAATATTACTGTGGTGATTGTGACGATCGACCTCAAGTGATATCCTCTCCGCAAATCGAAAAATCTAAAATTGACTTATCGAATCCTAAAATCTAAAATCTAAAATCGCATGACTCGCGTTATCGGTTTGATCAGCGGTACATCAGTGGATGGCATTGATGCTGCTTTGGTAGATGTGGTCGGTTCTCAAACAGACTTGAAAGTGCAGTTGGTGGCCGGCAAGACTTTCCCTTATCCTCCTAACTTGCGATCGCAAATTCTCTCGGTTTGCAGTGGCGAGGCTCTGTCACTCACAGAACTCGCCGAATTAGATGATGCCATCGCCCAAGAATTTGCCACAGCAGCCTTGACAATTCAAACAGAATATGATAAGGCCGAATTAATCGGCTCTCATGGTCAAACTGTCTACCACCGACCGTCAGGGAAGACCTCCATGAGCAGCTATTCTGCTGCACCGAGGCCCGGAAGTGAAATGGGTTATAGCTTGCAACTCGGGCGGGGCGCGCTAATTGCGCAATTGACAGGCATTACTACTGTGAGTAACTTTCGATCGGCAGACATTGCAGCAGGAGGTCAAGGAGCACCCTTAGTCCCCATAGTTGATGCCTGTCTGCTAGCCGAACCCAACCGCAGCCTCTGCATCCAAAATTTGGGGGGAATTGGCAATGTTACCTATCTTCCGGCCACATCCAAGGGGGAAAACAAGGACGAATCCCAGATTTATACTCTTGGGAATGGCATCTTGGGTTGGGATACAGGGCCGGCGAATTCCCTTTTAGACTTGGCAGTCGATCACTTCTCTGCTGGAACTAAAATTTGTGACGAAGGTGGAGCTTGGGCCGCCAGCGGAACTCCCTGTCAAGCCTTAGTCGAGGATTGGCTCGCCGAGGAATTCTTCCACCAACCACCGCCGAAATCTACTGGGCGAGAGTTATTTGGTGTAGACTATTTTGGCCGGTGTTTGGTTAAAGCCTCGTCTTATAACCTCAGTCATGCTGACGTGCTGGCTACTCTGACAGAACTGACTGTGGCCTCGATCGTTCACAGTTACCAAAGTTTTTTGCCGGCGATGCCCGATCGAGTTTTGTTGTGCGGGGGCGGCAGTCACAATCTCTACTTAAAACGCCGATTACAAGCTCAATTGCATCCAGTGGAAGTGTTGACTACTTCTGAGGCAGGCTTGAGTGTAGATTTTAAAGAGGCGATCGCTTTCGCGGTTTTAGCCCAATGGCGGGTGCGGGGCATTCCCGGCAATCTGCCTCAAGTTACTGGTGCGATCGCATCGGTACTTTTAGGAGAAATTAACTCTTGTTGGCACAGTTGGGCATGATAGCATAGAGTCTGAGGGACAACGGCTGTGCGTTGTTGCACCAGCATTGTAGCCAGCAGGAAAAGCATAGGAACAGCACTGTGGCTCACACGTTTTTAATGGAATCTGGCCAATGGACGCTCGAAGGAAGTTGGATTGAGCGCAATGGCGTGCCAATTACGGTTAAAGGCAAAACTTTAGTGAGCTGGAACCGAACAGATTGGTTCAGTATGATCACGAAGCTCGTGTTTCCTGGAGGCGATCGCGAAGAGATTATGTTGCAGTACCGAGGACACCTCAACAACGATGAACGGCAGTATACTTTTGTACTTCAACACAGCGAACTCGGCCGCGTCGAGGGCGAAGGTTGGATTGCTCCCCAGTCGATCGTCCAGCGTTATTGGGTATTGGGAGACGAGCGTCAGCGACGGACTGGTTTTGATACCCTTCACCGCGTAGATGACAACCGCTACTACCAATCCAGTGGCATTATGTCTGGTCATTACTTGACCAGTACAATGGAGGCGACTCTGGAACGTCAGCCGGAATAACTTATCCTCTTTGTCAACTGTTCCCAGTTCTATGGTTTGATCTATCTAAAAATTGAAAGTCTGGCTAGTCGGAGATCCGCTCAGATGTCCGACTAGCTCTATTTTGGTCAAACCTCAATCACTGCGACTCAAGACAAATATATTTATTTTTTCAGAAATCTTTACAGTTATGCTCAAAAATTCTGAAATTTTTGAGCGCCGCCACCCTAAATTATGGTTGCGGTCTCTTGTGACCAAGAATTTCTTGATGGTACAAGCCCCCGGATTTATCCGTGGAATCAATCCAAAATCTAAAATCTAAAATCGTACAAGCCCCCGCATTTATCCGTGGGGTCAATCTAAAATCTAA
>CASBQF010000176.1 GCA_949127775.1 Oscillatoriales cyanobacterium PMM_0080
GGAAAATTATTATCTAATTGCGAAGAAATTGCGATTGCCAAAATTAAACAAACTAATTTTGAAGTCATAGATAAAATAATTGAAATTATCCAAAAAAATCAAGATAACATATTGCGCTATATGTGTATTGAAATATTACTCAAAATTGACATCTTATCAAAACAATCGATTGTGGAAAAATTAGTAAACTTAATCGTCAATTTAAAAGATAGTCAAATTCAAGGGTCTCTTGCCGCCGGATTAGAACAAATTACTCACAAAGCACAACTGCAAAGGCTAGTTTTTGGTTTAAAGGATTATGTAGAAGATGCAATTGCTAAGTCAGACCATAATTTATATATAATTGCTCATGCAGTGCTGTGGCATTGTGCTAATCAGTTGAGTTATACGGAATTTTATGATGCTTGTTGCGTTCAACCATCCTGTACTGACTTACAGGCACTTGAAAACATCTCTATTGCTAACTCTTCTACTGCTCAACACCTCAACCTTGTTGAGCAATCTTCAGTTTTTCAGTCTGCGGTTTCCCATAATGAAGAACTCAATCAAGCAGTACAACTAATTTGTATTGATGGTAGCCAATTTAGCGATCCAGATAATCCCGCTACTGATATCTACATCGAAATGGTAGAGCATGGTTGTCCAGAACGACAAGAAGGAATACCCACAACTATGCCACTGCTCAAAGCCTATTGGCGACTGAATTTGATAAACCTAGAAAAACGAGTTGCGTTGGTGTTTTACAATTCTAAAATCGATCGCGAATTCAGCGAACCTTTTCTAACTGCACTGAGTGCTTTTGGAGGCACGATCGCAATCATCACCGATCGACCATGCGACAATGTAAAACGCATTTCTCCTAACCATCCGAATCTCATCGATGCAGTTTTGAAATGGCTGCATCGATCCATTTTGGAAGCTTGAATTTTGATTTTGGTACAAGGCGATCGCTTTTTCACCAACTCAGGCCCGATCGCACTCACTCCCCCAAATCCAACTCGATCGAAACATTTCTTGATCTTTCTCTGAATTAAGAGAATCGTCGGCTAAAACAGAGTAGGATAATTTTCGCTACGATCGAGAGTAGATAGGCTAGCACCAGATAAAATAAAGTAAAAATTCCATCCGCACCACCCGCTGAGGTGGTTGCGAGCTCTGGGTTCAGAAGTTGAAATTTTGCTACCTTGGGACTTTCGGCAGAAAATGGCTGTAGAAATTCAAAATACTTGGAACTTGTACCAATAGTATTTTGCTCGACAATTATTCAAGTTATTGTGGAAAACTTGCCTTTTTCTGTGGAAAACCCCCCTTTTCCTGTGGAAAACTGCTACTAAATTAAGTGCGATCGCATTAATTCCATTCATAGCATTTAAAAAATTGGAGGAATTACGGTAAGTAAAAATACTTTCCTCGTTCTTCAATTAATCCGTGTATTCGTGTGAAAATCAGTGGTTGTGGCTTCATTTTTCAGAATCATAGCTAATTTGATCGGACTCGTAAGCCGATGGCTCAACGTGAATTAAGATGCGTACAGGGCTAAAACGTTCTTCCAAACGAGCTTCTACTTCTTCTGTAATCTGGTGAGCAGTTTCGACATCGACAGCATCCACAACCATGTGCATATCAATAAACACCTGACGCCCGACAACGCCACGGGAGGCGATCGAGTGACAGTTGATAACGCCCGGTACATCGATCGCGATCGCATGAATAATCTCCGGTGCGATCGCCATTTCATCCACCAACCAAGGCAAATTTTCCCTTAAAACCTTCCAACCGCTGCTAAACACCAAAAGAGCCACAGGAAAGGACAAAAACACATCCAGGGATTGCAATTGAGGTATATTCCAAACCTGTCCTTGCCAAACTCCAATCAACCCCGCAATTACCATAATTGTCACCCAAACATCGCTCATCGTATGTTGGGCGTCAGCCACTAAAATCGCGCTACCAAGGCGTTTCCCCACGCTGCGCTCGTAAAAAGTGACAAAGATATTGATCCCCAGTACAATCAGCAATATCCAGAGTTGATTAGGCGATATTTTGACAACTGTGCCACCTTTGAACAACCTTTCAACAGCGCCGCTGAGAATTTCAAAACAGGCTATTCCCAAAAAAACCGCTATTCCCAGAGCTCCGATCGCATCAAATTTCTGATGTCCGTAGGGGTGATCGCGATCGGGCTGCGGATTGGCATAATGATTAGTCACCAGTCCTAAAATATTATTAGCACTGTCTGTGACGCTGTGCAAGGCATCTGCTAGCAAACTCAGGGAACCTGTCAGCCAACCCACGACTGCTTTAATTGCCATCACCAGCAAATTGAGCAATAAGGTAATGATTAGAACTTTACGGATTTCAGAACGATTATCGACTACCATAAAATTTCTTTAATTGGTCATTAAGTTTTCTGGTTTCTAGTTTAAAGCTTATGAATTAATAAAAGGTTAAAAGTCTTGCAAACTCTAGCTTTTGACTAGATTTGTGGTCATTAATTCTGGCTAGCTTCTTGAGATTATTTCTAATTAATTGGATTCTGGCAGCCCAATTTAGCTGGAAGGTACTTCTTTTGGGTTACTGTATCTTTTATCATTAAAAATTGTCTGTTAAATTTCATTGCTTATGTCTGTTTCTCAATTTACGCTGAATTTAGTCGAAGGTTCTGTCTGCTTTAGCTTTTCCCCGCAAGCGGCGCGGGATTTGCAAAGTGCGATCGTACTTTTGATGGAAAGCCTCAAAGCAGTAGCAGCCAAAACTGCTGGTGGCAAAGCTTCTGGCCAAAAACCGATGGAATACCGCTATGCAGGAGATGTATTTTTTGAAGTCTTTTGTAACCCAAATATTTGGCCGACTCCCTTTGCTGCCAAAGTGTTGATTACGGTTAGGGACGATCGGCTGCGTGTGACAACCGAAGCTCAACTCAGCCGCCTGCGAGATGATTTGGCTCAATATCTTGAACAAGTCGGTTAAGATGCTCAATCTGAAACCAGTCGGTTTATCAAGGTTCAATTCCTCATAAATTAGCGGGTTTTGTCAAAGCTTAGTAGGGTGCGTCAGCTACCTTTATTTTATCGTTAATTCAGAGATTCCAAGCTGACGCACCCTACGACTGTTCCACAAAAAAGACTCAAAACAGGCTCGGAAAGCCTGTTTCACAAGAATTGTGGAATGGGCCGGAGAGCCCCCACTCAAAAATTCAAAAATAGGCGAGGAAAGCCTGCTACACTCTTCATTTATCGAACAACTGGCGTCGTATTAGCGTCGCACACTAAAGTACCATTTTTATTAGTAGGATTAGCTGGTTTTGTCTTGTTAGCAGCATTAGTTTGACACAGAATTGTTTGAGTAGTAGTTCCTATCAAAAAAACTCCTCCCACAAAACTTTTGAGATTGCCTTGCTGCGATACTCCGTAGTTAAATACAGCTTTGTTCCCTGTACTAATTGAGTATTTGTAATTAGCAGTTTCAGTTTTTATTCCCAAACCTAAATTCGCAACAGAACTTGTAAAACCAGTGTTTTCGGCATAGTAAGCTTGCTGAGCTTTATTCATCGAGCTAACATATTGTTTGCCTTCTGATTCTTTAGCTTTAACTGTTTGTGACACTTGAGCTTCCGAGACTGTACTGAAAAGAACTGGCAGAGTTAGAGCTGTCAAAATAACTTCGATCTGCCAGTTTTTGGAGGTAAAAACTCGGCTTTTTTCAAGAAAAGAATGCTTGATTAAGCGGTTGAATAACATACAATTAAACCAATTGTTTTACCTGAAATTGTTGCAAATTACCAGGAGCCACCGTACCACATTCTGTGATAATTCCTGAGATTAATGCCGCCGGAGTTACATCAAAAGCGGGATTGTAAAATTCTACTCCTTCAGGACAAATTCGGGTAGTTCCAACTTGATACATTTCAACGGGATCGCGTTCTTCAATGGGGATTTTGCTGCCGTCGGAAAGTTCAAAATCAATGGTAGACAGAGGAGCGGCGACAAAGAATGGGACGTTGTGAGCTTTGGCAACAATTGCTAAACTATAAGTACCAATTTTATTAGCTGCGTCACCGTTGGCGGCAATCCTATCTGCACCGACAACTACTGCGTGAATCATGCCGAGTTTCATGCAGTGGGCGGCCATATTATCGGCGATTAATGTGACGGGAATTCCTTCTTGTACGCATTCCCAAGTGGTGAGTTTTGCACCTTGGAGACGGGGACGAGTTTCGTCTGCAAAAACTCTGCCGAGTCTGCCTTCTCGCCAAGCGGAACGAAATACACCCAATGCTGTACCGTAACCGGCTGTGGCTAATGCACCGGCATTGCAGTGAGTTAATAAGTTCAATTTTTCGGGTGTACTTGGCAGAACTTCTAAACCTTTGTCGCCGATATCTTTGCAAGTTTGCAAGTCTTCTGCTTGAATGGTTTTAGCCATTTCTAACAAGGTTTTTTGGACTTGTTCAACGGAACCGCTAGTTTGATTTGCTGTTTTGAGCATTCGGGATATTGCCCAGAACAAATTTACCGCAGTCGGACGAGTCGATCGCAATAATTCACCAACTTGTTCTAGTTTAGCCAGAAATTCGGTGCGATCGCCCGTTTCGATTTCCCGCGCCCCCAAATACATCCCGTAAGCTGCTGCTACCCCGATCGCCGGAGCACCTCGGACTATCATAGTTTTAATTGCCTCAGCCATATCTTGAGAGCTGGTAATTTCGACTGTGGCGTATTCTGTCGGCAGTCGGTTTTGCTCAATGAGCAGCACTCGGTCTTCAATCCAGGTGACGGGGGAAACGGGGGAGTTTTGAGCAGTCATCGATTTCAATGATGTGAGGGACAAGTTTCAATGATGCCATGAAGGCGAGTATTTCTGTATGTTATGAGGGACGCGCTGGATTTGCCAAAATCCCAGTACCACAGTTTGAGCTTGAAGAATTGCTGGATACTTACTACTCTCTGGGTTTGGAACTTGCATAAAATAACATTCTTTTGCACAATTTGGTACTTGGTAAAAAAAATAATATTAAGTTTTATAAATTAGATTGACGTTTTTTGAAATATTTCCGGAATCGGGAACAAGCTAGCTGTACGTGCGGTCAATCTTTTTTAAGTTGAGAATGAGAAAGTGCGATCGACCAACTTTCGATCTCCAACAGATTTACAAAAATCAGAGAAATAGATAATTGTAAGGCTTTAGTCTGTGCAACTTTTACTGAGTTGAAGGCTGATTTTATGGTAATCATATCTGTTGCTGAAAGTTGGGCCGATCGCACGGAAACAACA
>CASBQF010000177.1 GCA_949127775.1 Oscillatoriales cyanobacterium PMM_0080
ATGTCAGTGACTAATAACCCGTCAGCCAAATTGTCAACGATCGCATTTAAGTCTGCCAAAGTCGTCCGCAATTCCCAGGACTGCTTTTTAGTGCGATCGAGCAATTCTGCTTGGTGCATCGCTACTCCCAATTGACTACCAATCTGAGCCAGCAACCTCACTTCTCCCGATTCCCACTCACGGGGGCCCGAGTTCTGGTAAGCTGCTAGCAAACCCCAGAGATTTTCCCCCACAAAAACAGGCACTACACAATATGCTTTGGCTTGAATTTGCTCTAAAATTTCTACGTGACATGGAGAATGACCAATTTTGTAGATGTCATTAACTACAAAAAATTCTTGACGGCGATACCTGCCGCCCTGAGTTTTTTGCAAATAATCATCTTGCCAGACAGTTTTAATTTTGTCAGTTACCAAAGGTATCCAACCTTCTGCTACCGACTCCGAGACAAATTCCCCGCTCCAGTTTGGAAAAAAACGGTAAACTCCTACCCGATCGCAATTGAGGAGTTGCCGTACTTCTTGAGTCGTCGCGCTAAATATTTTGTCAATATTTAGCGTCTGGCGAATTCGTTCAATTACTCGGGTTAATGTGCGTTCCTGTTCTACTGCTTTCGCCTGCTGTTTAGCTTGAAACTGTATTTGTTCTAGGTACTCGGACTGCTGCAAAGCCACTCCCAAATGAGTACCAATTTGATTTAGCAACTTGACTTCCGTTTCTTCCCAGTGCCGCGCACCTGTATGTTGAAATGCACTGAGCAATCCCCAGAGTTTCTCTCCTTTAAAAATCGAAACTACCGCACAGGATTTGACGCCAAAATATTCTAAAGCTTCTATGTGACAATCGCTCTGTCCGGCATTGTAGATATCATCAGCGACAAAGGTTTCGGCGCACCGGAATCGACCTCCTTGGTGTTCATTTAAGTAGGGATCTTCCCAACCGCTGCCTACCAATTTCGGCCATTCCCCGGATTCAGATTCAAAGATAAAGTCGCCGAAATAGTCTGCACGGAATTGATAAATAGCAATGCGATCGACATTCAAAAGTTTGCGTACTTCTGTGGCGGCTGTCTGGAAAATTGTTTCCATATCTAAGGTTTGGCGGATCTTATCAATCATCCGAGTTACTGCTCGTTCTCGATCTGCTTCCTTCACCAGCTCTTCAGTGCGTTTTCGCAATTGAGCCTCCAGAGTAGTCTGGAGTGCTGTTGACCGCTTCTGGGCTTTTTCTAAAAGTTTTGCTTGCTGTATTGCTACTCCCAAATGCACCGCAATTTGACTGACAAACTCAATTTCCTCTTCCTGCCACTGGCGTGGGGCGTGACATTGGTGAATGCACAGTAATCCCCAAAGTTGATCTCCTTTAATTAAAGGTACAACTAGGTTTGCTTTCACCTGAAACTGAGCAAGAATAGCAATGTGGCAATCGCTCAATCCAGCATTGTAAATATCAGCAACTGCCTGAACTCTTCCTTTCTGATAGTGTACTGCGTGTTGTTCTCCAAAGCAGTGGTCGTGTACCTTGACAGCTTTTGCTGAGTCAAATTCGGGCAACACGTCTTCAGACACAAATTCGCCGTCGTCAAATCCTGAATCCTGGTAAAATCGAAACATTCCCACTCGATCGGCATTCAGCAGTTGGCGCACTTCCCGGGCGGTTGATTTAAAAATAATATCTAAGTCTAGGGACTCCCGAATTTTGGTCACTACAGCAAACAGCGCCTTTTGTTTCGCAATTCTAGCGGCTTCTGGTTTAGCGGCAGACTCTAGTTCGGCAACGCGCGCTTTGAGGGTTTCTACCTGGCTTTTGAGGGACTCGTAATCTTCGGTATCTAATGCTACATGATTTTCTGGCATAGGTTTGAGTCTTTTTTGGTTAATTTATTAAGTTTTTATAGCTGGTTATTCTTGAATTATAAATATAAACTTGCCCTCTTAAGCTGTTGCGAATTTAAATTGCATATTCGGCGCCAGCTAGGATCATCGCCCCACGAGACTTTGATTGTTTCTTGACATACAACTTAAATGCAGAGTAGGTGGGTACAAATAAACATTAGGTGGGCCGGGCGGGTTTTGCCTTCATAAACTGGCTGGTTTCATAGATTATTTGCTAAACCAGCCCCTACAAGAGGGCGGGTTTTGCCTTCATAAACTGGCTGGTTTCATAGATTATTTGCTAAACCAGCCCCTACAAGTTTTTTGGCAATGACTTACTTAAGGACTAATCTCTATTGATTTCTTTTTTCTGCCGCTTTTTCTCAATATACTGCTGATGATAATCTTCGGCCATATAAAATTCAACAGCGGGTTTGATTTCGGTGGCAATATTTTTGTCGTATTTACCGGAGATTTGCAATTTTTGTTTGGATGCACGGGCGGCTTTTTCTTGTTCCCAATTGTGATAAAAAATCACTGATCTGTACTGTTCGCCTCTGTCGGGGCCTTGGCGATTGATTTGGGTTGGATCGTGACAGTTCCAGAATATATCTAGCAGTGTTTCGTAACTGACTTGCGATCGATCGTACTCCAAGAGCACTGATTCAGCATGACCGGTGACTCGGGCGCAAACATCCAGGTAGCACGGATTCGCCCAGTGTCCTCCTGTGTAGCCCGCAGCAGTCGAGACGACGCCCGCAACGGCGCCAAACTTGTGTTCGACTCCCCAAAAACAACCGGCGGCAAATGTGGCTTTTTCCATTGTGTTATGTGATTGGGATCAAACTTGACACTCTGATTATACTTGACAGATTCCCATGAGTGTGCATTCCCAAACTAATCGCGGCTGTACGTAGTTTAGCAAATATTGGCGGGCTTTTTCTAAGGGCTCTAAGGGCGATCGGCTAATTCTCCCTGCCAAAAATTGCTGCCAGTAACAATGCTGTAAATAATCGATCAACCACAACTGAGATTCAGTATCTAAAGTTTTATCAATTTCCTTGGCTAACTCTAAAGCCGATCGCACATTTTGAGGCAACTGCTTCACCTTTTGCAGAAAATCATCGGGTATTGATTGCAGTTGCTGCCAAATCGCAATTGCTTCCCCAGGACTTCCCTGAGCCATCCCCATTACCTCGGGATGGGATAAAATCTCGGCGAATCCTGCTTGCTGCAAAACTTGTGCCATTGATTCGGGATTCAGACGAGAAAACTGGACTTTTTGACAGCGAGATATCAAAGTGGGAAGCAAAACTTCGACAGTCGGAGCAATTAAAATCAGCGCTGCTTTTCCCGGTTCTTCCAAGGTCTTCAACAAGCCGTTAGCCGCGCCCTCGCCCATTGTTTCTGCTTGTGACAAAACTACGACTGAACGTGCAGCTTCTAGTGGTGGCCTGCTTAGAAATTGACTGATTTCTCGAATTTGTTCTAGGCGAATTTGGGGCGGTGCTTTCCGCTTTAAACCTGCTTCCTCTGCTTCCTTTGTGGAAAGCCGTTTGCCTTGGTTCATGTAAGTTGGTTCTACCCAGAGTAAGTCTGGATGATTTCGCTGCCGCACGCGATTTTGCACGGAGGTTATTAATTTTGCTTCGGGAAGATTGGCTGAGAATAAAAGCTCGATGAAACACTGTGCTGCTAAGCTTTTGCCGATGCCGTTAGAGCCGACAAATAAATAACCAGGAGCAATTCGGTTTCGCTCGACTGCTTGGGTTAGTAATTCTACGGCTCGATTTTGTCCGATTAATGATGTGAAATAATCCATGTGATAGTTGACAGTTGACAGTTGACAGTTGACAGTTGACAGAAGGAAGTTCGGCAACGGATTATGTAACGGATGTAACGGATTTATAGGGCAATACGGTTTACTTAACACTATTTATGCCCGGAGATCCCCCTAAATCCCCCTTAAGAAGGGGGACTTTGAGTTATTGTAGGTGCGTCAGGGGGGGTTGAATGTTTTGACTACCGATTGAAGAAGTTTGCCCCCTGACGCACCCTACGGTTAGTTAGGTAGGAACTTAGAAACCGGGTTTTTTATCTAGATTGAGGATGTTAAGCAAGTATTTGGTAGAAAAACCCGGTTTCTGGCCAGCTATGTCAGCTTACTTTTCAGAATTGGGATTATTTGAATATCCCCAAGCTTCTAACTTGCGACTTACTATGGTTTGGATTTCCTGGGCGACTTCATCTTCATTGCGATCGCCATTTATGCGCACTATTCGAGATTTATTTGACTCGGCTAACTCCGCAAAACCTTGCTGTACAAGGCGGTGAAACTTCAAATCTGCTTGCTCGATTCGATCGCACCCTCCCCGACTCTTTACCCTCGCCAAACCCGCCTCCACATTGATATCCAGCCACAAAGTTAAATCGCTTTGCAAGCCGCCAGTGGCAATTTCATTCAATTGCTTAATTAAATGTAAGTCAATACCGCGGCCGTAGCCCTGATAAGCAATTGTAGAATCAGTAAATCGATCGCACAAAACAATCGTTCCTTTCAATAACTCCGGTTTGAGACAAGTTTCGACGTGCTGAGCGCGATCGGCTGCGTACATAAATAATTCTGCTATCTCCGATACCAATTCTTCCGGATCTTGTTTAAGTAGCAAATGTCGCAGTCCTTTTCCCAACTCAGTCCCTCCAGGTTCGCGAGTAGCAACCAAATTGACTTTCCGAAAGCAACTTGATTGTAGCCAATGTATCAACCGCTGCATTTGCGTAGTTTTACCCGCACCTTCACACCCCTCAAACACAATCAATTTGCCTTTCATTGCCCTAACTTTCCATCTAAATAAAATAAATCCATATTGTTCTGTAGATCGGTTCTAGGTTCGGTATGATGATAAAGTCTAAATGCCTCACGGTTGGAGTTTTCTATGGCTCGCTATACTGGTTTTTTTATCGTTGCAGTTCCCATCGACCGTCTTCGTCAATCCCTGATTGAAATTTTAGAGTCATGTAATCTTGATATTATCTATAATACAGGAGATTCCGTGATGGCTCGCGAAGTTCCAGGTCAAGTTTCGATTCCGAAACTTGTCACAGCAGAAGTCCTAATTGAGAAAAACAC
>CASBQF010000178.1 GCA_949127775.1 Oscillatoriales cyanobacterium PMM_0080
CAAAACTGTCCTCCCTTCTCCAACTTGTCCAGAAAACCCTCAGCAACTTCACACCATTTTTGTCTAATTTCTGCATCTTCTGGCTTTTCTGTCAATGTACGACCTTTTAATTCAGGATACTTATTATAAAATAATTCATCTACTTGATTATAAAAAATATCCTGCTCAATGTTGAGACTTTTGCGTCGCTTGCCAATCTTTTCTTGTCTAGCTATCTCTGAATCTAAAGACGTATTGGGAAATTGTGGCAGTTCAGGAAATTTGGGTAATTCAGGCAGTTTTGGTAAGGTAAAACCTGTTTTGACTACACTAAAAGCTAACATTCCTGGTAATAAAACCACACTCAAACTTGCTAATCCTTTCCAAGGAATTAACTTGAAAATGTTAATGTTTTTAACAATTTGAGGGTTTTGATTGACAGGAGTATGATTGCTGGTAGGAGTTTGAGTGATGTTTTTGAAGGGGCGGCCGACAAAATTCATTGTTACCATTTGGGAGATGATGTTGCCAATTTGCGATAATTTTGGATCTTTGAGTGCTTCGCGGACTTCTTTTGCAGATTGGTAGCGATCGCCCGCTCGATCTGCTAACATCCGATCCAATACCATCCCCAGATTTTGGCTGACACTGACGCGAGCCCGCCAATCCCAAGTTTTGCTATTAACATCGTACAATTTTTGAGGCTTTTTCCCTGTCAGCAAGACTAAAGCGGTGACAGCCAAAGCATACAAATCGCTAGCTGGAGATACTTTACCCTGGTGCATTTGTTCTGCGGGCGAATATCCCTGTTTGCCGATCGCCGTATCCGATTGTCCCTTAGACTGAAATAGAGCACTTGCTGCAATTTGTTTGACTGAACCGAAATCAATTAAAAATGGCAGTTTGTCAGCATCATGCTGAATAATATTGTCCGGGGAAATATCGCGGTGAATTAAATTTTTGGAGTGGATGTATTCTAAAACTGGTAAAAGCTGAAATAGCAGTTGAGTAACTTCAGCTTCGCTAAAATTTTTACCTTGTTGTTGACGCGATATCAGTATTTCTTCGTAGGTTTGACCTTTGATATAATCTTGGACTAAAAACAAGGCTTGACTACCGCCGATATCGGTTCGCAGAAGTTCTCGGAAACGGGGGATTTGCGGGTGTTGAAGGCTGTAAAGGATACTCGATTCGCGATCGAACAATTCGGCCGCTTTCGGGCTGTGAACCACCGGGGAGAACTCTTTGAGCACGCATTGTTCGCCGTAGCGATTGATATCTTCGGCGAGGTAAGTGCGCCCGAAACCACCGCGGCCTAATTCGCGGATGATGCGGTAACGTTTTTCGAGAGTTGAACCTGGGGCAACGGGGGAGGAGTTGGACATAAACCAGGGCGGATTGTTCGAGTTGGGGGAGTCGCGGGAGACAGTATAGCTTATTGTAGCTAAGTTTTTTCGGATGCGAGGGCGATCGCTGGATTGAGCCAAAGCTTCCTGCACAACATCAGCTAATTATGTCAATCTTATCTGATTTGCCAACTAGATTTTGTAGCTGGAGTGAGGAACTCATTGACCCGAAGTTTAAGAAAGCTAACACTTTTTATTGAAGTAGTTGCACCTGGTCAACGTATGTGGTAATATTTGACCAAATAAGTTATATTACTAATTTTTCTTAATCAAATAATCCCTATGAGTAATTCACAGCCGAAATGGAGTGCAGACGGAAGTAATATTCCTACAATAGATCCTCATACTAAATCTAAGCATCAAATTATAGAAAAATATATTGAAAACTTAATATATACACTTTATGAAAAAGCTCGTTTTGGAGAAACGACCTTTACTTTTATAGATGGCTTTTGTGGGGGAGGTATGTATAAAGACGAGGGTAATGAATGGGAAGGATCTCCTATTAAAATCATAAAAGCTGTCAGGAAAGCACATCAAAAATCCAAACGAATTTATTCACAACCATTAAATGTAAAATTTATTTTTATAGATAGCCAAAAGTCGCACCTAAGCTGTCTCAAAAATTATTCAATGATTAAAGCGAATTTAGGAGAATTAGTTGACGAACAACCGCATACATTTAATGAGGGTTATGGAGATAGGGTAGAACAATGTGAATTTCTAAATGGAGAGTTTGAACACTTAGTAAAATCATGTGTTTTTACAGTTGAAACTCGTAAAGGTCATTCTTTCTTTTTGCTAGATCCCTTTGGTTGGACAGACGTTTCAATGGAAACTATTAGAAACTTAAATAATCTCAGGGGTTCGGAAATTTTATATACTTACATGATTTCTTATATCAAAAGATTTCTTCTTGAAAGATACACAACACTGAAATCTGCTTTTGAAAAAGTTCTTGAAGCAGATGGATATTATGAAGAAGCCAACTTAGAAGACACAAGCATGGGAGAACAGTGTTATTTGAGAGACCAAACTGTCAAACTATTTATTGAAAGAGGTAAATCAGAATATGTTTTTACTTTTGCACTAATTCCTAAAGGAGAAAGTAATGTATTATACTATCTACTGCATCTTTCTAAGAACTTAACAGCATTGGAAGTTATCAAAGATTGCTTTGATTTAGAGAATAATCTAGATTATCAATACCATTATGAAATATATGGATATGGACTTAAAACGGCTGATTATTATAATCAAAATCAAATTTCCCTACAATTGAATATCACCAAAGATAGTTATGAAGTTTGTATGGATAAGTTAGATCGAGATGTGGGAAATTTAATCAGAACAAATCCCGAAGGTATTTCTTTTGGAGAAATAAAGAAAAGAACAATGGTACTTTATCCAGCTAACCGAAGGCTCTATAATGAATATATCAACAGATATATTGATGATAAAGAAATAGAAGTTTGGAGAAAGGATAAGTTATTAAGCGGTAAGCGAGTCAAATTGCAAAAAAATGATATAATAAAATTACCCCAAAAATATCAAATTTCATTATTTTATAAGAGTAAGTTTTTTACATCTGATTCCTAAATAACTAAGCTCCCGAAATTCTCACAACCATAAACAGAGGCATATAATGTCTATCGTCAAAGGCACAGAAAAAATTGTCAATCCACTGCAAGAGAGTGCGCTTAATAAGAAGGGACTATGCGACTATGTAATTAACGTAGCCTCTGGTTGTCTGCACGGGTGTACCTTTTGTTATGTACCCTCAACGCCAGCAATTAGGACAAAGCAAGCACAACTACGGGAAAGGGGAGTAAGCAATCCTCAAATGGACTGGGGACAGTATCTTTTTGTTCGTGAAGATATACCCGACTTACTAGAAAAAAACCTAAGTCGCAAAAAGTCTTGGCGCGAGACCCCAGAAGGAAAAGGAGTAGTTTTACTGTGTTCGGGCACTGACCCATATCAAAACCAGCAAACGGCAAATATAACTCGCAAGACCGTCGAGGTTCTATTAAAATATAACAAAAGAGTCAGAATTCTAACTCGTGGTTTATTGTGGGTAAACGATCTCGAAATTCTCAAAAATCCTAATGTGACAGTTGGCATGAGTTTGCCATACCTAGATGATGACGAGCTGATTCGCAAGATAGAACCTCAATCACCTCCACCTTCTAAACGATATGAAGCTTTGCTAAAAGGTCATGAAGCTGGATGTAGATTGTATGTTGCAATGGCTCCCACTCCTCCTACCATGACATTAGATGACTTTAAAAGATATCTAGAGAAAATTATGACTGTGAATCCAGAGGTTATTTTTTGGGAACCCATTAATGCTCGCGGGACTAATGGTAAGCGAATGACAGCAGCAGGTTTAGATTTTGCTCATTCAATTATGACTAGAAAATCATGGGCAGAATGTTTTAACAAACAATGGGAATATATTGAAGAAGCAGCGAAAGATGTCGGGTGTGAAGAGCGACTACACATTTGGCCAGATCCCGAACTAAGAGGATATGTGGATGAAGCTAAACTAGAGCATTGGTTGTATAAACCGACAGTAGAAAAGTGGGATAGTCTCACAGCTTTACGGACTAAGGGAAAATCTAGTAGCACCAAGGACAAGAATTACTCAAATGCTTACAAATCCCGATGAGTGAACTCCTTAGCCTCATTCCCCACATAACTCGCAGCAATATGGCCATCTCCAACAACTCGATACTTATAAGTAATCAAACCTTCTAAACCGACAGGCCCGCGAGGTGGCATTTGCTGCGTGCTAATCCCCACTTCTGCACCGAAACCATAGCGAAAACCATCGGCAAATCGAGTCGAACAATTGTGATAAACTCCGGCGGCATCTACTTGATTTAAGAAGGTTTCGGCGGCTTCACTATCTTCGGTGACAATCACATCTGTGTGTCTGGAACCGTAGGTATTGATGTGATTAATTGCTTCTTCCACAGAGTCTACGATTTTGATTGACAAAATTAAGTCGCTGTATTCTGTAGACCAATCTGTTTCTGTGGCTGCGGCAATATCCAAGATTTTGCGAGTGGTTTCGTCTCCCCGCAGTTCTACTTTTTTCTGCTGCAATGCTTGGGCAACTATGGGCAGGAATTTGGGCGCGATCGCACTGTGAACTAACATAGTTTCAATGGCATTACACGCAGCGGGATATTGAGTTTTGGCATCAACGGCAATCTCTACTGCTTTGTTGATATCAGCCGCTTTGTCTACATACAAATGACAAATTCCGTCGGCGTGTCCCAAGACTGGAATTCGGGTATTGTCCTGCACAAATTGGACAAAAGAGTTGGAACCTCTGGGAATAATCAAATCTATATATTCATCCATTTTTAGCAGTTCGATTGTTTCTTCCCGCGTAGTTAGTAACTGCACAACTTCGGGATTGACTACGGTTTTTGCTAATGCTTCGCGAATGACTTTTGTTAATATTTCACAAGAACGAACAGCTTCTTTGCCACCTTTGAGAATTACGCCATTTCCCGATTTGATTGCCAAGGATACTATCTGAATTAAAGCTTCTGGACGCGCTTCAAAAATAATTCCTAAAACGCCCAAAGGACAGGTAACGCGCTTCAGAATTAATCCTGCATCCAATTCCCGGTGAATTTGCACAACACCGATCGCCTCTGGGAGCTTGGCAACGTCGCGCACACCTGCGATCGCACTTTTCAACTTGCTTTCGTCTAACTTCAGGCGATCGTACAACGGTTTAGCAATGCCATCAACCTCAGCCGCCGCGCGATCGGCCACATTCGCCGCCACAATGGACGGCGCAGCAACTTCTAAAGCTTGAGCAATAGTTTCAATAGCTTGATTTTTGGCTTCTGCGGACAAAACTGCCAATTTTCGAGCAGCTTGACGGGTTTTTTGGGCAATTTCCAGAATTGACATAACAGCAAAGAAGAGAAAAATTTATTATACTCTCTTTTAATCTTAATAATACGTCAGCAAATTCTATATTTTTGTTGAGAATCGGTACAACAATCCCAATTGATAAGCTAAAACAGTAAAGTACATACAAGGTCAGACGTGAATTCCTATTTGTCAATAACCTTTGGAGATTATTATGTCATCTCAAGCTCCTTTACGCAAGGCAGGGCGATCGCCCAAAGCGGGCGTTAAACTAATCCAGAAAACTGGTGGAAATCTTCTTTTAGCCTCCGGCGTCACCATTTTTATGCTGTTTGGTATGGTGTTAGCGCTATCGTTAGCCTCAGTTTTGATTATCAATAGTCCCGATCCAGTCATCGGATTGGCGATCGCACTTCCGATCACTATAATTTTTAACATCGCGGCTTTTTTCCTATCGCCTTACTTGATGGACTTAACCCAAAATTGGCTTTACAATACTCGCTGGGTTTCCCTAGCAGAAATTGAAAGCAAAAGTCCTGAAACTGCGAAAGTCATTCAGAAAATTTGCAAGCAGCAAAACCTCAAACAGCCGCGTTTAGGAATTATTGACGACCAAAATCCTACTGCTTTTACCTATGGTTCCTTACCAAATAGCGCTCGCGTAGTCGTCAGTGAAGGTCTTTTCACCTATTTAGATGACGATGAAATTGCCACTGTTTACGCTCACGAATTTGGTCATATTGTCCACTGGGACTTTGCAGTCATGACTTTAGCTTCGACTTTAGTGCAGATTACTTATTTACTTTACACTACAGCTCAAAGCCTCGGTCGAAACGCTGGCGATAAAGCTAGAAGTGCGGCAGGTAGTGTCGCTGCTGTGGCTTATTTGTTTTATATAGCCGGCACTTATTTGTTGCTGTATTTGTCGCGGACGCGAGAATATTTTGCTGACCATTTTGCCGCCGAAACTACCGGGAACCCCAATGCTTTATCCCGTGCTCTGGTAAAGATTGCTTACGGTATTTTGGAAGAAGGACAAAGAGCAACGGAACCCAGCCGCTTGTTAGAAGGAACTCGCGCTTTGGGTATTTATGATGCAAAAGCTGCCACTTCTACGGGCACTGCTTACCGGATTTCTTCACAACCGGAAAAAATTGGGCGAGTGTTTTTGTGGGATATGTTTAATCCTTGGGGTTGGTGGATGGAGTTGAATTCGACTCACCCATTAACTGGTAAGCGAGTTCGCGCTTTGAGTACCTATGCCGAACAATTAGGCTTGGATATTGAGTTTGATATGGGCCGAATCATTGGTGAAGGACACAATTTGAGCAAGCGGAAGTTGTACGGCAACTTTGTGTTCGATTTGTTCTTATACAGTGCAGCAACTCTGGGCTTGGCGGTGGGTTTTGCGATCGGCATTTTCCTGTCTGCTGCAAATCCCATGATGATGATTTCCTGTCCTTTAATTGGTATGGGTACAGGAATTTTGGTCAAGACTTTGGCGATGTTTCCCAATTATCAAGCAGCAGAACAATTGGATGTTTTAACCTTAATGTCTGACCCTTATGCTAGTCCTTTGCGGGGTCAACCTGCGAAACTTGAGGGCGTATTAATTGGTCGCGGCGATGCTGGTTACGCGTTTGGTTCTGATTTGAAATTGCAAGACAAAACGGGAATGATTTATCTGCACTATGCTTCTCGTTTTGGGCCGATTGGTAATTTTCTGTTTGGGATGAAACGGGTAAAAAGTTTAATTGGAATGGAGGTTAATGCTTTGGGTTGGTTCCGTCGTGGTGTTGCGCCTTGGATGGATTTGATTGAACTAAATAGCGATAGTGGCACAAAAGTTAGCAGTTTCCACCGTTTCTGGTCGTTTCTGTTGGGTGTTGTTTCGATCGCCTTTGGTATTGCATCTCTATTCGTGTCGTTTGCTGGTTAAGATTTGAAAGGACTGAAGTCCTTACTACAAACCAGGTTCGATCGTTCGGACTTCAGTCCTCCCAAACACAAACAAACTGCTTGATTACCGTCCGCGATTGCGCCTTAAAATTGCGTGGGGCTGGGGAAAATAGCTAAAATATGGCGCCGTTGAAAGTCAAGCGGTATTTGGAGGCGGATTTCATATAAAGTATTGATTTGTAGTAGTTCTCGACAGGGCTGCTGCAAAATTTTATTTAAGGCGTTTGCTGACTGCGATGTTTATAGCCCGTTTGCACAAGTTTCTGACTGCGACTGTGGATGAAAAATCCCGATCGCACACAATATTTTGGTTGACTCTAAGCTTGACATTTGCCGCGATATATGGTTTTTTAGGGCTAAGACAAGCCTTTGGTGCCGAGTATGTCGTGCAAGACGACGCGAGACAACACGTTTTCTGGATGATGCGGTTTGTCGATCGCGAATTGTTCCCCAATGATTTCATTGCTAACTATTTTCAATCCGCCGCCCCCGCCGGATATAGCATACTCTACAAAATAGCCGCCACAATTGGCATTCATCCGCTATTCTTTCACAAAATATTGCCGTTTTTCCTCAGCTTAATCTCCACTTATTACTGTTTTAGTATTGCCCTAGAAATGCTGCCAGTGCCGATGACCGGATTTATTGCCTCTTTGCTGCTTAACCAACATATGTGGATGACAGACGATTTGGGTTCTGCAACGCCAAGAGCATTTGTATATCCGATATTTCTCGCTTTTTTATATTATTTACTGCGACGTTCCTTGCTGCCATGTTTAGCGGCGATCGGTCTGATGGGACTATTTTATCCTCCTTACGCATTGGTGGCTGCGGGTATATTAGTTTTGCGGCTTGTGGGTTGGGAAAATGGTCGTTTTTGCTTATCGCGCGATCGCACAAATTACCTATTTTGCACCACTGGTTTGGGAGTTGTGTTTTTGGTACTGCTACCCTATGCCCTAGATAAATCAGAATTTAGCCCAACTTATACAGCAGCAGAAGCTAAACAAATGCCGGAATTTGCGGCAGATGGCAGAAATGCTTTTTTTCGGGCAAATCCCAAACATTATTGGCTAACTGGTAGGGGTAGCGGGATGTTTCCCCAGTCGCTATTTACGCCTGTCACTCACTGTGCATCATTGTTATGGCCGCTACTATTGGTATGCCGATCCTCTTCGAGGGCTTCGCTAACGTACTTTCCTGCTTCAAAACAGATTCAAAGTAGCATCTGGGTGTTGCTTCAGCTATTTTTAGCATCTTCAGCCATGTTTTTGGCTGCTCATGCCACTTTGTTTAAGTTATATCAGCCTGGACGCTATACTGCTTATAGCTTGCGATTTATTGTCGTGTTCTTAAGTGCGATCGTCCTAACATCGATCGTAGATGGAATGCTAAATTGGGCTAAGGAAAATGAAACCAGCTTTGGGATTAAAAATTTAGTAGCAATAGTTACTACAGCGATAATTGCTTTTGTAGTTGTGTGTTATCCGAGTTTGGTTGAAGATTTTCCCAAGGTTGGATATGTAGAGGGTAAACTTCCCGATTTGTACCAGTTTTTTCAGCAGCAACCGAAAGATATTACGATCGCTTCTATCGCGCCAGAGGCGGACAATTTGCCAACTTTTAGTCAACGCTCAGTTTTGGTGGCAAAGGAATATGCAGTGCCTTATCAAAAAGGATATTACAGCCGATATCTACAGCGAATAAACGATTTGATTCGCGCTCAATATACGCCCGATCGAGCGATATTGCAAAAATTCATTAATCAGTATGAAATTGATTTCTGGATGCTCGATCGCGCGGCATTAACTCTTAAGTATGTAGAGGATTATGGCTGGATCAGTGTCTTTGATTCTACACCGGAGGCGATGCTTTCTCTCAAACAAGGGAAAATTCCCGCATTAGCTCCCGCAATGACAAGTTGTGCTGTTTTTCAGAATGAAATTGTAGTGGTATTGGATGCTTCTTGTATTCTGAAATTTACTGGAAATTAAGTTTGTAGGGTGCGGATTGCGCACCGACTGAGTTTGTAGGGTACGGATTGCGCGAAAAAGTCAATCGGTGCCGCTGCGGTGAGTGTCTAAATCAACCGGTGCGCAATGCACTACAAATTACGTAATTTTCAGGTGAGCGTCTAAATCAACTGGTGCGCAATGCACTACAAATTACTATTTTGTAGGGGCAATCCCCCCTGTGGTTGTCGCTCCTGATGGGTGACGTTGCGGATATCCTGCAATTAAATAATCTCCGAAATTACAAGTGAATATAGATCAATACGGTTTACTTAACACTATTTCTGCCACGGAGATCCCCCTAAATCCCCCTTAAGAAGGGGGACTTTGAGAGCATTCTTGTCCCCCCCTTTTTTAAGGGGTGTGCCAGGGATATCTCTCTTAAGTAAACCGTATTGGAATATAGATCCGGTGTCAGGTTGGTAGAGAATGAAAATTATACAAAAGCTCGTGAAGCGAAGCTATCCCGTAGGGAATCGCAAATTATCTCTTTTACAAAAACATGGCAACACTTTTCGTCAACTCAACAACAGGTAGCGATTCAGCAGCCGGCAGTCAATCAGCCCCATTCAAAACGATCGCCCGCGCCCTTACTCGCGCTGCATC
>CASBQF010000179.1 GCA_949127775.1 Oscillatoriales cyanobacterium PMM_0080
GGGTTTAGCTAAGAATCTCTGAAACAACCCAGAAGATGCAGGCAAAACCCGCCCGACTTGTAGGGGCGGGTTTAGCTAATAATCTCTGAAACAAGCCAGAAGATGCAGGCAAAACCCGCCCTAATGACCAATGACCAATGACTCTTCTTTCTTCTCGCTAATCACCAATGACCAATGACTCTTTTTTCTCCTATTGGTAATTTTATGTCAAATTTACCATCAAAACTCAAAACCATTCAAACTCCCCACAGCGGCTACCATTGGGACAACAGTTCCCGGCGCTTTTTTGAAGGCTGGTATTATCGAATAACATTACCGATTCACGGACAATCCTTTGCCTTCATGTATTCCATCGAAGATCCCAGAGGCGGCCAACCTTACAGCGGCGGTGTAGCTCAAATCCTTGGCCCAAAAGATAGCTATTTGTGCCGTACTTTCCCCGATGTAAATAAGTTTTGGGCGCACCGAGAAAGCTTGGGTTTTGGACATTGGGGTAGAACAGATTTACAAATTAAACCCGAATATTTAGAGCCGCAAGTATTCGACAGCCGCGTCGAAGAAGGCTATCAAGCTACTGCTACTTTGAATCAAGGTTATTTACACGATCCAGGAAGCGGCAGTCACTGTTTTTGGCAGTACGAAATTAAACCAGTTTACGGCTGGGGAAACTCTGATGCACTCCAGAAATCCACCGCGGGAATCCTATCTTTTCTGCCTGTATTTGAACCGGGATGGCAAATTTTAATGGCTCACGGTTTAGCCACGGGCTGGATTGATTGGAATGGCGAACGCTATGAATTTAAAGATGCTCCGGCTTACAGCGAAAAAAATTGGGGTGGTGCTTTTCCGCAAAAGTGGTTTTGGATTAATTGCAATTGTTTTCAAGGCGAAAGCGATTTAGCCATAACTGCTGGTGGTGGCAGGCGCGGCGTGCTATGGTGGATGGAATCTGTCGCCATGATTGGCATCCATTATCGAGGGCAATTATACGAATTTGCGCCTTGGAATTCGCAAGTTAGTTGGGATATTGAACCTTGGGGAAGCTGGAAAATGCAGGCTAGAAATAGCCAGTTTGAAGTTGAGTTAATTGGCACTGCAAGTTCTCCGGGTATCTATGTGCGAACTCCTACAGAAAAAGGTATGGCTTTTTGTTGCCGGGATACGACGCACGGCCAATTACGCTTGCAACTGCGAGAGTTGTTGGGGGGAAATGTTGATAAAAATGGCAAGCAGCATTCTAGAATTATCTTGGATGCTGAAAGTTCTTTGGCAGGTTTGGAAGTTGGGGGCGGGCCTTGGGATGAAGTTTGGCGATCGAATTAAGTCATTAGTCAGTTAACGGTTAACGGTTAACGGTTAACGGTTAACGGTTAACTGTTAACTGTAGTCAGAATAATTGGAAATTAAGTCGCGACAATCGATCGAACTTTCCGACATTGCACACACTTTTTAAGTGGACTCTAGCGGAGCCATTGTCAGTCCAGCACGGCTCAATTGCATATGATAAAGTTCTGCTTGCTCTTGCGGGCCAACCCAGACGGTTGCCTGTCCTTCGTTGTGAATTTGGTTGGCGAATTCCCAAGCTTGATCGCTCGTCATTCCTGGAATATACTTGGTCAAACATTCCACAACGTGCTGAAACGTATTGAAATCGTCGTTGAGAACTATTACCCGATAGTTGGGATAAGACTTGCGGGTAACTTGACTCGATCGAACGGGTGCTATGGTTGGTGAGGAGGTCATCGCGCGAACAGCCACTGAAACTACAAAATTCGTAAAATAGTTAGCGCCCCTACTATAACACAATTTCAGAATATTTTAACTATTGCTTCCTTGTAGTTCGATCGGCTTCGCCATCTCTCAATAAGGACTCTTCGTCCTCACTACGAACCTATGCAGTTTATAGTGAGGACGAAGAGTCCTAAAATTTAGGTGCTACTAAGCCGCAGCCAAATTTGCTGCTGCAAAATCCCAGTTCGCCAAATTATCCAAGAAATTAGCAATATAGTCGGGACGGCGATTTTGGAAATCCAAATAATAAGCGTGTTCCCACACATCCAAAGTCAGCAACGGAATTTGACCGTGTGCTACCGGGGTGTCGGCGTTAGCAGTTTTGGTAACTTTTAAAGTGCCATTTTCCAAAACCAGCCAAGCCCAGCCGCTACCGAACTGAGTTGTCGCCGCAGCCTTGAATTCTTCTTTGAATTTGTCAAAGCTGCCGAAGTCCGCGTTGATTTTTTCAGCTAAAGCTCCAGTTGGAGCGCCGCCGCCGCCGCTTTTGAGGGAATTCCAAAAGAAATTGTGGTTCCAAACTTGACCTGCATTGTTGAAGATGCCTGCTTTGGATGGGTCTTTGGCAGATGCCTTGACAATTTCTTCCAGAGATTTGCTGGCTAGTTCGGTGCCTTCAATCAATTTGTTGAGGTTGGTCACGTAAGCAGCGTGATGCTTGTCGTGGTGGAACGAAAACGTGTTGGCCGACATATGACCTGATTCTAGGGCGTCAGCGGCGAAGGGTAATGGTGCAAGTGTAAATGCCATTGTGTTCAATCCTCTCTTAGTGGCTTTTTGTTTTTGAATTGACTTTCTGGCTTCTGTATGATTTGACCCTAAAGTCCATAGCTTGACTTGATCGAGCTATAGTAAACAATTCTTCACAGTTCTCATATTCTATAACAGTTGCCAGATTTTGGGGTTTTGACTTTTGCTTTTCCAGAATCAAATTTACTAATAAGATTTTTCTCATAGCACAAATATTGGTCAAATGTCAACCCGCCTGTGCGATATATAAAAGTTTGTGATGCACGATCGACAGACGGAAGTTTTATAATGGTTATAAATAAATTAAACCTGTTTTTTGTCAAAGATCAGCTCAATTTAAATTAAGCTGTAAGTCCAGTCAAATAGATTCCAGGAGTTGTCAATGGAAAATCGTTCAAATAACCAGACAAATACTCCCCCGCAATGGTTGAATTTGAAACTGATAGTCAGTGCTCTGGAAACAGTTCAAGACTTAATTGTAATTTCTTTGTGTATCGGTTTGTTCTGCTTCATGGTCATTGAATTACGAGAAATGTTTTTCTCGCTGTTGCCTCCTTTGGATTTTCAGCAAGTGACTGCTGACATTCTGTTTTTATTAGTTTTAGTAGAATTATTTCGGTTGCTAATTATTTACTTGCAAGAGCAACGTGTTTCGATTGGCGTGGCTGTGGAAGTTTGTATTGTATCAGTCTTGCGAGAAATTATCGTGCGGGGAGTCCTGGAAACTCCCTGGGTTCAAATATTATCGACAGGTGCATTTTTACTGGTTTTGGCAGTGTTATTGGTAGTCCGAGTTTGGTTGCCACCAACCTTCGAGGGAATTGACCCGGAACGCCGTATTAATACCAAAAATAGAAATCTCTCTGACAATGAATCTGCTTCTGAATCGGTTGCAGTTAATAGCAATTTTAATTCTCATTGAGAACTTATATCAATTCCGACTGCGCCGGAATGATAGGTCGGACACGGCAGTGCCGTTTCCCTACCGCGATCGAGCTTTTCTGCATTTGAATTATATGTCAAAAAACAATCAAGCTATTGTGGGTCGGTGGGAGAACCCCCCTGAATATACAATTTAAAGGCCCAAGAGCTCAATTGTAGGGAAACGGCACTGCCGTGTCCTGATTTCTGGTGAAATTAATTCCGATACAACCGGAATTAATATTACAGGTTCGTAGTCAGGACTTTAGTCCTCATAAAATCCTGAATAAGGACTAAAGTCCGAACAATCGAACCTATTTGATTGCGGTTATTTAAGCTGACACAATATTAGCCGTTAGCTTGCAATTCGCCCAAACGAGCCAACACTTCTTTTGAGTGAACAGAGGGATTCACCTTCACAAAAGTTTCTCGCAAAACGCCCTCTGGGTCAATAATAAAACTATGTCGGGCTGAGATAAAACTCATCCAAGAACCGTAGGCTTTGCTGACTGCGCCGTCGGTATCGGCTAACAGCGGAAATTTTAAACCTTCGGAATCGCAAAATTCTGCGTGGGAGTTGACATCATCAGCGCTAATCCCGATAATTTGAGTATTGTTTGCTAAGTATTTTGGCAAGTCTTGCTGGAATCGACGTGCTTCGATCGTACATCCCGACGTAAAATCTTTGGGATAGAAGTAGACTACCAGCCATTTACCGCGATAATCTGACAGTGAAACTTGTCCGTTGCCACTGTTTGTCGGTAAACTAAAATCCGGTGCAGCTTGATTCACCTGCGGAAGCGTGCCGCCGAGGGCAAACGCAGGGGCGGCAAAATTGCAACTCATCAAGACTAGACAAATTGCCAATAAAGTGCTAAAAAAATTGCGACGAGACATCATAAATTTAGAAGTAGAACTGTACTTAACACAAGTTTACTGTTTTCTGATTAAATGGGTAGGGGCAATTCGCGGATTGCTTCTGGAACCTAAATATCACTTACTCAAATAGCAATTTATCTATGAGCGCTGCACTCCCCTTAACAGGCAAAGTTACAGTAGTCCAGGTAATTAACGGTCAACCCGTTACGATCGAAGTTGACGGCACTAATGCCCCAATTACTGGCGGAAATTTTGTTGATTTAGTTGAACGCGGCACTTACGACGGGGTGATGTTTCACCGAGTCGTGCGTCAGCCAGATCCTTTTGTGGTGCAAGGAGGCGATCCGCGCAGTAAGGATACTAACATTCCGGCGGGTCAATTGGGAACGGGTAATTTTATTGACCCGGATACCAATCAGGCGCGTTTTATTCCATTGGAAATTAAGCCACAAGGGGCGGCACAACCTGTTTATAACCAAGTTGTGACTCAGACACCGCAGTTGAAGCACACTCGCGGGGCCGTCGCAATGGCTCGTTCTAATGCTTTGAATTCCGCGTCTTCGCAGTTCTATTTTGCTCTGGATACTTTGCCGTTTTTGGATGGCAATTATGCTGTTTTTGGCAATGTTATTCAAGGTTTTGAGACGGTGAATGTGGTGCAGCAGGGCGATCGCATTTCTACCGCCAAAGTCGTTGGAGGAATCGTGCCCAGTCGCGTTTCTAGCATCATTAGCGATGTTAATGTACTTAACAATTTAATTAATAGTACCAATTTTGTAAATCTGCCTTTGCGAGCGCTCAGATTGCCTGAATCCCCAAACAACTATCAAGTTACTTCCCAAGATTCTCAACAAAATTCCAGCGGTGTACTCGGAGGTAGCGGAAACGATCGCATCATCGGTTCACCGACTGATGATGCAATTAACGGCAGCCAAGGTAATGATACCCTCACGGGCGAAGCAGGCGATGACTTTTTGCGAGGTGGCAAAGGTAACGACTTAATTAGCGCAGGTGTTGGTAACGATATTCTGAACGGAAATCTCGGTGACGATATTCTCAATGGCGATGCTGGTAACGACTTTTTGAGAGGTGGTAAAGGGAATGATGTCTTAAATGGTGGTGATGGCAATGATATTTTGATGGGAGATGCAGACAGCAATACTCTGACTGGTGGCGCGGGTGCAGATATTTTTGTTTTAATCGCAGGTGATGGCAGTACAAATACAATTACTGATTTTAGCTCGGCTCAGGGCGATCGCTTTGGCATTAGTGCTAGCAATTTAGCAACTGTTGCATTTGGTCAATCTGGAAGCAATACTTTAATTCAATTTGGTGGGGCGACATTAGCTGTAGTTCAAAATGCTACCCCCGCAGCCGTTCAAGCTGCTGCTTTTGGAGTTAACTTTTCTACTATTTCTCGTCCCAATGATTTGCCAGTAGGCGACGCAGCCTTCAGAATCGGCTAATTTCAAGTATAGATGTAGGGTGCGCACTGCGCACCTTAACAATTCCTAATTCCCGATGACTAATGGCTACTGACTACTACCAGGTAATTTGTAGGGTGTGCACTGCGCACCAGTTGACTTCATGTCCCATCGAAATGCGTACTGGTTGACTTTTTCAAGGCTTTTTGACACACCCTACAAGATGAGCCGGTGCGCAATGCGCACCCTACAAACTGTCAACTGTCAACTGTCAACTGTCAACTGTTGAACAGAGCTTTCTAATTTGAGAAACTGCATCTTGATAATAATCCATTCTCCCCTGCTGCTTAAAAAGCCCTGCGGCCTTCTGAAAATCTTCAAATGCTCCCTGAACTTCTCTCAATTTATATCTAGTCACTCCTCGGTTGAAATAAGCTTTAGCAAAATTGCGATCGAGGCGAATTGCTGACTCGAAATCAGCTAATGCTGCGAGGGAATTTTCTGTTTGTAGGCGGATAGCGCCTCGGTTAAAGTATGCTTGGGCTAAATTGGGTTTCAGCAGCAGTGCGGAGTTGTAATCGGCGATCGCCCCAGTATAGTCTTTTAAGCCAGCCAGCATAAACGCCCGATTGCTGTGATACTTAGCTCGATAGGGATTGAGTTCGATCGCAGTTGTTAAATCTTCGATCGCGGACTGTTTGTAGCCTAGTGTGTAGCGGGCTACACCGCGATCGTTGTAAGCTGGCGCAAATTTCGGATTAAGCTTAATTGTGGCTGTGAATTTTTTAATCGCACCATGTAAGTCTTGTTGTTCTAGATTTTTTAAGCCCTCGGTGTAAACTTTTTTGGTGCTAACGTTTAAATTTGCCTCTTGTCGCTCTTGGGCTTGCTCGCCCGAAAATACTTGGCCTGCAATATTATTGAATCCTAAAGATTCGATCGAATTGAAAATAGTTGTGACAGCTAATTGACTCGGAAGAAGCGGGATAGTAGGCATGGGAGGGCTGGGGTTTAACTGTATGTTCTCATTTTCCTCGATACTTCAGTTACTGACAGTGATATCCGTACTCCTCAGAAGGTGATAAGTTCGATCGAGTTTGGTGATGCTGCGGTATTGATTCGTGTGATGAGAGTTGGGTAAAGCGGGTGATGCCGATCGCAATTAAGCGAAATTGCGCCTACAACCCGCTAAATCTCGTGCTTTCAGGCGAACTGTGCGGTTTGAGATTTCTCGTATCCAGCGCTTCTTACCGGGATTGTTTCGAGGTATGTCGCTGCGGGATCGATCGCAACTACCGTTTGCCAGTGTTATCTTGTCGCGATATTCGATCGGGATTTGTCGATCGTGTCAACACGGGCGGCTGTCTCATAAGCTGTTTTGCATTGAAATTTTAGATCAGAAAACAATCAAACAATGAGTGGGGTGTCCCGCCCGCCCTAAATATATAATTTAAAGGCGCGACAGCTTACCCGATTTTTACTCACCGCAGAGCACCATTCTCGCTTCACAAGTCGGAGTGCCTGTTACACAAAGCACTAATATCTTTGATTAATATTGCTGGTGAAACTTGCAGATTATTTGTTATGCTTTGATTACAGATCAAGAATCTATTGCGCAAATTAGTCTCAATGAAAAGAGTTCTGAGGTTGAAAAAAATAGCGGCAGCAGTATTGGCGATCGTCCTGTTGACTCTCTACTTAACTCCTCCTGTAATGGCCGCGAATGCGGAGGATCTGAGTCAGCTATTAAAAGATAATTGGTGCGTCAGCTTTTTGTGGAAGCAGTGCGATTTGAGCGCTGTCGATTTACGGGGAGCTAATCTCCAAAAAGCAAATTTGTCCGGCGCAAATTTGTCCGGCGCCAACTTGTCCGGTGCTAATTTAAAAGATGCCGATCTTTCTGACGCCGATCTCAGTGGCGCCAATTTAGCAAATGCCGATATTTTGGGAACGGATCTCAGTCGAGCAAATTTGACGGAAGCTGATTTCAACCGCACGAGATTGTGGGATGCTAATCTGACTTTGGCAAATCTGACTCGCGCCAATTTACAAGATGCTAATTTGTTAGATTCTCGACTTTGGGGAAGCAATCTTACGCAAGCTAATTTAACTGATGCGACGCTGCACGGTGCTGACTTGCAATATGCTAATTTAGCCAAGACTAATTTGACAGGTGCTGACTTACATAGCTTCTCTTTCCGAGGTTCCAAACAAGTCACAAATCTGAGCAATGCTAACTTAGAAGGCGCTAACTTAACTAGAACAAATCTCAGAGGTGCGGTGCTGGTAGGGACAATAATGCCAGACGGCTCTATTAATGAAGAAATTGGCTTTAATTTAAAGTAAAGTCGGGCTGAATAATCTAAATAACAGCCGAACTACCTGTTTCAAAATATATAAGTTTTCTGCTGGAATAGGGTCAGAAACCCGTTGGAAATGACTGGTTGATGATGGTGTCAAGATATCCGTTTTAATCAAGGTGCGATCGACCTTTCAACTCCCAACCAGTCAATCTAGCTAAAATATATCCCAAATCTCAAACGCAACCTGCGCGCATCTGTTACAATTTGAAATAGAGCCAAATACAGCACACCTGAACTCACCGCCTAGAGATACAATCCCCGACAGGATTCGTGAAGAGCCAAAAAATTAGATATTTAGTTGAAACTCCCAGATTCACCTGTAGAGTCCATCTAAAATCTAAAGTAGACTGTGGAGTCAATTCTAAAATCTAAAATCTAAAATCGACTGATGGAAACCCTGCAAACCCAACTTTACGAACTTGCACAATTTGCTAACAACTTAGTAAACACTCAACTGACACACCTGAGTTTTGTCAGCGTTGGAGTCATTTTTTTGGCAGGGTTGCTAACGAGCTTAACGCCCTGTATGCTTTCAATGTTGCCAATTACGATCGGCTACATCGGCGGATACGAAGCAAAAAGCCGCCTGCAAGCCGCCGCCCAGTCGGCGTGGTTTTCCCTGGGATTGGCTACAACCCTCGCGGGATTAGGCATTGTCGCATCATTTGCTGGACAAGTTTACGGCAAAATTGGTATAGGTTTGCCGATCGTTGTCAGCATCATCGCGATTTTAATGGGGCTGAATTTATTGGAAGCTTTACCATTGCAAATGCCGTCTTTTGACGCTGTGGGCTGGGTTCCGAAGGATTTGCCGGCTGGCGTGCGATCGTACTTATTAGGCTTAACTTTTGGTTTAGTAGCTTCTCCGTGCAGCACGCCAGTTTTAGCCACCCTCTTAGCTTGGGTTTCCAAAACCGGAGATACAGTTTTAGGTGGTGTTTTACTACTGTTTTATGCTGCGGGTTATGTTGCTCCGCTGATTATCGCAGGCACTTTTACTGCGAGTATTAAAAAGTTCTTAGAATTACGTCGGTGGTCGAGTTGGATCACGCCTGTTAGCGGTGTGTTGCTAGTAGGATTTGGCGTTTTCTCATTAATTTCTCGCATACTTCCTGCGTAACTAAAATTCGCATGATTCGGCATAATTCGGCAGCATCAATCGGCGGTTTAAACCGCTACTATATAAACAAATTCTGCCCCCGCCAACCAAGAAAAAACCGGGAAATTTAACCAGGATTTGAGCTTATGTGTTACTCACAAATAACCAATAACCAATAACCAGTAACCAGTAACCAATAACCAGTAACCAATAACCCATGACACCAGAATCAAACTGGGCTAATGCCCCTCAAAGGTTTTTTAAGCGAGAAATCTTACCTGTACTCGCAGATTTACGACTAGCCATTATCTTGCTACTGGCGATCGCATTTTTTAGCATTTCTGGCACCATCGTCGAACAAGGTCAATCCGTAGAGTTTTATCAGTCCAACTATCCCGAACATCCAGCCCTTTTCGGTTTCCTAACTTGGAAAGTTTTACTAATTGCAGGACTAGACCATGTGTACCGCACTTGGTGGTTTTTGTCAATCCTAATTTTGTTCGGCAGCAGCTTGACAGCTTGCACTTTTACTAGACAGTTTCCGGCATTAAAATCTGCCCGCCGCTGGAAATTTTATGAAGAACCGAAGCAGTTTGAAAAATTAGCTCTCAGTGCGGAATTAGAAACAACTTCTTTAAGTTCGTTAGAACAACTTTTGCAGCAAAAAAAATACCGCATATTTCGAGAAGACGAAAAAGTTTATGCTCGCAAAGGCATAATTGGTAAAGTTGGCCCGATTATTGTTCACGCCAGTATGCTAATCATTTTAGCTGGCTCGATGTTGGGCTCGATGACTGGATTTGCGGGGCAAGAAATGGTTCCTAGCGGTGAAACGTTTCGGGTGCAGAATATCACTGATGCGGGGCCTTGGGCTGGGCCGCAGATACCGAAGGATTGGTCGATGCGGGTGAATCGGTTCTGGATTGATTATAGTCCGAGCGGGGCGATCGACCAATTTTACTCTGATCTGTCGGTTTTGGACAAAACAGGCCAAGAGGTCGATCGTAAAACCATTCACGTTAACGAGCCTCTCAGATACCGGGGAGTCACCTTTTATCAAGCAGATTGGGCTCTTGCCGCCGTGCGAGTTCGCCTCAACAAAAGCCCGGTTTTGCAACTACCAATGGCTCAGTTAGATACCCAAGGTAAAGGCAGAATTTGGGGTGCTTGGATTCCGAC
>CASBQF010000180.1 GCA_949127775.1 Oscillatoriales cyanobacterium PMM_0080
GCCATCAATCCTCTCAATCCCAAATTTAGGTCGATCGCCCTTACCTGCAAACCCGCCAGAAAATCCCACCACTGACCTAGGATTAAAGTGTTAACAAGGGCGATCGACCTAAATTTGGGATTGAGAGGATTGATGGCACTTGTGGGCGGTTTTTTGTTCGGCGTGACTTACCGCTACGCTATCCGCCGCGATGTTAACCCGCAACTTAAATCTGGTGTGGTGTTGGCTTTTGGGTTGGTAAGAGCTTTTGGACAGTTGGATGCTGGATTGTCTTTTGAGGCGGGGAAAATGCCGGGTTTGCAGGAGTTATTGCCGTTTGCGGTTGCTGGTGTCGAGAGTGTGATATTGTTTGCGATCGCGGGTTTGGTGCTGGATTGGGCGATGGGGCGATCGTTGATTAAACCTTTTGATTCTTGAAGTGCGATCGGACGGCGGTTGAAACCGCGTCTACACAAACAATGTCCGCCTCCGCGGACGAAAAGAATATAACGTGTTTTAACGGTCAATTCTTCAACCCCTCTGAGATCGGGTTTTGTCTGTATAGACGCGGTTTCAACCGCCCGGTATTATCCCAAGCCTAATACCTCATATTCGAGATTGCCATAAACCATTTGCTTGTCTACCGCCGACAAAACTTTATTATTAGCAGCATCAGAAACTAAACACTGACAAACCAACTGCGCTACATCCGCCCGGTGAATAGTTCCGGCAATTCGACAATCTTCTGTTAAAACACCATTTCCCGTCGCAGGTTCCGATTTCAATCCGCCAGGACGAATTACAGTATAAATCATCCCGCTTGCTATCAAATGATTTTCCGCTTTTTCCTTTTCAAGTAACACCGGGAGTAAAGTTTCTAAAGCTTGCGGCGGCAAAGCGGCGGCAGTGTTACCGCTACCGATAGATGAAACTAAAATAAATTTTTGCACGCCTGCTTTAACTGCCGCATCAATCAAGTTTTTGTTGCCCAAATAATCGGCTCTTTCGCCATCTTTGGGCAAGCCGCCAACGGTGCTGATTGCGGCATGAATTGGTTCGCCGCCAGCCATCGCAGCTTCGACAGCAGCAGCGTCCAAAGCGTCGCCAATCATGACTTTGATGCCCATTGCTTCTAATTCGGTGCGCGTTTCGGGCGATCGTAAAAGTGCTGTTACTTGCATATTTTGTGCTACGAGACATTTGGCGATTTCTAGGCCGACGCCTCGACTAGCACCTGCTAAAAAGATGTGGGATTTATCTGTCATATTAATTTTGTTTTAATTTGTGCAGAAGTTGGTTTTTTTGACTTTGGAACAGTATACAACAATCCTCTGTAATTTTTTGAATTAGTTTTTTTTACCGCAGAGGGCGCAGAGGGCGCAGAGGAAGAGAGGGGAAAGATTAGCAATTTCCAATTTACGTTAGATTTTTTTGCCGACGATTACTACCCAAGATTGAGCTTCGCGCGGCAAACCGGGGGGGCGATAGTAGTGATTCACAATTGCAAATCCTGCTTGTTCCAAACAAGGCGCTAAAGTTTCATATTCCCATCCCGCAGTATAGCGTTTTCCTGTCGGCCGTTCGTCGTATCCTTCCCAATTTCCCCGACACATTGACATGACAATTGCACCGCCAACCACTAAGGCTTTGTGCAAATCTTGGAGCACTTTCACCATTTTGTCGCTGGGAACATGAATCATGGAAGCATTGGCGAAAATACCGTCAAATTCTGCCTTTGGTAAGTCTAGATTCAGAAAAGATTGCTGCAAAACTTCGCAGCCGGATAACTTCTTTGCTGTTTCTACAAAAGCTGGAGTTGCATCTAAGCCTACAACTGTATGTCCTTGGCTTTTGAACGCCACCAAGTCTCGTCCTGGCCCGCATCCAATATCGAGAATTTTACCGGGATTGCGAGGCATGGCAGCGGTCAGTGCGTCGCGATTTTGGGATACGTCGTGATGCCATGTTCCTTCTCGGAAAGATTCGGCAGTTGCTTGGTATTCTGCGATCGTAATTTCTTCGCGTTTGTCCATAATTTCCCTATTGTATGATTTGAGATTGATTCATTCAAGAATACCGGGCGAATGGTTAATTCAGAAGACCCGGCGAATAGAATTCGCGGCTATACAAACAATGTCCGCCTCCGCGGACTTAAGAAGATAATGTAATCTTAACCGCCCGGTCTCTTCAACCCGCGGAGGCGGGTTTTGTTTGTGTAGATGCGGTTTCAACCGCCGTCTGATCTTCAACCCGCGGAGGCGGGTTTTGTTTGTGTAGACGCGGTTTCAACCGCCGTCTGATCTTTTGAATCAACTTCTAATATTGAACCTTCGGGAGATTCGATCGCAAATCCCGCATCTCGAATCATATCCCAATCTTGATTGGCCGTTTGTCCGGGAGTAGTCAGATAATCGCCAACAAAGATCGAATTAGCAGGGTAAAGTCCCAGGGGTTGCAACGATCGCAAATGCACCTCCCGTCCCCCAGCAATCCGAATTTCTTGGCTGGGAAGCAAAAATCGGAACAAGCAGAGAATCCGCAAACATTGGCGCGGATTTAAGCGATTAACATCCGCAAAAGGTGTTCCGGGGATTGGAATGAAAAAGTTGACTGGGACGCTCGTAACGCCCAAATTCCGCAAGGACAGCGCTAAATCGATCGCATCATCATCCGATTCGCCCATCCCCAAAATGCCGCCCGAACAAGTGGTGATTCCGGCTGCTTTGACGTTTTCGACGGTTTCTGTGCGATCGGCAAAAGTATGAGTTGTGCAAATCTCCGTGTGGTACGATTCGGAAGTATTGAGATTGTGATTTACGCGATCGACTCCAGCTTTAGCCAAACGGTGAGTTTGCTCCTCGCTCAACAACCCCAAACAAGCACAGATTTTCAGGTTATAATTTGCCTTGACGGTTTCTACAGCATCCAAAACGCGATCGAAAGTAGATGCGCTAGGTTGGCGGCCAGAAATTACCAAACAAAACGTACCAGCTTTTAAATCTGCCGCGCGCCCGGCCGCTTCCAGAATTTTTTCCTTAGCTAAAAGCGGATATTTTTCAATTTCCGCAGTCGAGATTTTGGACTGAGAACAATAATGGCAATCTTCAGGACAAAGGCCGCTTTGAGCGTTTAGCAAATAGTGCAATCTGACACGATTTCCCCAGTAGTGGCGGCGCACCCGATAAGCTGCGTTTAGTTGTTCCAGCAAAACCTCATCCGGCGCGCGCAATACGGCTAAAGATTGCTCGCGAGAGAGACATTTTCCCGCCAGCGCGTCGTCAGCCAAATCGTTCCAATTGGGTAAATTCATCACTAAAATTAAAGAGTTTACAAAGTATCCAAAACCTGACGAATCACCCGATAAATCGATTCTAATTCATCAGGAGAAATGCAGTAGGGAGGCATCACATAAAGCGTGTTTCCCAAGGGGCGGAGCAAAAACCCCGCTTCGAGAAATCTGGCTTTCAATACAGGGCCGATTTCATTAAAATAACCGGAACTGCTTTCGGTTTTGACATCCATTGCTGCGATAGTGCCGCAAGTCCGAATCCGTTCGAGTTTAGGATGATCTCTCAGCCATTGATTCAGGTATTTGTGGTGCAGTTTTTCCATCCCTTCATACATATTTGGGTTTTGCTCCAAAAGCTCCAGGGATGCCACACTCACCGCACAAGACAAGGGATTTCCGGTGTAAGAATGACCGTGATAAAAAGCTTTGTCCGATTCATCTCGCCAGAAAGCTTGATAAATATCCTCCGATGCCATTGTGACAGAAAGTGGCAAGCAGCCACCAGACAATCCCTTAGATAAACACAGGATATCCGGCGAAGTTCCAGATTTAAGCGA
>CASBQF010000181.1 GCA_949127775.1 Oscillatoriales cyanobacterium PMM_0080
AGCTTAAGTTGATAAAACGTTCTGCATATGGCTTTAGAAATTTTGAAAACTACAAAAATAGATGTTTGCTTACTTGGCATTTTAATTATTAGTTTGGCATACCAAGTAAGGAAGAACCAGAAATCTTTTGTCAAAATGGTATTACTTCTCTCAAAGCGCGTTATTTAACATAGTCTGAAAAAGCGTATCCAGAGAAGTACCAGACGCTTTTACCATCGCAGAAATCACACTCGTCCTAGCAAAAGAACAATATAATCCAGCTTCCAAAAACCAAGGCTTTCCGCTAGGATCGATGCGGAAATCAAACAGACTATAATGCCGACAGCCCAAGGCTACATGACATTTTTTAGCAGCCTCCCAAACCCTCTCTGTAATCGGATCACTCGGATCGACTATCCATGATTTACTATTATCTTTAGCAACCATAGTTAAGTCACCACTATCATCTCGTTTGAGCTTATCTTCATAACTCCGAATCGGCCGCTCATCCTTGTCCATCAGATACTCTTCCAGCGGTAAGCAGACAAGCTCACCATCCCGAACAATAATGCCACATCTGACTTCTCTGCCGAGTTCAATAAATGACTCTACCAATACCTCGTCTGAATAACCAAATGCTGTCTTCAAAGCAGAGTCATAATCAGAGGGATTTTTTACCAAAACTACCCCCAAAGAATTATCTGCATCCACAGGCTTGAGCACTGCGGGAGTAGCAATTGTGGGAGTATCTCCCGATCGCAGCAATTCTCCTTTTGGCACACTTACACCTGCTGCCGCCACAATCGCTTTTGATTTCGCTTTGTTAGCAGTCAGCGCCATCACATCAGAAGTGTTTCCAACGTAGGGAATGTTCAACAAATCAAACAAACCTCGATAGTATGTCATGCCAGGAACGCAAAACATCTGTGGTAACATTACATCAATTTTGAGTGCTGTCAAAACCTGAACTGCTTCAGCTAAGGACAATGGCTTGGCTTGGGCGATCGCCTCGCGACTCAGAGATGTCGGAAACCGCCATTGGCAATCCGGCGAAATGTAGGCAATATGAAATTCGTAGAGTGCTGCATTGGCGGTGAATTCCAGACAATTTTCGGCATAAAGCCGTGATAAATCGCCGTAAAACTCGTCAACAGCAGACCCCACCAAATGCAAAACACGCAATACCGACATAATTAATCTCCCGCCAATTCGACAAGCTTACCAATATTAAAATCAATCCGAATCCAGCCTTTCAATTGTCGCAAATTGCCTAGCAACAGGCATGGTATATGTGCATGATGAACCATTAAAAATGGCAGTGGATCTGACCAGTCAAAAATGGCATCTTTGCCGCTAACAATGATTTGCAACCTGCGCCACGTTTCAACAGGCGACCACAAATGCGTCACCAATCGCCAAATTTCATGGTAAATCCAATAGGTGGGACGACTTGATTTAAGTGGTTGAATTACCTCAGACAAAAGCTCTGTTTCTAAATAAGCTTTTGCCACATCAGGATTGTTGTAGAACATGGTAATGGCTGAATGAGTGCGAGGGTTGCACTCGATCGCATAAATGCGTCCATCATCATTGGCTTGAATGAAATCAAAGGAAACTTGCCCAGTTAAATTCAAACCACCCACAAACTGTCTCACCCAAGCTTCGATTTCTGGATGATCCACCATTTCATAATTGATCTGAAATGCTGACGACTTGCAGCAACAATGCAGCCGCAGTTCCCCATTGCGGACTGTACTGTGAGTGCAGTATTCTTGTCCGGGAATAAAGGCTTGCATAATCCAAGGATTACGTTCAGAAATCGGCAAATCTTTGACAAATAGCGCTGTCTCTGCTGGTGTATTACATGGTAGTTTAGTCAAGTCTAATCGGCGCACAGAGTCGTAGGGAATACTCTTAATAATGTATTTGCGCTCTTGCCCAGAAAAATCAAAGTCTACCACCTGCTGCGGCTGGGTGATGCAGTAGGACTCAGGTACAGCAAGACCTAATGATGTTGCGACTGCCGAAAATTGAGATTTATCATCTAATTGCTGAACCATTTCTGGCTCGACGTGCATGATTTCGCAATGGGTTGAAAGTGCTTGTTTAGCTAGAGCATCGTAATAACTGGCAACTGGACTACAAACGGGTACGTAAACATCTACATTTTCTTTTTGCACAATTTCTAAGAGTGCATTAATGTAGTCAGGTGATTGAGGATTTGGTACTGTATAAAACTTGTCAACTGCCCAAGAAAATCGATGTCCGGTTAACCAGTATTTGTGTGCTTCGACCAATATTACCCGATGGCCTGCCCGATCGAACGATCGCGCTAACTGCAACGCCTTGGTCATCTTACCACCACTGACTAGAATCGTTTTGGGATTGGCGGCGATCGTCCTAGACTGAAATGGTTTCAGTAAAATTGCCGCCAGCAGGGCGATCGTCGTTATAGCGACATTCAGCGGCAGCACTAACAGCAGCAAACTGAGAGTTGCGACTGTTTTTACTGAATTCTGTAGCCACCCGTTACTTGCCATTGTTTGACGCTGAGGCTGCATTGTTGCGATCGATATTTTTTGCGTCATTCTTTCTTTATCACCCTGAATAAAATGGGTTTGTCGTAGATGCAGACGGCGGTTGAAACCGCGTCTCCGCGGACGGTCGAAAACAAAGATGTAGACGGCGGTTGAAACCGCGTCTACACAAACGATGTCCGGATGGTGCGCGGACGGTCGAAAACAAAATAATTTTAACCGCTCTTCAACCCGCGGAGGCGGGTTTTGTGTTTATAGACGCGGTTTCAACCGCCGAGTCTTCTTGCTCGTCGGAATGTCACCTAAACTCGGCGAATTAAGGTTAGTCCATCTCTCACAGGAAGCAGCACCTGCTCGATCCGAGGATCGTCTACAACTGCCTGGTTGAATTTGGCGATCGCCACCCCGTTAACAGTAGCCTCACCTGATAGATAAGGCTGCCCCTGCATCAAGGTATTGTCTACACAAATCAAAGCATTAGGTGCTAGCAGATTGGTGTCTAGCAACAAGTTCAAATAGTCTACATATCCAGCCTTATCGGCATCAATAAAGACCAAATCGAACACGTCACCAGCGGCGGCTAACTCTTTGAGAGTCAACAGCGCCGGAGCAACCTTGACCGAAATTTTGTGCCCGTCGGGAGACTCCTTAAAACATTGTTGAGCAAACTCGGCGACATAGGCATCTACCTCACAGGCAACTACTTCCCCATCATCGGGAAGAGCTTCAGCCATAGCCAGGGCAGAGTAGCCGGTAAACATACCGATTTCTAAGACTCGCTTCGCCCGAGTTAAATGCACAAAAAATTTGAGAGTTTGACCTTCCAGATGTCCGGAGAGCATTTCTTGCTCTAACTGTTGTACAGTCTCACTGTCGGAAAACCGCTTGCCCCAATTTTCTGCTTGGGTGCGCTTAACCAGGGCTGCCAATGCCGGAGACTCCGCTGTTGTACAACGATTGATGTAAGGATCTAACCCACTTGCTAACTCACTTGTTTGTCGCAATTGTGACTTGAGATTTACATCAACGCTATCTAAAGCTTCTATCTGCTGTGTGAGATGTTCAAGTTGTGCCGCCACGATGCCTAGCGGTGTCACAGCTCTAGGGGGGGCGACTATCACGCTTTTACCCCTGCTGCGATCGGAGCGCTAGCCGTGTCTAACGACATATACATATCTTCACCATCTCCACCGCGAGCATAGCCACGACAGATTTCTTTGTGGATTGCCAGGGTTTCATCCAACTCATCTCTTGTCAAATCGTTCATGAAAACACAACTGCCGATCGGCTTGGGAACTGCTGCCCGCACCAAACCATCGCGTGTCCGACTGATCGATTCTGTGGCTTTCCACAATAATTCAGAGGTGAGATAAGGGCTGTCGATCGCCAAACCGATGCGGCTCATCAATCCTAGAATGCGATCGCGATCGAGGATCGAAATATAGCCTCGGTGCTGAGCAATGGTTGCCGAGAATGCCATATCAATGTTGACACTATGACCGTGGAACATGGGAATCTCCGGCGTTAGTTCCAGAGTAGGACTCCAGGTATGACCGTATGCAATCACTCGATCGAGATCTAGCTCGTGCAAGTTAGGCACTTCCAGCCCCAACATGGTGTTAATAGCATCATAAGTAACCTTATGAGCCACCTCGCGGAGTTCAGCAGTCCCATTCAAGTAGCCAAAATGAGTATGCAAAAGTGCTTCGCCATGCTCTTCCAGCAACTCAAAAATTTCGCTGTTAGCCACGACAGCAATCTTGATCAACTCTGCCATCCCGTTACGCACCTGATCCACAGGTAGCGTTTTCAAGAAGGAGAAGTCTAAAATCACTTTTTGAGAAGCGTGATAAGCACCCAGACGATTCTTTAACTTACCGTGGTTGACAGCGACTTTGATCGCGACACTCGCATCAATCAACCCAATCAGAGTCGTAGGGACTCGAATATAGTTAGTGCGACGGCGGTAAGTGGAACAGGCAAAGCCAGCCACATCTGTAGTTAAACCACCGCCAACGACCAAAACAGGCTCTTTACGCACCAGCCCAAAGTCTGCAAACGCATCTACAATCCGCTCAAAACTCCGTAGCGTCTTGTCTGTTTCCTTGATCGTCACCGGAAAGACTGTTAAGTCAATCTCATAATGCTTGAAATAAGCGTGCATCTGCTTGCCGTACAAACCGTAGACTGTCTTGTCTACGACCATTAAACAGCGCCCAAACTGACGGTAGCTCTCTGCAATTTCAGAGTTCTCCAGCCCAAACGCTCCATCCACGTATAGCAGGCTGAAGTCAATCTTTTCATATCCTTCGACATGAAAAGCTTTTTCGGTAGCCCTAAAAGTTGCTTGGACGTTACCCATTAGATGTTCCTGATATCTTGACATTACGTAACTTAACATTTTTTTGAATCGAGAGCGCAATCGTCAAATTCTTAATTCTATTTTTTGGTCTCATGCTACTCATGCCGCAGATCGCAGTCTTTTTATGACGGCGAACAAAAAATCTGATGTCAAGATCGCAGTCTATTCATACTGCTCGATCGCGCCAAAGTAAGGCTCTCAATCAGGCGATCGATTGTCACAAATGATACAGCAGATTGGCGATTCCGTGGTATTCATAAACACGATCGCTAATCCCAAAAAACCACTTTTTTGGATAGCGGTTTTCAAGGAAATAAAGTGCGATCGATCGCAATTCCCCTGTCCCAAAAAGCACTCAATGCTCAAAAGCACTTAACTTAACTGAAAAAAGCGATAGTGATCCTAAAAACGCTGCTTTGTACCGAGCACAAACTTGATCTCGCCGGAGTCGCCAATACCCACATCTAAGCGAAGTAATCCCACGGGCGATCGCACTCTCACACCCAAACCAACACCCGCGCCAGTCCCCGGCTTATCCCTCACCGAAGCCGGCTTTCCCAACACGCCATTTCCCGTTCCCAAATCCGACGCAAAATCCACAAATATCACGCCGCCGACATCCCTACCGACCGGAAACCGATATTCGCCCGAAGCCAAGAAATAACTGCGGCCGCTGCCAATATCCCCGCTATCGTAGCCCCGCACCGAATTGCGGCCGCCGAGACGAAACGCTTCCGTTGGCGGCAAATCCCCAATTACCGTCCCCCCTTGCAAGTTAAAAGCCAACATTTCTGGCAAAGCTTCCGACTCGCTGATGCCGAGTAAAGTAATTGGTACATATTGTATATAATTTGCCAACAGCCTGTTACTCACAATGTTACCCTGTCCCAAAGGTATCGACTGCTCGGTGCTGAGGCTGAGAATCAAGCCGCTGGTAGGGTTAAAAGGATTATTTCGCCGATCGCGCACCGCGCCAAAAGAAACAGTGTATAACTCATCAACACCCGTGCCCCTGAATGTGAGAGGATTGCCGAGTTCGTCGCGGCGGGCAATATTTAAGTTGCGATCGCGCGTACTGATATTTGTATAATTCAATCCCAAAGTCGATCGCCAATCACCCAAAGGTCTAGTAAACCTGAGATTTCCCCCCATCCGAATTTCCCGAACTCGGTTCCCGTTGGGCAAATCAATATCTTCGTTGAAAATTTCCGAGGTTCGGCGATCGCGAAAAGCTCTCACACTATATCCCAAGCGGTCTTCGGCGGCAACATAAGGGCTGACAAACTGGACATCGTACTCGAAATCTCGGAGGCTGGGCTGAATTTCCACCGCCAACCGCTGCGGATTTCGGCCGAAAGTTCGATCGGTATACGAAAGAGGAACAGCAACACCAATATCGTCACCAAGACTGGCACTCACCCCAAACGATCGAGCCGATCGCTCTTGAACGTTATAAATTACACTAACATCCGTACCAACTTCTTCAGTAGAAACCGTTACCTTCTCAAACAATCCCAACTGCTGCAACTGTTGCAAGTCCGATCGGACAACTTCCGGGCTATAGTTATCCCCCGCCTTAAGTTTGAGCTCACCTCGGATAAAATCTTCCGAAATTCGGCCCTCAATTGGAGCCCCTTTTTTATCAACCGCTTCGCCTCTGGAATTGACAAACCGAATCTTCACCTCAGAAACATAAACGCCCTCAACATTGCCAGCTTGACTGACTTGTGGAGTACCGCCTGTGGAACGGGCATCTTGCCCGTTACCGACAGATGTGGCACCATTCTCAATCAACTTTTGCTCAACAGGCAAGATGCCTGTTGCACCCAAAAATTCATCTCCTCTTGTGGAACGGGCATCTTGCCCGTTACCGACAGATGTGGCACCATTCTCAATCAACTTTTGCTCAACAGGCAAGATCCCTGTACCGCCGAAAAATTCATCTCCTCTTGTGGAACGGGCATCTTGCCCGTCTCCCCCGTCAATTTCTGCGGTTCCCCCTCTCAAGTGGGCCTCAGCCGGTACGACTGTCGGATCGATCGCCCGCGCCGCCAATTCACCACCCGCCACCACCGCCAAAGTCAAAAATGCAATAATCCGAATTCGCATCAACATAAAATTAAGCACCCAACGCATATTACCGAAAACCGTGCCTTATGCCTGAATAACCCCAAAAGAAACCCGGTATTTTTGAAGATACCGGGTTTCTGGAATTCTGAAAATTAAAGCAGATCGGGGACGATCGCCACCAAGAACGAAAAATTTGTTTAAATAGCTTGTCGGGAAACACGTTTCTCAAAATGAGCCTGAGTCTGCTGCAACAGTTGTTCGCGACTGTCCTTAGCGGTAGTAATGGTAGGGAGCAAATTGCGAGCTTGTAAAGTCATGTGAAGCTGTAGGTGTGCTACGTACTCACTGACATCTTCGCGCAGGGAGCAAGCCGGGTAACGTTTTAAAGTAGATTGCAAAGTATTCTCCTGCTTTAGGTTTGCAGCATTTTCTAATAATAATAGACATTATCATGCTCTATTCTTAATTGTGTACTCCGTAATGAAGTTTAACCATTGGACTGCTGTTTTGTTACAATTGTTTACAAATATTTCCGAACAGTTTTGGACGCACAATAATACGTGTAACGTGCAGATAGCGCACCAATAGCAGAGTAGACCATTTTTTTGCCTTAGTATTAATTTCGATAGCCAACCGCTTATCAGGAGTCGATCGTCCATGCAGTCTCAAGCATTCCCCAGCCACCGCCACACATTAAGTACATTTGTCAATAACCGCAGCCAAACAGCCGCCTACCTCGACATCGGTAGTGGCCCACCCTTATTGCTGTTGCACGGTTTCTTCGGAGAAAAGACCTGCTGGCTGCCATTAATTGAATTATTGCAATCTCAATTTCGCTGCATCAGTTTAGATATGTTAGGTTTTGGAGAATCCAGCAAACCACAAATCTGCTACGACGTAGCTGTCGAGGTTGCCTTTGTGCGACAAGTTGTAGAACAGCTAAATATCGAACCCTGCTGCATCATCGGACATTCTTTTGGCGGTTGGGTAGCTTCTGCGTATTCCCTGAAATATCCTAATTCTGTGAGTAGTTTAGTATTAGCAGCACCTGCGGGAATTCGGGACGACAGTTTTTGCGGTCAATACGACGCTTTGCGACCACTGTTGTGGAAAACCCCAGTCATCGATTTGGCCTTACAATTGGCAAAACCTTTTGCTAATTTAGCCGGAAAAACTGACAAATTGGAGCAAATCTCCGGGTGGCGGCGCGAGTTAATGTCTCAACCAGTAGCAAGGTCATTTTTAATGAGCCGGATGCGACCGGAAGACGCAGTTGATACAGTAGAAAAACAAATTCACAAATTACAAATTCCTACCTTAGTCATCACAGGAGATAGCGACGAAACAATTCCTCTATGGCACTGTCAAACCTATGCCAACGAGATACCAGGGGCCGAGTTAGCAATTATTCCCAATGCCACTCACGGGTTGCCACAAACTCAACCTAAAATTATGGGAAAGTTGATTAGTAGATTTTTGAATAATTAAGAAAAACTGTACAACAAGCCAAATCATACAAACTTAAATAAGCCATTAATTAAAAATAATTGTATTTTAGGATACTAATTCAATGAGACATACAGAATATATTACTTATAATATTGTACAAAAAGTTTTTATGGTGATAAAATCTTCTGTCAAGAGAAGCTATAGACATTTAGTTAAGTCCGGAGTATTACCAATGGCAGCACTGAGCAATTACTTTAATCTGGAAGAAATTACGACAGCCAGAAAAATTAGTGCTGCCGTAATTAATATCAGTGGCCGCCAGCGAATGCTTTCGCAACGAATGGCTTTTTTTTGTATGAGGTTAGTTTGCTCCCAGAATGCCACAGAAAGAGCAAAACTGCGGGGAAATTTGTTAGAGGCGATCGAGCTTATGGAAAAATCGCACAGAGATTTAATAAATACTGACAGCAGTGCCAACATATTAACTCCCCCTTCGCCCACTGTCAAAGCAATGTATTTTGAAGCGCCGCTGTATCTAGACAGACAAGTGCGCGAATATATCGATCGCATCAAAGCATTAGTCGAAATTCCCGATACCGGACTTACCCTGGAAAATCCCGATCTGCTGTACATTGTCCAAGCTGCGGGCGGCGAATTGCTAGCAGCTTTCGATGCCGTCGTGAGTCAATACCAGCAAGAAAGCGAAATCGAACAATTTGAAATCGACCTCAAACAGGTTGAACTTTATCAAGAAAGCTGTGCTGCTACCACGAAAGCAGAAGCTCAAGCAGCCGAGATCGATCGCGCACTTCGCGAGCTCAAAGAAACTCAAGCTCAACTCCTCCACAGCGAAAAAATGTCTTCCCTCGGAGCGTTAATGGCTAGTATCGTCCACGAAATTAATAACCCAGTTAGTTTTATTTACGGCAACTTGAGCCATGCCGAAATTTATACTAAAGACTTGCTGCACCTGCTGAAACTCTATCAAGAATACTGTCCGAATCCCAGTCCCGAAATTCAAGACCAAATTGAAGAGATGGATCTTGATTTTCTAATTGAAGACTTGCCTAAAGTGATGTCTTCCATGCAAATGGGTTCCGATCGCATTCGCGAAATTGTCAAATCTATGGGCAGCTTTTCGCGAACAGATAACAGTAAAATGACACTGTGCGACTTGCACGACAGCATAGACAGCACCATGTTAATTTTGCGAAACCGTCTCAATTCTAAAGTAGACCGTCCAGACATTCAAATAGTTAAAAATTATGGAAAATTGCCGGCTGTAGAGTGTTATGCCGGACAGCTAAATCAAGTATTTATGAATCTAATTAGCAACGCGATAGATGCTTTAGACGATGCAGCACAAAATCGGTCTAACTCTACGCTAAAAATTTCGATCCGCACAGAAGTAGCTGCGTTCGATCGCGTGAGAGTGCGGATTGCTGACACGGGAGCAGGAATGACAGCAGACGTAAAAAAACGAATATTTGAGCAATTTTTCACCACAAAAGAAATTGGTAAAGGCACTGGTTTAGGATTGTCTATTGTCTACAAAATCTTAGTAGAAAATCACCGAGGAACGCTCAGGTGCGAGTCTCAACCCGGTTCGGGAACCGAGTTTATCATTGAACTACCGGTGCAGCAAACTTAAACAACTTATAGCGGTTCTCAAGCGTGGTGAGGTATGCCCTATGCCCTATGGCCTATGCCGGATAGTAGCTCATACGAGAGATCGAAAGCCTATATCCCAATACGGTTCACTTAAGAGAGATTTCCCTGGCACACCCCTTAAAAAGGGGGGGACAAGAATGCTCTCAAAGTCCCCCGACTATCCGGGGGATGCGAGGGGGATCTCCGGGGCGTAAATAGTGTTAAGTAAACCGTATTGGCCTATATGCTACTCCAATTCTAGCTTCAAAGTTGGCAACAGCTTTTCTAAATTTTTGAGCGATTTTTGTTGCCACGGAACATCATTTGAACCCAACACCAAAAGTTGAATCGTTTTCTTTTTCCGCACAGTAATCACAAACTTAGATAGCATACTGATACCAGAACTGTTAACAAATTCCAATTTTTTTAGATTTAAGGTAATAGTAGGCGGTTCGGGATTTGCCACCGAATCTAACAATTTGACTATTGGTGCATACTCTACTGAGCCGCCCAGGCTGAGTTCGCCGATGAAGCTGACTGTCACTGATGCTGACTCGTACTGAATGCTGTAATCTTCACCTTTAATTTCTTGCATACCCATTGTTTTTTTGGTTTCCTGAGTCAAATATGGCGATCGGCTATCGGAGTAAATATTGAAATGGTTTAAACTAGACAGTAATTTGAACCGCAGTCGTAACAAAGATCCTATCAGGACTGTCTTGCCTTGGCTCGAATTTCCCACCTATATTAGCTGAACAGTCATTAATCATCGTCAGCAATCCCAATCCCGAGGTTTCGCTTTCAGATTAAGCATTCTTTTCAAGCTGCTACAAATTTAGAAATTAGGCGCGCGACGTTATCAAAGAATAGAAATGGAAGTCGGAAAAAGCAATCGAGAGTATTATACCATTTTTCTAAAGATCAGATAGAGATGGAGGACGACAAGACATGGTAATTTATCCACTTTCCCTGTTTGGCAAGTCTGTCATAACTTTAAAAAAATGGTATTAGTAGCAATCAAGAACATCCTAACCGTCTTGGCTGTTGCTGAGAAAGGAGTATGATTTGCCTCCGAAATGAGAGAGTAGGGGCAATTCATGAATTGCCCCTACTCTCTCATTTCAGGGATTGCCTTCGCTAGGTGAATCATGCCTAAATTCAGCAACGCCCTTGGCTGTTGCCGCAGACA
>CASBQF010000182.1 GCA_949127775.1 Oscillatoriales cyanobacterium PMM_0080
CCCCCAACGCTTCCCGCCAAGCGCCCAACCGCCCATCTTCCTCCCAATTTTCAATAGCCAGAGGTTCCCCACCAGTTGCTTGCAACACGAGCACATCAGCCACATCCAGAGCCAGCAACGGCGAGGGTACTTGCCTGCGGTTGCGGGGCAGATTTTGGGAGACAATTTCAAAGCGATTTTGTTCTTCGCCATAAAGCAGCAACAAAAAGTATTCGCATTTGAGCCGCCCGCACAACTGCTCAGCCGTATTTTTCAAAGTCGCCTCCCAGTCAGCATCGCTGTAGATGGCGCGAGCTATTCCCGCAGTTAAATCTCGATCGAGTTCAATTTGCTCAATCCTCTCCTCCATATCCGACAGAGGAGCCGTCAGAGCCACTAACTGCGCCACTCCCCGCAGATACTGTTTTTCATTATCTTGCCAAATCCGAGGCTCGCTCGCTTCAACTGCCAAAAACCCCAACAATTCCCCTTCCAAAACAATCGGCGCCGCCAACAGAGATCGAGCACGAATTTGCTGCATCAACCGCCCAGTCAACTCAGTTTTCAAAGAACTATGAGACTCACCAATCCAAACAATTTCTTCCCCAACCAAAGCCTCATAAAACTCGCCCATATCTTGCACCGTGATACCCGAAGCCGGTCGGCCCTGCCCGCCCAAACCCGGAGTAACTTGGCGGTTGCTAACTCTGCGCCAAAAATAGCGTCGCTCTGGCTCAAACCAATAGATATTAGTGCGCGTCGGCTCAATAAATTCATGGGCTTGTTCGACTACCGCTTGCAAATATTGGTCAAGCGATCGCAGTTCCCGTAACTGCGAAATCAGCGCCAAAAGAGACTCATCTGGGTGTTTTACTTGTTGCCGTTGCCAGTCTTTTTCTATTTGATAAAGAGCAGTGGCTAGCGCTCCAAATACGATCGACAACTGCGTTTTTTCCCCCGACTCCGTTTCGTATTCCGACACACCAGTCCCGAGCAAAACTACACCATAACAGCGGTCTTTATACCGGAGCGGAAACAGAGTCGTGCCTTGAATGTTGAAAGTTTGAGCAGCTTTGCGCCATTCTCCGGCTCTGCTGGACGATCGCAAATCCGGGACTTCCACCGGAGCGAGCTGAATCACCACTTGTTCCAGCAAATCCCCCGGATTCAGGGCAAACCGCTGTTTCAGAAAAGACAAATCACCGTTAGGAGTCATGCCACCTTTTCCGAATATTCGGTGAGCCTGTCGATCGTACAACCCGATCCAAATCAACCGCCAATCAAACTCTGCTTGCAAATAAGCGAGAGTGCCCTCCAGCAGCACTTCCACATTCTCCTCTTCTCGGAGAATCTGAAGCACCCGCTCCAGCCCCGTGATTTGTCCGTCTAAATCCTTCCGTCTCTGCTCATGCCCCATTGCCCAGCTTCCCCGCACCTTAGTCCAACTTCAAATTACCCACTTAAAAATTTAAAAAATTAAAATGTCAGACAATCAACCTATAATATAGTCGTCTCAATTATGGTTCAATTTAAAACATTCCATAAGTTGCCGCGCATTTAAATCGTATATTTTGGGCGGGCTACAAGATCCACCCCACAAGAGTTGGATTGTTTCTTAACATAGAATTTAAATGCAGAACAGCTTAAAGTCGATCGAAGTTAAAGTCAAAACCCCACCTTCGCAGTCAGCTTCTGAATATTTTTATTCGCCTTCTGATTTGTCATTTGTAAACTGCCCCAGTAAAAGTCATTGGATATTTATCAATCAAGCGTACGCCCGCTGTTGTTTTCGGTATTAAAAACCGACGCCGAATGGCTGCACAACCGCACCCTCCAAGTCCTCGAACTCGCAGCCAGAAACCAGTCAAACCCAGCAACCACCCAAATCCTCTCCCGACTGCAAAAATCTTTGGGAGTCGCAGATTCTCGCCTCGAACAATCCTTGTGGAAACAAAGCTTTAAAAATCCTGTCGGCTTAGCTGCGGGATTTGATAAAAACGGCGTAGCTGCCGACATTTGGGCAAATTTTGGCTTTGGCTTTGCCGAACTCGGCACTGTCACTTGCCAACCGCAACCCGGAAACCCCCAACCTCGCTTGTTTCGCTTAACCCAGGATAGTGCAGCCCTCAACCGCATGGGATTTAACAATCAAGGAGCCGTAGCAATGGCAGCCCGGTTTCAGGCCGCACAGCACAACCCTCAGTCCTCGTTCCCCTTGGGAATCAATCTCGGTAAATCTAAGGTAACACCGTTAGAAGAAGCAGCAGCGGACTATTTGGAGAGTTTTAAGCTGCTCAAAGACTGGGGCGACTATTTTGTAGTCAACGTTTCATCTCCGAATACGCCGGGATTGCGATCGCTCCAAGATGCCGATCAGCTAAGCACAATTTTGTCAGTTTTGCAACAAGAAAACCAGGGAATTAAACCAATTTTGGTCAAGATAGCGCCGGATCTGGAACCAGAGGCGATCGTCTCAATCCTCGACTTAGCAAAAACCTACCAACTAGCCGGAATCATCGCCACAAACACCACCATCCGCCGCGACGGATTGAAAACCCAAATATTGCGAGAAACCGGCAAACCCATCGCCGAAGAAGCTGGCGGAATTAGTGGAATTCCAGTACAAGTGCGATCGACAGAAGTCATCCGATTTATCTGGAACTATACAAAAGGCGAACTACCAATAATTGGAGTTGGCGGCATTTTCACCGCCGAAGACGCTTGGGAAAAAATAGCCGCCGGTGCAAGTTTAATTCAAGTTTACACCGGTTGGGTTTACGAAGGGCCTTGGATGGTGCGCCGAATTCTCCAAGGTTTGCTGCAAAAGTTAGAAGAACACGGATTTAATTCAATTTCCCAGGCCGTTGGTTCCGGGAATATTAAATAGTCCGAAGATAGAGATCGCTAAATTTCAATATGGTTCACTTAAGACATATCTCCCTAGCCCCCCTTAAAAAGGGGGGGACAAGAAAGCTCTCCAAGAAACCTCTCAAAGTCCCCCGACTATCCGGGGGATTTAGGGGGATCTCCGGGGCATAAATAGTCTTAAGCCAAGCGTATTGGACTAAATTCTGAACGATCAAACTTCAATTATTCAATCGATTGATAGTTGACAGCCATTTTTGAGTACAACCAAAATTGATATTACTTGCGTTGAGAAAATTCCGCAAATTTCCAATCTATGGTCAAAAATATAAAACTTCTTAAAGCATTCAAATAGTTTTTGTTACTATTTTCAATAATTTGAGATAGAGTTTCAGAATTAACATTTATCGGCAATTCTTCAGCCGTTGCTGCTGCTTCTTTCACTTGGTCTTCTTCAGGAGGTGTCTCAAGGCTGACTTGTGGCTGATGATTTCCTTCTTTCGTCATTTTCTTTCGTCCCCTCCTTGAGTTTTTGCATACATAATCCTTACTACAAATCCAACTTATATGTATCCGGCATTTGAGAAATTAATTTTTCTCTACCCGAAATTGGAGTTGCTCAATAAGTTGAAAGCTTTGTGTTTAAAGGTGTTTGATCGTTCGGACTAAATTTCTCCATAAATCTGAAGACTTCAGTCCCAACGATCGAACCAATTTTATTGTGGTCGATCGATCGCGCATCATATGAGTGTTACTCATCAATAGCACTTCCGCACTTTCCCTCAGAAATCTGGTTTCTTTACATAATTCTTATTGAATTCAAAACTTACACACTACCTGTGATGCACATCACAGAATTGTTATATTTGCTTAACAGTAATATTTCCGAGATTCTGATATTGTTAAACCTTAACCATTAATTTTGCACGGCGACCGATCTCAAGCTGAAAGCAAGTGTCAGAAAATTATTAACAAACTGAAGGTGTAGAGCTGATGGCAATTTATCTTGATACAGCAATTGTAGCGGAAGCAAAAGCAGCGAGCAAGTTCGGGTGGATTGCGGGAATTACGACTAATCCCACACTTTTAGGAAAAAGCGAGTTATCTCCAGAGGAAACGCTCAGACAATTGGTCAAACTAATTCCCGGGGAAGTTTATTATCAGCTAATGGCATCCGATTTTGATGGCATGGTAGCAGAAGGAAAAGCGGCTTTTGGATTAATTGGAAAGCAAACAGTCTTGAAAGTTCCAGCAACGGCGACTGGTTTTCAAGTAGTAGCGCGCTTGTCACCAGAAATTCCCTGTGCGGTGACGGCTATTTACAGCGCATCGCAAGCCGTTGTGTCAGCAGAAGCGGGGGCAAAATATGCGATCGCCTACGTGAATCGCGCCACCAGACTCCTCGGAAATGGCTTTGCTCTAGTGCAGGATATGGCAAATGTCTTGAAGAACAGCAATACTGAGATTTTGGCAGCAAGTATTAAATCGCCGGAAGAAGCGGTAAAGACTTTGTTAGCTGGCGCGCATCATTTGACATTGCCTTTGGATGTATTGCAGGCGATCGCACTTCACGAATTATCGCAGCAAACTGTGGATGAATTTGCCAAAAACGGGCGGGGAATTAGTTATTAGATAATTTGGGAATTGTTAACGGTTAACAGTCAACAGTTAACGGTTAACTGTTAACTGTTGACTGTTAACAACTGTCAACTGACAACTGTCAACTGTCAACTGACTAAGGCATTCGCCAAACCTTAATAGTACGATCGGGACTGCCGCTCACCAAAGTCTTGCTATCTCTGCCAATAGCAACAGAATTCACAAACTGACTGTGACCAGAAAGAGTGATTCTTTCTTTTCCCGTCTTCAAATCCCAAACTATAATATCTCCGCCCCCGCTGATCAAAGTGCGACTGTCCGGACTAAAGGCGATCGTCCTCACCCAGCTCGAATGCCCTTTTAAAGTGCGAGTCCGCTTCCCGTCTTGCACGTTCGACAAACGGATTGTATTGTCGCTGCTAGCACTAGCCACAACTTGCCCGTTCGGGCTAAAAGCCACAGCATTAACTGCACCTCCGTGACCTGTGATAATCCTTCTGATTTCTCCGGTGTTGAGATTCCACAAACGCACAGTCTTGTCCTCGCCCCCGCTAGCGAGAGTCTGACTGTCCCGGCTCAAGGCGATCGCATTTACTCCTCCAGCGTGTCCGATCAGAGTTAGCAACCTGCCACCAGTTGTGACATTCCACAAGCGAATAGTTTTGTCATCACTTCCCGTAGCAATCGTCTGACCATCGTTGCTAAAGGCGATCGAGTTGACGGCTGCTTTGTGAGCGGGAATTGTCCGCAGCCGCCGCCCAGTCTTCAAATCCCACAAAATCAGATTATTGTCGCTCCCACCGCTGGCCAAAATCGAACTATCCGGGCTCACAGCTAGGGTGTTGACCGATTTTTTAGAATGCACCGGATTGAGAGTCCGCACCAAGTCTCCCGTCCTCACATTCCAAATTCTAATCGTCCCAAAGCTGGCGCTGACCAAAGTTTGACCATCTGGCGACAGGGCGATCGCATTTACACCCCCGACATTATCCAAACTTCTTTGCAAAAACTGACTGCTAGGCAAACTAGAAAGCAGCCACACCGGGTTTGCCGGAAATACCCCGTAACGCATCGAACCATAAATTTGAGATGCGCCAATACCCATCATCAAAGCAGCAGTACCCGCCAACAACTTTGTTTTCCAATCAAAAACCTCTTTCTTGGGCTTGTTCAAGCCCGAATTGAGAGGTCTGAGGCGGTTGATCGAAGTCTGCTTGGTCGCCCCAGATGACCCGGAAGTTCCGCGAATTTTAGTTTGTCCAGTCGTCGGTAACTGAGTCGGTAACTGAGTTTCTGCGCCGTCGAGATTAATTTCTTCCAAGCATTGCAAAACCATCTGCGGACTTTGAGGTCGATTTCCGGGAAAAGGCGCCATCAGGTAATCGATCACATTAGCCAGGGGATCGGAAACTTGAGGAGCTCCTTTGCGCCACATCAATCTACCCGTGCGCGGGTTCTCGGGAAACGCCGTCGGTGGCTTCCCAGTCAGCAAATAAACAAAAGTGCGCCCCAGAGCAAAAAAATCCGACTGTGGTACAGCCTTACCATTAGTTTGTTCCGGCGGCGTGTAGCCAGGGGAAACAATACCAGTCACATTTGCGCCCTGGCCCACCTTAGCGAAATAAGTCGCCGACACTTCCCTAGCAGTCCCGAAGTCAATCAGCACTAACTGACCGTTCGGCTTGCACATAATGTTGTGCGGCTTGATATCCCGATGAAAATAATTGAGTCGATGAACTTGGTCTAAAATTTCCGACAGTTGTTTGAGCCAGTTCAGAGCTTGTTCTTGACTGATCGGGCGACCCCGATGTTTCAGCCAGTCTTGCAAATTTGCCCCAGCAATTTTCTCCATCACAAGACAGTGAAAAGACTCTGTGCTGTGAGCTGGCGAAAATGTAAAATAACCGTCGCGATCGACCTTTGGAATACCTGGATGTCTCAGCCTGACCAATACGTCGGCTTCTTGCTTAAAAAGTTCTACAGCTTTGGGATGTTCTTTTAGAAGGACTTTGAGCACTCTTCGGGCGCCGTTGTCGTCCACTTCAAATGTTCTGCCGAAACCGCCGCCTCCGAGAGGCGCGACTAGCCGATATCTACCTTGCAACAAAAGCTCAGATCCGCAGTGGATACACGCGGATTTACCAGAGTTGGCTGGATCGGAGGGATTCGGGCATTTAGGATTGAGGCAATAACTCACAGAAGCCACATAACCCTGATTGAGGTTGCTCTATCAAGTTTTACTTTGACACTCTCAGCACTCTTGGTGACTGAGATTCTTGCTTGGGCGAAGTCACTTGCTTGGGAATGGATTACTCCAGGTCAAGTAAAAGTGTCTTCTCCTCAAGCGTAAATTCCGGTATGCCCTACCGTACTCGATCGATCGTTTCGATCTACTGAGGTTTTTGTTAAAAACCGAGTTTTCCCAGACGGCAACACCTATCGGTGTGACTGCGTACTCAACAATCCTGTTAAGTTTTTACGTTGTCTAGTTACACTCAATTTTCAACTTACGACGATCGTATCACACACAGTACAAGACTGATGAGCACTCTTGATTTAAATCCTTTGCGTCGCTCATGTCAAGCGGAGTGAACTCTAGCTCGTTTTCCGCTTCCCATTGTACGATCGCCACGACCACTCTCGAAAGAAGAAACAAAAGAGAGGGAGAGATGGGAAGAGGGAGAGATGGGAAGAAGGGGAGATTCCCTCTTCCCGATGACGGCAGAACTGATGGGGAATCGGGAATTCTATCCGTTACATCCGCTACACAATCCGTTGCCGAACTTCCCTCTCTAGCCTTTTAAGGATCACAAATTAAATAATTTACACAAGTTTGTGAGATGGGCGGGAGAGCCCGTCCATCCCACAAGAATAATAAAGATTGTAAGTTATTTAATTCTCATTCCTAAACCAGTCCCTCGATGACTGGATGGAAGAAAAACGCCAGCGCCAAAACCGCATAAGCCGCCAATAGCAAAGTACCTTCGAGCCAGTTAGACTTGCCATCAGAACTGATAGAATTGGCGATCAGCACCGACACCGCAACCGCTACAAGTTCAAACGGGTTGAAGTTCAAGTCCATCGGTTTGCCCAGGAAATAACCTGCCAAAACCAACACCGGGGCAACAAACAAAGCAATTTGCAAACTCGAACCTACGGCCACAGAAACCGACAAATCCATTTTATTTTTCATCGCCACCGTCACCGCAGTCGTGTGTTCGGCCGCATTGCCAATAATCGGCACTAAAATCACCCCCGTAAACAGGGAAGTCAGCCCCAAACGCGCCGTCGCTTCTTCTAGAGTATCGACTAGGAGTTCCGACTCGATCGCCACCATCACAGTACAGGTCAACAGCACCCCAATCCAGAGTGGCAGATTTACTTTGTGGTCGGGACTGTCTGGTGCTAAGTTATTTTCGGCTAATTCTTCGAGCATTTCATTTTCTGCCACTCCTACGTCATACAGATAACTGTGGGTTTTCATCGAAAACAGCAGTGTTAGCACGTAGACAATAATCAGAACTACAGCAACAGCGCTAGAGAGGTTCTGCATAGTTTCTGGAGCAATGCCTGTAGAGGTGAAATTAACTGCTGTCGGCACCAAAATGGCAATCACGGCTAAGTTCATCGCTGAAGCGTTCAACCGGGCGACTGTTGACTGAAATTCTTGTTCTTTGTAGCGCAAGCCACCCAGCAGCATCGCAAATCCCATCACCAGCAGCAGGTTGCTCATAATTGAACCGGTGATGCTGGCCTTGACAACATCTATCAGTCCGGCATTCAGGGCGACGATGCCGATAATCAATTCCGTGGCATTTCCGAAGGTAGCGTTTAGCAAACCCCCCAAGTTGGCGCCGAGGACGACGGCAATTTCTTCGGTGGCTGTCCCCATCCAGGCTGCTAGCGGGATGATGGCTAGGGCTGATGTGATGAAGATTGTGGAGGATTCCCAGCCGAGAAAGTGTCCGGCGATGGAAATCGGGATAAATAACAGCAGGCTGGAAATTATTGTTTGTGTATTCAGCATTTGGATTTTGAAAAGCTCCCAACGGTCAATCATAGCCTGCCAGAAAGTTTAACAAACCGAGAGCGCCGAGGAATTGGGTGTTGGCTTAAAGTTGTGGTGGGCGATCGCACTCACCTGATTTAGTCAGAAGTTTGCGAACATAACTTCATAAAATTGAAAAGCTGTCGCGAGCTTTTGAAAATGACTCAGCCGAAAACTAAGCTGCTACACAGATAAATTTCCTGCGATCAAGATGGGAGAGTGTGGGAGTGTCAAGATATCTGACAGTTGGTGGCGGGAGCTAAAATGCGATGCCATAATTAAGCCGAGACTGTGTTTGCTTTCAACTTTTTGAACCCAATTTTGAATCCGATAATCTCACGGACATTTTTATCAAGTTTTCGACGGGTTCGATCGCTCTGTCAAGCATGGCTCAGAGAGTCTAAAGCTGTTAACTAACAACCAACAGCTATATTGATCCAGGAGTTTTGTCACCATGAATTCACCTGAAACTACATTAGAAGATTTGTCGATCGCCAATCCGGCAGCTTATCCCGAAGTTACGCAACAGCTATCGGAAAACGTAATTTTCACAACAGTCGATGACCTTTGCAACTGGGCAAAAATGTCGAGTCTGTATCCGCTGATGTTTGGCACTGCTTGCTGCTTCATTGAGTTTAGTGCCATGATCGCTTCCCGCTTCGATTTGGAACGATTTGGGATGTTTCCGCGGATGTCTCCCCGACAGGCAGATTTGATGATTACTGCGGGCACAATTACGATGAAGTACGCTCCGGTTTTGGTGCGGCTTTACGAACAAATGCCAGAGCCCAAATACGTGATTGCAATGGGTGCTTGCACGATTACGGGCGGAATGTTTAGTGCCGATTCTCCTACGGTGGTGCGGGGTGTGGACAAACTAATTCCCGTGGATGTTTATTTGCCTGGATGTCCGCCCAGGCCAGAAGCTATCATGGATGCGATCGTCAAACTGCGCAAGAAAATTGCTAACGACAGCTTGCAAGAAAGGCAAAAAACGGAACCAACGCACCGCTACTACACCCGCCCCCACCGGATGAATGTTGTGCCGCTAATTCACGACGGAAAATACCTGGAAACTTCACCACGTCAGGTTCCACCAAAAGAAATTGCACCTTCTGGATTGCCTCTTTTACGCGAGTTGGAGTCGATTCGGGCGATCGAAGCTTGAGTTTGATTGAAATTCACATCTTCCACGAGTCTCAATAACAGACATCTTGCCTGTTTCAGAACCAAATATTTTTTGTTTAAGAGCAAATTTCCTTGTATCAATCACTAGGCGATCTTTTTTTCAGATGTTCGCCTAGTGATATAATATAAAAGTATTGCGATTCTGCAATAATAGCTATACATAATAATACTTAGGACTGCTTCAACCATGCCTCTACAAGAAGAAATTGAAAGAACAAGGCAAGAAATTCGGACAGATAGCTACTCAATGTCTATTGGCGAGTGGATCAGTCTTTATGAGAGTAAGGAAATCGATATTCACCCAGATTTTCAAAGGTTTTTTCGGTGGTCTGATTATCAAAAATCAACTTTTATAGAATCAATTCTTTTAGGCATACCGATCCCACCGATTTTTGTTAGCCAAAGAGATGATGGAATTTGGGATGTGATCGATGGTTTGCAGAGACTCTCAACTATCTATGAATTTGTAGGTCTTTTGAAGCCCGACAATCAAGAGCGAGAAACATCTTTTTTTGCCTTACAAGAAACTACATATTTGCCTTCCTTGAAAGGTAAAAAATGGGACGATCCAGACGACAAAGATAACTCTTTTAGTCAGGTACAGCGTTTATTAATCAAGCGAGCCAAAATATCGGTTAATATTGTTGAAAAAGAAAGCGATGAAATGATTAAATATGAACTATTTCAGCGGCTAAATACAGGAGGGTCAATTGCTACACCACAAGAAGTAAGAAATTGCATTCTTTTAATGTTGAATAAAAAATTGTATGATTTGATGCGTTCACTGGCCGATCGCGAGTCATTTAAAAGCTGCATTGCTTTGAGCGATCGACTCTATGAAGAACAGTATGATATGGAATTAGTATTGCGTTTTATTCTTCTCTTCGACCAAGATAATGCAAGTCTTAAAAAGTTGGGTGGTGATGTGAGCGAGTTCCTAACTGCTAGAATGCGTGAAATGGCTGTTAAAAAAGATTTGGATTTCAGCCATATAGAGAGAGCGTTCGATGTAACATTCAATCTTCTCGATCGAGCTATGGGAGATGATAGCTTCAAGCGATATAAATCGGATCAGGATAAATTCCTGGGAGGCTTTCTATTATCTTTATATGAGGTGGTAGCACTAGGAATTGGATACAACTATCAAAATCCAATTGAAATAGACCAAATATCTAATCGTATAAAAACTATTTGGTCAAATCAAATTTATAAACAATGGTCGGGAGCTGGAATGAATGCAGCAAGACGCTTACCCTATCTGATTCCGCTTGGTAGAAAGGTATTTTCACGTTTATGAGTATCCGAACAGCGGAAGAATTAAGTGATAGACTAGCTACCGATCTTGCTTGGCGAAAGAAAGAACTTTCAGAAATGAAATCTTTAATAGAATCGAAAAATGTTTCTGACCAAAGACATAAAGCATTAGTTCGGAGTGGAGTATGTATTCTCTATTCCCATTGGGAAGGTTTTGTCAAGTTAGCAGCAAACTCTTATCTAGAATATGTTAGGCTGAAAAAGCTTACCTATAAGGAGCTTTCTAGTAATTTTTTAGCTTTGGCTATGAAAGAAAAACTTAAGGAGGGAAAAGAAACAAATAAGGCATCATTATACATACCTGTTTGTGATTTTTTTATTTATGAACTAGATCAAAAATGTATACTACCTAAAGATTCAATATCTACTGCATCGAATCTCTCTTCGGAAATATTAAAAGAAATAACTTATAGTCTTGGGATTGACTTTTCAAGCTACTCTCAAAAGTCAAAATTAATTGATACTCAGCTTTTAAAGACAAGAAACGAAATTGCATATGGTAATTATTTGGTGTTTGATAGGGATGAATATCTAGAGTTACATAGAGAAGTTATCGGAATGCTCGATATATTTCGGAACCAGATAGAAAATGCTGCTATTCAGGAAAAATTTAGGCATAATTCACCTTAAATCTATGATATTAGAAGTTGCAATTCTTGATATTAAACCTAATATGACTGCTGAGTTTGAAATCGCTTTCAAAACAGCTTCAGCGATTATATCTTCTATGCCGGGTTATATCTCGCACGAGCTGCAACGGTGCATAGAAAACACAAATCGTTATATTCTGCTGGTGCGTTGGCAGACTTTGGCAGACCATACTGTGGGATTTCGAGAATCGCCAGATTATCAAAAGTGGCGTTCTTTATTGCATCACTTTTATGATCCATTTCCGATAGTGGAACATTATGAAGTTATTTTGTAAAATTCTAAGTCTAATAATGGAGGAAAATAACAAATGATTGATATCGGCCTCACTCACATCGCACTCCCCGTTTCAGATGTTGAGCAAAGTATTGAATTTTACTCGAAGTATGCTGCAATGCAAGTCGTTCACCGTCGCGTTGATGCAGAAGCAGGTGTTGCTGTGGTATGGCTTTCCGATCGCACTCGTCCTTTTGTAATTGTACTAATTCAAAAAGATTCGGTACATCCGGTTTTGTCTCCACTCGCACACCTGGGGGTTGGCTGCAAAAGTCGCGAATATATGAACGAACTCTGCAACAAGGCACGTCAAGAAGGCGTACTACTTGAGGAAGCAAAAGATGCTGGATATCCGATCGGCTATTGGGCTTTTTTGCGAGATCCAGATGGTCATACGCTGGAACTTTCCTACGGGCAGGAAATCGGATTTACAGTGGAGGATGTTTGAAAATATCTTAAAAATTAGCCGTCGATGCTGTGTTAAATTCATCCATGACAACAATAATAGTGGATTTTTTCTATGAAGGCGATCGGCATTTATCAATATCTACCTGCAAGCGATCCAGACTGTTTCGCTGAGATTGACCTCGAAAAACCTCAACCTAGCCACAGAGATTTGCTGATCAAAGTCAAAGCAGTTTCTGTCAATCCAGTAGATTATAAAATTAGACAGTCTGTCAAAGAAAAGCGAGTAACACCGAGCATTCTGGGCTGGGATGCGGCGGGAATTGTGGAACAAGTAGGCGATCGAGTATCTTTGTTCAAACCAGGTGATGAAGTCTATTATGCCGGTAGTATCACTCGTCCCGGCAGCAACAGCGAATATCAGTTAGTTGATGAACGAATTGTGGGCAAAAAACCTGCAACTCTCTCGTTTTCTGAAGCGGCTGCACTTCCTTTGACAACAATCACCGCCTGGGAATCTTTGTTTGAACGGTTGGGAATTGAACCGCAGCAAACACCAAAGAATCAAGCAAGTAAAGTGCTAATTATTGGTGGCGCAGGAGGTGTTGGTTCCATTGCGATTCAACTGGCTGCACAGGTGGCTGGGCTGCAAGTTATTGCTACTGCATCTAGAAAAGAATCGATTGATTGGTGTTTCAAAATGGGAAGTAATTATTGCATAGATTATCACGAACCATTTGCATCATCTCTGGAAAATATTGCGGTAAAGGAAGTTGATTATATTTTGTGCTTCAACGATACAGAGCGGCATTTCAAAGACATGGCAGATGTCATTAAACCACAGGGAAAGATTTGTTCGATCGTCGAAGCGAAAAACCCTCTCGATATGAACTTGATCAAGAGTAAGAGTGTTACTTTTGCTTGGGAATTTATGTTTACTAAGTCAATGTATGAGACAGATGATATTCAGTCTCAACACGAATTATTGAATCAAGTTGCAGATTTGGTCGATCGAGGAATTTTGAAAACGACGATGACTCAAAATCTGGGATCACTCAATGCCATCAACTTGGCAAAAGCACACGCTTTGCTGGAATCTGGGAAGACAATTGGCAAGCTCGTTCTTTCAGAAATATCAACCTAATTTAGGCTATATCTATGTTAGAGTGTTACGGGAAAAGATTAGGAGCGAAAATAACTCATTCCCAGAATTGGGGACCAATTATTTTCATTTCTAGCGAATCGGTGCTCAATTTATGACAATTTAGAACAATTGGATTGACAGCTTTAAAAGTTATGATGATGTGCTAAGCTGTTGCGCATTTGAATTGTATATTTAGAGCGGGCGGGACGCCCACCCCACAAGAGTTTGATTGTTTTTCAACATCTAATTTAAGTGTAGAACAGCTTAACAGCTATAATAAAATAAGTTGTGGGTGCACCTCATCTCATTTTGGCAAATATCTTCGCAGGGCGAAGTATTCTGGCAGTAAATGTCTGGTTTTCAGTAATAAATTGTCTGCCGGAATGCTTCGGCTTTGCTTCCAAAAATGAGATGCACCCTCAAATTTTCCTCCAAACCCAATCTTTTCTACTCTGGAAAAAAACTGGAGACTCAAATGACCGCAGCAACCATCGCACCACCCAAAAAAGAATCACCCCTACTGTTTGAAGGACTCACTTGGAGAGAGTTCAAAGCAGTTGAGCAATTGTTAGACCGTCCAGGATATCGACTTTCTTTCCTGGATGGAATTTTGGAGATTAAACTAATGCCTGGAGAACCCCACGAAACTGTTAAAAAGAGGATAGCTGGATTGTTGGAACTGTACCTGCTGATGGCGGGATTTGACTTTACTCCAACTGGCTCAATGACTCTAGAAAGTGAAACCGGAAAAGTGAAACGAGAAGCAGATGAATCTTATAAACTTGCTCCTGGTCGCAGGCTACCCGATTTGGTGATCGAGATCGTTTTTTCTAGTGGTGGTATCGACAAACTTGAGGCATACAAGCGACTGAAAATTCCCGAAGTATGGTTCTGGGAAGACGGATTGTTAGAGGTTTATCACTTGCGGGGAGAGGGAATTACACTAGAATATGAAAAAATTTCTAATAGTGAGGAAGTGACAGGAATCGATCTGGATTTGTTGTTACGTTGCATCAATATGGTGAATCATGTGGATGCAATTAAGACTTTTCAGCAGGGACTCCAGAAATAGCTGGAATAGACTATTTCGCCTGCTTTGATACCTTGGTTAAAATTTAAATATCCGTAATAAATAATCGAAAATGGTAATGACGAAAGTTGTAATTGTGGGAGCGGGGCCAACTGGTGCGACGCTGGCTTTGTTGTTGGTAAAACGGGGTATTGCTGTTACTTTGATTGAGGCTGCAAAAGATTCTTACCGAGTGTTTCGTGGTGAGGGATTGATGCCCAGCGGATTGGATGCGATCGCCCAAATGGGCTTGTTACCAATGCTGGAAAGTGTACCACACCGACAAATTGATGCCTGGGAGTTCATTTTGGGCGATCGACAATTGTTTCGAGTTGATGAACCAATGGGCTCAAATCGACCTTGTACGCTAGTTTCTCAACCGCCTTTACTCGCAGCGCTAATTGCAGAAGCTCAGTTGCATCCAGAGTTTGAATTGATCTCAGGTGTTCCGGTCAAAGATTTATTGTATAATGCCGATCGCACTTCGGGCGTAAAATTAGCAGATGGGCGAGAGATTTCGGCGGCGCTTGTCATCGGTACGGATGGTAGAAACTCGGTTGTACGACAGCGTGCTGGACTGGAGTTAGTAAAACAGCCGAAGAGTATAGATGTACTGTGGTTTAAACTTGCTGCCCATCCGAAATTTGTGGCGGATAATGTCTTTTATTCTATCCTGAATAATGGTAGCGGATTCAGTGTTTTTCACGGTGCAGAAGATGGAAAACTGCATCTAGCTTGGGTGTTATCGGCGGACGATCAAACCGATCGCAAACACGCAGATTGGGCCGAAACTTTTGCATCGCTATCGCCTTTGTGGATGGCGGAGCATTTCCGCAACTGCGCGGATTCGATCGAGTCTCCAATGCGATTGTCTGTTGTGGTTGGTCGCTGTCCGCGCTGGTATCAGCCTGGAATCATACTTTTGGGGGATGCTGCACACCCAATGTCTCCGGTTCGCGCTCAAGGAATTAACATGGCATTCCGTGATGTAATTGTGGCGGCTAATCACCTTGTACCTTTATTGAAAACAGAGGCTAATTATGAGGATATTGATTTAGTATTATCGCAGATTCAGGCAGAACGGGAACCAGAAATTATTCGCGCCCAACAACTGCAAGCACAAGAAGCGTGGAAAGGTGAGCAACTCCGAAAAAATGGATTGTTGCGTTTGTTGATGATGCAAGTTTCTCCGTTTTTGGGTAAAAAGATTCAACAGTTTTGGGTGAAAGGACAGTATGAATTGCGGCAAGGAGTAACAGATGTAAAATTGGTTGTGTGAAAAAAAAAACTAAAATAGGAGCAGATTTTATGCGATCGACAATTCTCAAAAGACCGATCGGCAATATTCACATTCAAGAAGCCAGTCCCCCTGTAACGGCTGGGAAGTCGGAGCCTGTACCCGTGGTGTTTGTGCACGGTATGGTGCTTTCTGCGAGCCTCTGGGAGGCGCAGTTGGCACGTATTGGGAGTACCCGACGGGCGATCGCCCTGGATGTGCGGGGACACGGTGATTCCGCACCGCCGGAGGATGGCAATTATGCCCCGGCTGCTTGTGCTGCGGATGTTTTCGCCGTGCTGGATGAGTTGGGGATCGATCGAGTGGCGATCGTCGGGCACAGTTTCGGTGCTGATATCGCTCTTGCAGCAGCGGCGATCGCACCGCACCGCATCGCGCAGTTAGTTCTGGTAGACCCGCCTGGAGACTTTACGCAGCTCTCCGTAGAGGTGTACGAGGCATGGCTCGTTCCGTTCCAGAGGGTGCTGGAGACGGACGATTGGCGGCCTGCTGTGGAAGCGGGCTTCAATGAAGCGCTGACAGGAAGTCTGGCGGGTACGTGCGATCGCATTTTGGCTAATTTGGCTGCCACTCCGCGCGATCGACTGCTGGGAATGTATCGTGGTATGTTTGCCTTTGAAGCAGTGGATGCGCTCGATCGATATCTAGCAGCCCCTGGAACACGAGCCCACGCAATTATTGCTCCTTCCAATGCTTTTCCCTTCAGCCTCCACATCCTGCGCCCGACACTGACGACTACTACGATCCCCAATACTGGACACTGGCTGATGCTGGATGCGCCGGAGGTTTTTGCGAAGGAACTTGATATCTGTTTAGAAGGCTTCTAATAGAGATATAGCAATCCTAAATGATTTGTACATATGTAGGGGGTAGGGGTAGTGCCCCCGTGCCTACCCCCAGCGTAAAGAGGGCAACCACGGGGGGTGCCCCTACAAGAATTACACAACTGATTTAGGACTGCTATATCTACAAAATCTGTTAGTTTTACCACAATTCATCGAGGGTTAAATTGTGGGGGTTTTTGAGGATGAAGGTGTTGTTGTCTTTGATTAAGTCGCCGCTACAGAGAATCGGTAAGCGTTCTTGATAAGCTTTAATAGCCAGGATATAATCTTTGTCTGCGAGTGAGGTTTGAATTTTACGCAATTTGTCAGCAACCAGGCCTAATAGAGTAATTTCGCCACTTAATTTTTGGGTATTTGGGGTGTGAATTTGCATAACAATTCCCTGAATTATCGTGTTGGGAATGCTGGTAAGTAGTTCGCTTAAAATTTCAAATTGGGGGCGATTTTCGGCATTTTCTAGGGTTTGGATTGCCTCGCGGATGCGGGCTGCGTAATCTCCGAGATTTTGCCGATTAGGTAGCAATATTTCTAATTCTTCTCCATCGGCTGTTGGCTTATGCCAAAGTATGGCATTGTCTAAGAAAGGTTGGTCTTCATGCCAGCCGTGAGTTTGTAAGTAATTTCTAAGTTGATTTAGGTCTATTGTTTCCAGAGTTTGGCTATCTTGTACGGTCACTTTCATGGTTGAACTCCTTGGCTAATTCCCTCCATAATTGACTGAAGGGCGGCAACTGTAAATTGGTTGTTTCTGGGGATAACAGCGGTGACAGCGGTTGTGTTTTGTGTTTTTGAGTTTCCCCGCAACGAGATCCAATATCCGCAGTTTCTGATGCAGAGTTGTGTTTCGGACTGGGTTAACCAGTCTTCTAGTTTTTCGGGGATTAAAACGACAACTAAAATTCTGGGAATGGCGAAGTTATCCATTCTTAAGTCATCATAGTTTTTGAGTTTGAGGGGGTAGCGGATGGAGTTATCGTCTTGGATATCTCTTGATGTACATTTTAACTGCAATTCTAAGCGGGGTGCTCTGATGGGGCCTGTCCCGCCTTTGGCTGCTATTCCCCAGTCTACGCTGTCATCGTCTACGGATGGTTTGTAGAGGGAATAGCCTGCAACCGTGGTGACGGCTTGCAGGTAGATGTTGCTGAATTGTTCTTTTTGTTGGTTGATGTCCACTTTTTAGGCTACGATATTAGACAAGATTGCAAAATTCATTTTAATCGAATTTTGTAACAGGCAAGATGCCTGTTCCACAAGAAAAAATGTTTTTTGTGGAACGGGCATCTTGCCCGTCCTAGTTATTTTTGCAATCTTGTCTATTGTAGATGAATTCATATTATATGGGTTGCAAAAAAAACATTAATTTCTTAATTCACACTCTCTAATTTTATCACTAATACTCAATTTTCTATTTGGTGAACTAACACATTTGGACTCCATCCTTGATTGATTGTATAGCGAATTTATCACTCGCGCTAAAACGGATCTTTGATAGCATTCAGAATGCCGAGATTATCCCCCAAGGAGTTTGTGTAACGGGTTGTTGCACAAAACGATCGCCAGAAACGTGGTTTTTTCGCACTTCGCGGTCAAATAAAGCATCTGCGACCGCCGAAGATACGCCACAAGCAAGGGCCGCGCCCCTCAAAATACCGATACAAAACACTACAGATCGAGATTTATCGCCAAACATTAAATTTTTCTGCCTAAAACTTGCAATTATAAGTGTTTATACTTTAAGATCCAGCAATGTAAATCTGAACTATCAATGAGCAGCACTGCCAGCACTAGCCCGAAATGGGTCGAAAGTGCCAAAAAGCAGCAAAAACTACCTTTTTTAACTCTTTCAACAGCAAAGCATTGACAGAAAAACCCAGGGATCGACGATCGACATATTGGAACGAATGCTTTGCTCGCAATACTACAAAATGTATCAAAACTTGTCTGCCAAATCTTATTACCGACAGATGCCTAGCCCAAAAGCCTGCTGCTTAAGGTTTCACTAATTAATCGGGCTGATTCTATTGTCATTAACTACTCGAGGATTCGATCGCATGGTTTCGATTTCTAAAACTAAATCTGGTTTGCTACCTGTGTCTGCGCCAACTGTAACGGCTCCAATTCAAAGTAGCGTGGCTACTGCAACTGGAGTGTGCGTGACGATTCACGGTCACTTTTACCAGCCGCCTAGGGAAAATCCTTACTTGGACTCGATCGAGCGCCAAGGTAGCGCCCATCCTTTCCACGACTGGAACGAACGCATCGATAATGAGTGCTACCGCCCGAACGCCTTTGCTCGCATCATGAACGATCGCGGCGAAGTTACTGGTATTGTCAATAACTATGAATATCTCAGCTTTAACATCGGCCCAACCCTGATGAGTTGGCTGGAACGTTACGACGCGGAAGTCTATCAGCGGATTCTGGAAGCCGATCGCAAAAGCTGTCAACGTCTTAATGGACACGGCAATGCGATCGCCCAAGTATACAATCACATCATCATGCCCCTCGCTAACGAGCGAGATAAACACACCCAAATTCGCTGGGGAGTCGCAGATTTCCGTTCCCGGTTCGATCGCGAACCCGAAGGAATGTGGCTCGCCGAAACCGCCGTAGACTACGCCACCCTCGAAGTTTTGGTCGCGGTCGGCATTCGCTTCATTGTCCTAGCCCCCTCCCAAGCCGAACGCTGCCGCCCCCTTCAGGGCGATAACAATCACGCTCCAGAATGGCACGAAGTTGGAGGCGGTCAAATCGATCCGACTAGGCCCTACCGTTGCTACTTGAAACCAGAACTGCGATTGTCGGTTTCCAACCAACTTTCCCCGCTTAGCAGTCATAACTTGAGCCGCAGAAACGGGCACAATTCTGAAGCAACAACTGATACTCCTTATATCGATATATTTTTCTACGACGGCCCGATCTCGCGAGATATGGGATTCAATGACGTTCTCAGCAACAGCAACCACTTAGCTGGACGCTTGGGTCAAGCGGTGCGCGGAGACCACCGGCCAGCCCAATTAATCTCAGTGGCGACGGACGGCGAAACTTTCGGCCACCACAAAAACAGTACCGAAAAATGCCTCGCCTACGCTTTTACAGAAGAGTTTCCCCGCCGTGGTTGGACGGTGACGAATTTTGCTCACTATTTAAGCCAAAATCCGAGCGATTGGGAAGTGGAACTAAAACCCGTGACTGCTTGGAGTTGCTCGCACGGGGTCGATCGCTGGCAAGATGATTGTGGTTGCGGTGGTGGTGGCGGATGGCACCAAAAATGGCGTCGTCCTTTGCGGGATACTCTGAATTGGCTGCGCGATCGACTGATTCCGATTTATGAGGAAGCGGGGCGCAAGCTGTTTCTCGATCCCTGGAAGGCCAGAGATGAATATATAGATGTCATGCGCGATCGATCGCCCGCGAATGTTGACAGTTTCCTCGATCGGCATCAAGTGCGCGAACTCGACGCCGCCGAACAGGTAGACGCTTTGCGGCTGCTGGAAATGCAGCGCCACGCCCTGTTAATGTTCACTAGCTGCGGCTGGTTTTTTGAAGAAATTTCTCGCCCCGAAGGCGTGCAAATTCTGCGCTACGCAGCTAGGGCGGTGGAATTAGCCGGGGAAGTTAGCGGCATCCAGTTAGAACAGGATTTTATCGATCGACTGGATCAAGCACCCAGCAACGTTGAATCCTTCACAACTGGGGCAGAAGTTTACCGTCAATTGGTCACGACGGCTAAAATTAGTCTCCGAGAAGTCGCCGCCCACTACGCCATTAGTTCTCTGTTTGCCAAATATTCCCGCGAAGAGCGAGTTTATTGCTATCAGGCCCAACAGCAAGAGTTCCAAATTCAGCGGATGGGTTCGATGACTCTGGCTGTGGGTCAATTGCGGTTAACTTCCGAAATTACGCGGGAAACAGAAGAGTTTGTGTTTGCGGCGTTCCACCTCGGCGGCTGGGATTTCCATTGCTGCATTCAGCCTTTTGGTAGCGATCGGTCTTACACTATGCTCAAAGATCGGTTGTTTGGAGTTCTACAAGAAGCTTCCGCAGCCCACGCGATTCTGGAAATGGTGCGACTGTTTGGAGACCAATCCTTTAGCTTGCGCGATTTATTCGCCGAGGAACGTCACCGGATCGTGCGACTGTTGAGTCAGGAAAATTTGACTCGGTTGGATCAGCTTTACACTCAGGTTTACCGGGAAAATTATGGCGTGATGATGGCCTTTCACCGGGATGATTTACCAGTGCCTATGGAGTTGCAGGTAGCTGCTGAGGTGGCGTTGGGACACCGCTGTTTGACGGCTGCGAAGGCTCTGGAACAGGAAACCGAGAACTCGGAGTCGCTGCTGGCGGACATTGAGGCGATCGCCACTGAAGCGGGTAATCTCCGCAGCCAGTTAAACGTTCCTGAAGTTAAGCAAATTTTGGAAAGGGTGGTTTGGCGCGAACTTGACGCGCTGCTACAAGCAGGATCGCTGAATCAACGCTCGTCTGTGAAATTAGAAGCTGATATCCGCACGATCGAGCGTTTGATTGCTGTGGGCGATCGGCTGCGTCTGAATTTGTGTTTGGATCGATCGCAGGAACTGTATTTCAATTCTCTCTACAGTCAAATTGTGCCTCTGTGTTTGGGCTGGCTGCAACGGCGAGCTGCTTCGACGGTTGAAAATTCGGTCAACCTTGTTGCCTTAGATATCGCCCGTTCAGACGATGGCTGGGACTTGCCTTCGATTCGGCAGTTGTTGGAGTTGGGTCAAACTCTGGCGGTTGATGTTGAGTGTTGGTTGAGCCAGTTAAGTCGATCGCCTATCGATTAACCTGCACCAATGCTCGCCCTTGAGAATTTGCCCGATCGGGATTTAAACCGATCGGGCGGTGGGGATCGAATCAGAGTCGATCGACATTGAGACTTCCCCGGAATTGAAGTACCGACAGACAACCGCCAATTTTATTTGAGTTTTCGCTCTACTTGTGTGGGAAGATGAAAAGACTGTCCCCAAAGCCTACAGGTGTTCTGCACTTGCACGCTTTGTAAAGTTGGGAAGAGAGAACACTAAATTTTAAATCTATGAAAGTTGGCGATCGCGTTTGCATTAAAAACTCTGTTGTTGTCTACCACCACCCGGAAAATCGCAGTCAACCATTTGATATTAAGGGTATGGAAGGAGAAGTCGTGGCGATCGTTCAGGAATGGCATGGCAGACCCGTCAGTGCCAATTGGCCGGTGCTAGTTCAGTTTGACAAAAAGTTTAAAGCTCATTTCAAAGAGGATGAAGTTGAATTGAGTTCTCCTGAAGTCTAGCACTCTCAATAGTTGAAGCCGGAGCTCAAAAACAATATCAGATCCGCTCAGGAATGAGAATCAAATGGCGTTGCTGAATTTAGGTATGATTCACCTAGCGAAGGCAATCCCTGAAATTTAGAGTAGGGGCAATTCATGAATTGCCCCTACTCTAAGTTTCGGATGCAAATCATACTCCTTTCTCAGCAACGCCAATTAAATAACTTCCACAAGTTTGTGGGATGGGCGTCCCGCCCGTCTTGAACAGGCTTTCCTGCCTGTTCCACAATAACAATTAAAATTGTAAGTTATTTAATTTGCGATCCTAAGTCAGGGCTTGTATCCGTTTTTGGGCGTCGTCAGATAGCAGTTGTAGATTTTGTTGTGAGGACTTCAGTTTTTTCTCTGGCTTTTAGTCCAATACGGTTCACTTAACACTATTTATGCCCCGGAGATCCCCCTAAATCCCCCTTAAGAAGGGGGACTTTGAGAGCATTCTTATTCCCCCCCTTATTAAGGGGTGTGCCAGGGAGATCTGTCTTAAGTAAACCGTTGGCTTTTAGTCGATCGGCAAAACTAAAGTCCTTACAACAAATTATCTTTTTTATTTAATTCTTATTTTCTCGATTTATTACGACTGAACCAACTCAAGATATTCAAATCTCCCCGCATTTTCTGCAATTCCTGCTGATGCTGCTTGGCTGTAGCGTAATACCACTGGCAGTGAGCTTCTAGTTCTTGACGGTACTCAACTTCATCATAAAAATCGCGGACAATTTGATGTCTCTGAAAAACTTCAGCGGCGTTCGTTTGTTCTGGGACAATGCTTTGCAACTCGTGGGGCAACATGATTGTTTGGGGGCGACTGTGGCAAATATTTGCTGTAATGACCTTAAGCTAACACACTGAATCAATTTGGAGTTTGGGATGAAAGGAAGTGATATTAAATCCGGTGGCATCAGAATTAATATTACCCACAGCCGTAGGCACGCGCGGAACGTTTAACTCAAATGTTTAAAGCTAGTCATTCGAGTTATCGATCAAACCGTACAAGCATTACGATTAATTTACAAGACATGAGATTTAGATAAAGTTAATTGAGTTAGCGACGATCCTCGGGTTCTGATAGCCAGTCAAAGAATGAAGTAGCCTCACGCCGGGAGGTTTTGTATTTATGCCCGTCTACTTCCACTACTTCTTTATCGAGGATAGCGTCAGATTTTTTATCCTTAGAACCTGTATTGGGGTTGAGTAATAGTTCGTTGTGCCACCAAGCCACCATTAAACCTGCTGCCGCGCCGCCGATCACACCAAACCCGATACTCACGGGCAGCATACATCCTACTAGGCGAAACCCAACGGTAAACAACACAAACCAGATTAGCGCGGGGTTAAACCCCTTGGAGTCTCCGTTAAATTTTGCCATGAGCTGCAAGTTTTGTTTGTAATAATACAGAAAGATATGGA